>JBOHHF010000378.1:0-38702 GCA_050700495.1 Pseudonocardiaceae bacterium
TGCGACCACTGGCGCAACGCCAGCGGCAAAGACCCACACATGCTGGTCATGGACCAGAAGGTCACTACCCAGCCCGTGCTCGCCGAACTCGATCAACGCGGCATCAAGTTCCTCACCCTGCGGATGCCCTCCCCCGCCCTGCTCCGCCAGATCAACAACCTGGCCCCGGCGGACTACAAGACCATCACCCTGAACCGACCCGGCCGCCGTGCCCCCTCGCCGTCCTCTCTTTCCGACCTTTGGTTCGTGCGCAGGACCATGGTGCACTGGCTCGATCCCCACCACACGTTGGCACCGCTGTCCAGGTTCCGCTCAGACGGTCACGACATGATCTTCGTCTCGAACTGGATCGAAGGACCATCCGGATCCCGACCACGTGCTGGAGTACAGGCGTAGCTGCACCCAATGGGGCGGATGGGTGTGTCGCGCGATGTGGCAGACGCGTGACTGCTGGAGAAGGAGTGTTGCTGTCAAAAATCGCCGCCGGTGGCACATCCGCAGCGGATCCACACCATCTCCCCATGGGCTGGCGAGGTCGGTGGAACTACCTGGCATACCAAGATCTTCACGCTCGTCACCGTTTCTGGGAACTACGATGCTCGCAGGTTGCTGGCCCCATCGGCCCAGATGACCCCGTGGCGCGACGGGAGGTGCTTCGAGCATGGCGACAGTTGCCGTCAACTTGACTCGACCGCAAAAGGAGCTGGGTGAGATTCCCGCGCGGTTGCACGCAGGCGGGCTGGAGCTGCGCGTCGGATCGGGACGGCGGGCCACGCCGGCGACGGAGGTGATCGAGAGCCTCCAGGGGGCCACCGCCGTGATCGCCGGCCAGGAGCTGTACACCGCCGAGGTCTTCGACGCCTGCCCCGAGCTGAGACTGGTCGTGCGCTTCGGGGTGGGTTTCGACACCGTCGACGTCGGCGCGGCCACCGAGCGCGGCGTCCTGGTCGCGACCATCCCGGGGACCACCGACGGCGGCGTCGCCGACCACGCGATGGGATTGATGATCGACCTGGCGCACGGGATCTCCCGCCACGATCGGGCCATGCGGCGCGGCGAGTGGCAGCCGCAGCGCGGCGTCGACATGTGGCACGCGACCCTGGGCATCGTCGGGCTGGGCCGCATCGGCCGCGCCGTCGCCCGGCGGGGGCTCGGCTTCGACATGCGGGTGATCGCCCACGAGCCGTACCCCGTCATGGAGTTCGTGGAGGAACACCGTATCGAGCTGATGCGGATCGATGAGGTCTTCGGCCAGAGCGACTTCGTCACGCTGCACCTCCCGGCGATGCCCGAGACCGAGCGGATCGTCGACGCAGCAAAGCTGGCGCTGATGAAGCCCACCGCTTTTCTGATCAACACCGGCCGCGGCAATCTGGTCGACGAGGACGCCCTTTACGCCGCGGTGAAATCCGGCCAGATCGCCGGTGCCGGCATCGACGCCTGGACAACCGAGCCGATGACCGATCCGCGTTGGGCCGAGCTCGATAACGTCGTCCTCACCCCGCACAGCGCAGCGAACACCCACGGCGTCTGGACGGCGAGCGCGGCGCTGGCGGTGGAGATCGTGCTGCAGGTAACGCGCGGTGAGCCGCCGGAGCAGCTGCTCAACCCGGAGGTATGGGACAGCCAGCGGGCGGGCTGAGCCAGCCCAGAGGCGAGGTCGGGGATTCAAGCAACAATCAAGGTGCCGGCTACCGCCCGCGCCTACGCTGGCACGGCAAGGGAATATCTGTCGGATCTGGGATGGCACGGCTTAGTCGCGCGAGGTCGGCGTGCTTGGAGGCCCTGATGCGCGTGTTGCTGACCACGTTCGCCGCGACGTCTCACCTCTACAACATGGTGCCCATGGCTTGGGCCCTGCACACGGCCGGCCACGAGGTGTGCCTGGCCAGCCATCCGGACATGGTCACGACACTTGAGCGCACCGGGCTGCCCAGCTTCTGCGTCGGCCGGCAAATGCTCGACGACGACGATCTGGCCACCTCCGATTCCGGAAGTTTCTTCGACAACCTCGAGTTTGATTTTAACAAACACGTACCCGACGAAATGACGCTCGAATATCTTCAGGGCGTATTCGCCGTATTCGGCGGGCTGGTCTTTCCTTACTCCGCGAGCGACGCGACTATGGACGACATGGTTTCGTTCGCTTTGGATTGGCAGCCCGACCTCGTACTCTGGGATCCCTACACGTTCTTCGGGCCGGTCGCGGCCGCGGCCTGCGGCGCTGCACATGCTCGGATGCTGATCGGTCTGGATTTCATTGCGTGCATGCGAACGGTATTTCTCGACCGCATCGCGGGGCAGCCGGAGGGGGTACGCGACGATCCGATGGCCGAGTGGCTCACCTGGACCATGGCTCGCTTCGGCCGCGAGTACAATGAAGAACTCGTGCTCGGGCAGTGGACGATCGACTCGATGCCAAATTCGATGAGATTCCCCGTAGACCTGCACTACGTACCGGTGCGCTACGTGCCCTACAACGGCGCGGTCGCCGTTCCATCCTGGATCTACCAACCGCCGAAGCTCGATCGGCTGTGCCTCACCTTCGGTGTGTCAAACCGCGATGCGGGAATCAACAACCAGACCGTCATCTCGCGCACGCTCGAGGCGCTGGCAGACCTCGACATAGAGGTGATCGCCACCGTGAATTCCGACCAGCTCGGCTCCGTAACCGAGGTTCCGGAGAACGTTCGTGTCGAAGAGTTCGTTCCGCTGCAAGCGCTGCTACCCACCTGCTCAGCAGTCATACATCACGGCGGGATCGGAACGTTCGGCACTGCGCTGGTGAACGGCGTGCCGCAACTCATCGTGAACTCACGGCCCGACAATTTTCCCGACCCTGGCTTCATGGCACGCTACATCGACAGCAACGGGGCCGGAAAGGGCTTGGAGTGCGACCAGCTGTCGGTCGACACGTTGCGCAGCACGATCCGCCGGCTTGTCGAGGATCGGTCTTTCCGGGCCGGCGCCGCCCGTCTCCGTGCGGAGGCCATGACGGCACCGAGCCCGAACGACGTCATTCCCACCCTGGAGCGCCTGACCAGCGAACACCGTCGCGACGGGCGGTAGCCGTCCGAGGACCCACCAGGGAAGGCCCACCAAGGAAGGCCCACCAGGGAAGGCCCACCAGGGAAGGCAGAGCCCGCGGAAGGCGCCGTTCAGGACATGGCGACCGGGCACCGCGCCAGCGCGTGCAGCACGGGCGAGCGCATGCGGTGCACGAGATCGCCTGTCCTGACCAGTCCCGGGAGCCGGAGCATGACCGCGCGCAAAGCCACGTCGGCCTGCAGCCGGACGAATGGGGCGACGAAGCTGGTATGCAAGCCCCCTGCGAGAGTGAGGTTCGGCGGATCCGCGACGCGCGTGACGTCGAATCGCTCCGGCGCCGGAAAAACCTCCGGGTCACGGTTAGCGGCCGCAATG
Organism: Pseudonocardiaceae bacterium; assembly: GCA_050700495.1. Taxonomy (GTDB): domain Bacteria; phylum Actinomycetota; class Actinomycetes; order Mycobacteriales; family Pseudonocardiaceae. The sequence goes on from JBOHHF010000378.1 coordinate 3,424, forward strand.
ACGGCGACCACCTCGCTGCCGGCCTCGATCCGCTCGCCAGCCACGTCGAGCTCGCACTGCGCGATCCGAGATTCTAGCCGGACCGGTGGCTCGTACCGCAACGTTTCCTCGAGGGCGGCCGGCACCAGCGATGGCTCGTTTCGCACCATAGACCACTGCTGCGGGTGCCCGAGCAAGGCGAGCAGCGCGGAGCAAATCAACGTTGCAGCCATCTCGGTCCCGACCACCGCAAGAAGCATGCAGGTCGCCAGCACGTCCTCACTGACGTCGGCCTGCGCCGTCGCCAGCAGCTGTCCCATGAGGTCGTCGGCTTCGGCCGAAGCCTTCAACGTGACCAGTTCGCCGAACATCCCGCGGAGCGTGTCGACCGCCGTGATGAGCCGCGTAGCCGATGAGAAGGTCGGCGGGCACATGGTCGCATCGAGCGCGATCGACACATCACGGCAGAGGCCAAGGATCCGCTGACACCACTCCGGCGGCACGCCCGTGAGCTCACACAGGGTCGCCGCCGCAAAAGGTCGGGCGAAATCGTTCACCAGATCGAAACTGGCGCCCACACCGTCGAGAATCCGATGACAGACGCGATCAATTTTGGCGCGAAATGTGGCGATCCCGTCCCGGCTCACGGCCGCGTCCACCGATCCTCGCAAGCGTTCGTGCCCGGCCAGATCGAGGGTGAGGAAGGCGCTGTCGAGACTCAGCACGTGACTAAGCAGTGGAGCCTCCAGCGACAGCGCCGGCTGCTGCGCGAGCTCCTCGTCTGCATACCACACACCCAGCCGCGAGTCGGCGACAACCTCGCGGGCGACCTCGTATGATCCCGTCACCCACGCCTCGGTGGAGCTCCGATGCAGACGCCCCCTTTCGCGCACCTGACGATAGAGCGATGCCCGTTGATCAGTGTGAGCAAGGACGATCGGGGCGTACGGATCATCCCGGGACGGCGAGCTGGCTATCCACTGCATACCCTGTGCGACCAGCAGGTGCAGTCCGAGCTCGCTGTTCTGTTGCGTAGCCGAACCTGGGTGAGTACTCGTCATTGTCCTGCTCCAGCAAAACGGGATGAAATGAGGGAGCCGCACACCGCATCGAGCAACGGCATACCTCATCATTGCCGACGTCGCTAGAGACGCTCTGGACGCAGGATGGGAAGACGTTCGGCCTGCCCACGAAAAGCCGTCTTCGTGTCACTCGTATCTGAGGGCTTCAACGGGTCGTAACCGGGCGGCGCGGTTGGCCGGGTAGCCACCAGCGGCAAGTCCGATGGCCAGGCTGATCCCGAAGGAGAGCACCACCGAGGGGAGGGTCACCGCGGGCGCGAACGCCTCGAAGGCACTGCCCAGGGTCGGCGCGAGGCTAGCAGCGAGCGTTGACAGTCCGACCCCGATAAGGATGCCGATGATCCCACCGAGAGAGGCCAGAACCATGGACTCGATGAGAAACTGTTGGAGGATCGCAGCGCGGGTGGCGCCGATCGCTTTGCGGATTCCGATCTCGCGGGTTCGTTCGGTGACTGAGACCAGCATGATATTCAGGACTCCGATACCGCCGACAACCAGCGAGATCGCGGCGACGGAGGCGGTGAACAGGGCGAGGATATCGATGATCTGGTCGAACGTTTCGAGCTGACCGCGCAGGGATATGACCTCAAAGTCCCTTTTGGCGGGGTCTTTGATCCGGTGCCGGTCGCTGAGGATGCGGATCACCTGGTCCTGAGCGGCGGGCACGGCGGCTGCTTGGGTGGCTTGCACGATGATCTGGTTGACCTTGTCCCCACCGCCGAAGATGTAGCGGCGGGCGGTTTTCAGCGGCATGACGGCGCTGTTGTCGCCCGGCTCACCGACGGACTCCATCACCCCGATAACCGTGAAGGCCTGGCGATTGATCCGGACGGTCTGACCGAGCGCGGCCGCGGGATCACCATTGAACAGGTTGTTCGCCGCGGTGGGACCTAACACCACTACTCTGGCGGAGGAACGGACCTGGGCCTCGTTGAAAAACGACCCCACCTCCATATCCTGGTGGTTCACCGTAAGCCAGCGTTCGGTGGAGCCGACGACGGACGCGCGCCAGTTGCGGGTATCGGTTTCAACCAGTGCTTGGCCGGTAGTGGCTGGAGTGACGCTGGCGATGTCGGGTGCCCGGTCCAGGTCCTCCAGCGCCGCGACGTCGGCGTCGATCAGATCCTTCGGAGCGGTGCCGCCGGGGACGTTGCCGGTCGACGGTGTGATGGTCATCAGGTTGGCCAGCGGTTGGATTTCCTCATTGACCCAAGACTGGACCCCATTGCCGATGGCAACCAGCAGGATCACCGCTGCCACGCCGATGATGATGCCGAGCATGGTCAACGTGGACCGCAGACGATTGGCGCGCAATCCGCGCATCGCGATGCGCAACGCCTCGCGCAGGCTCATTCTCAGCAACGTAATCGGTTATTGACCTTTCCCGCAAGGGTCTCCTGTGAAGATTTAACACAGAGAAACCGAGATCCTCGCGGAGCGGTGCAACGCACTGTAGTCGAGGTTCCACCGGATCGACCTCACTGCACTGCCACCACAGCGGGTGGCAATGGGCGATCATCTCCCGCTCGCCGAGACGCCCGCCACGGCGTGCCGACGCTCGACGAGCCCGCAGCGACTCCCGTCGTGGACCGGCTCACGATAGTGGGATGACCGATGTGGACCGCTGACCATACCCGATCTTGTAGTCACCGGTCGTAGGCTGCTGCTTACCAGCAGAGGAATGGCGTGGCGGCCAGCCGATACTCAACCCAGAGGCACCTCTCGTGCCGGACACAGGGATCCGTTGTCGGCCGATTTATCTTTCGAACTCTCGGTGCCGATCTGGTTCGGATAGGCTACGATTCGGTTCCATGAGGTATTCTCGAATTCCCGGCATCGCCGATCCGATATCCCGCTGCGTGCTTGGCACTTCTGGTATCCGCAGCGAGGACAAGCATCGACTTCTCGACGCTTTCCTCGAGGCTGGTGGGAACTGTATCGACACGGCCAGGGCCTACGGCGGGGGCAGTGCCGAGCAGTCCGTGGGTGGCTGGATCCGTAAGGTGAAGCCCGACGGGCTCATCGTGATCGCGAAGGGTGCGCACCCGCCCAACTGCCGGCCGGAGATGGTGAGTATCGAGCTCACCGAGTCACTCGAGAAACTTGGGATCGACCGCGCCGACTTGTATCTTCTACACCGGGACGACCCGTCGATCCCGGTCGCCGAGTTCGTCGATGCGCTCGATGCTGAGGTCGCGACCGGCCGCATAGGTGCTTACGGAGCCTCCAACTGGGGACAGCAGCGACTGGCCGAGGCGAATGCATACGCTGCAGAACAGCTGGCCAGCACGGGTATGGTTGCGTTGAGTAACCATTTCTCCCTCGCCCTCCCGAAGGAGCCACTTATCCGGGCTGCGAATCCGTGTCGCCCGAACTGTGCAAATACCTCGAGGAAAATGATATCGGACTGTTTCCCTGGTCGTCGCAGGCGCGAGGCTTCTTTGCCGAGGTAGCGCCCGAATCGCTTGATCCGAATGTCTGGCGATGCTGGGGTGTCGACGAAAATTATCGTCGACGGGAACGTGCCCAGCAACTCGCCGACAAATTTGGCGTGCGCGCGATCAATATCGCGTTGAGCTTTGTTATGAACCAGCCTTTCACAACGTTTCCGATTGTCGGACCGCAGACCGAGGAAGAACTCTCGATCGCGCTGTGCGGCGTGGACCTCGAACTCGAACCAAACCAGCTGCGCTGGCTGGAGCGCGGCCCGGCCGGCTGACCCGCCGACCGGGCCGGACGAGCAACGGCGCGCCGCGGCCCTTGCCGTCGGCCGGTCACGGCCGGGAGCGGTGGCGTGCCGTCAGCCGCTCCATGACCGGCACAATGTCGTGCGGCGTCGGCAGCGCGAGCTGTGCTTGTCGAACGCGGCGGGTTCCGTCGGAGAACGACGGATCGTTCAGCAACCGGCTCAGTTTCGCTCTGAGGTCGGTGACGGTGAAGTGTTCCGAGTTGACGGCAAATCCTGCACCGTTGTCCGCGACGTACTCAGCGATCGCGGCCTTGTCCCACACTTTGGTGTAAACCACGAGCTGGGGCACATCGGCCTCGATCGCCGTTCCGCACGTCGTAGCACCACCATGGTGGATCACCGCGGAGCACGTGGGCAACAGCGCGTTGAGCGGGATGAAGTCGGCCACCCGGACGTTGTCCGGCAACTCACCGACCCCATCCAGTTGCCGCGGGTCCAGCGTGGCGACCACCTCGACGTCAAGCTCCGCCATCGCGGCGAGCAGATCGCTGATCGACAAACCGTCCTCGCCGAACAGCTCCCTTCCGGACAGTCCGAGGGTCAGGCATATCCGCCGCTTTTTCGGCGGCTCATGCAGCCATCGAGGCAGGCACGACGCGCCGTTGAAGGCCGGGTACCGCACTGATACGTAGGTGAGATCGATCGGGAAACGCATCCCGGGCGGCAGCGGGTCGATGCTCCAGTGCCCGGTGACGACCTCCTCGTCGAAGGCGCAGCCGAATCGCGCCAGCGTCTCGGCCAGCCAGTCACCTAGCGGGTCCGAGCGCTCGTGCTTGGCTCGTTGCCGCTGCAGATCGAGGAAGACCCGGCGCATCCGCACGACGAAGTCCAGCCCGAACAGCATCCGAGCGTGTGCTGCCCCGCTGGCCCTTGCCGCAACGGGTCCGGAGAAGTTGAGCGGATCCCAGAGCACCAGATCCGGCTGCCACTCGCGAGCGAACGCGACCGCGTCGTCCATGGTCTCGTCGTCGGTGACCGTGCGGAACAGCACCGAGGTGTACCAGGCGAAGACACTATGCACATAGTCCCAGGTCAGCTTGTCCGGGTCGTCCTCAGCGATGTCCCAGTTGATCCCGTCCAACACGTCCGGGCGCTGCATGAAATCGGCGATGTTGAGATCCTTGCCGAAAGACACCGCCGTGAGACCGGTGTGCGGCGCGAAGTCGGCCTCATCCGGATGACAGGAGACCCGCACTTCGTGACCGGCGTTCTGCAGTGCCCACGCAATGGGCACCACATTATAGAGGTGGCTCCTGGCCGAGAAGGGGGTGACAAGAACGCGCATTGAGGTCCTCCTGACTCGGCTACCAACTCTAACCAGCGACGCTCAATCGGCACTAAGAAACCGCTGGAGCCGAGCACGCCGCGGTTCGCCGGTCCAGTCACCCGGAGCCGAGCCGACAGTGTAGTCGGATTTGAGGCCAGTCCAAGCAACCGCGTCTAATGTCAACCCATGAACCAGGACAAGCTATCGCTGGATATCGACGGTCTGTCGCGAATTCTGTTCGGCCACGCCGCTTTCCAGTACCTCAACGCGGGGTGTGAGCTCAATCTTTTCGAGCTGGTGCGTGCGAAGCCGGATCTGACCGCCGCAGAGATCGGCGACGAACTGGGATTGGCCAAGCGCGCCACCGACATTCTGCTGCTTGGATGCACCTCACTGGGCCTGCTGGTGCGGCAGGATGGCCGGTACCGCGTTGCCGGCGTGCTGGGCGAGCTCATGGCCACCGACGACTGGCGGCGGGTGGAGGACACGGTGGCCTTCGAGCATTACGTGGTGTACGAAGGCCAACTCGACTTCACGGAGTCGTTGCGCAAGAACACCAACGTCGGACTGCGCCGGGTGCCGGGTTCCGGCAAGGACCTCTACCAGCGGCTGAGCCAGAACCCGCATATGGAGCAGGTCTTCTACAAGTACATGAGGTCGTGGTCGGAATTGGCCAACCGGCACCTGGTCGAGCAGCTGGACCTGTCGAACACCAAGAGGTTCTTGGACTGCGGAGGCGGCGACGCGGTCAATGCGATCGCGCTGGCCGAAGCCAATCCGCAGCTACAAGTCACCGTGCTGGAGATCCCGGCGACGGTACGCATCGCCGAGATGAAGATCGCCGAAGCGGGGCTGAGTGACCGAGTGTCGGTCACCGCACACGACATGTTCACCGAACCGTTTCCTGACGGGTACGACTGCATCATGTTCGCTCACCAGATGGTGATCTGGACCCCCGAGGAGAACACCGCGCTGCTCAGGAAAGCCTATGCTGCCCTGCCTCGGGGCGGCCGGGTAATCATCTTCAACTCGATGTCGGACGACGACGGCGACGGCCCGGTCGTCGCCGCCCTGGATAGCGTCTATTTCGCCTCACTGCCCGCCGAAGGCGGCATGATCTACCCCTGGAAGCAACACGAGCAGAACCTGAAGGACGCGGGTTTCACCCGATTCGAACGTGTGAGCTGCCCGGGTTGGACGCCTCACGGAGTCCTGGTAGGAGTGAAAGATCAATTCGAAAGCTGACAACGCTATGATCGACACGCTCGTCGACCGCAGCAGGAGAATTCTTGACGAGGCACACTACGCCACCCTGGCAACTGTCTCAAGGTCGGGAGAACCATGGTCATCGGCCGTTCACTACATCTGGCTGCACGACCCGTTGCGGATGTTGTTCAGTTCGGTGAACGATTCTCGACACAGTCGAAACGTCGCGGACCACCCCCTGATTAGTGGATCGCTGTTTATTACCGGGGTGTCGAACGAGATTCCGATTGCCACGGTCGACGGGGCGCAGTTCGTCGGTACCTGTGCCGAGGTTCCGCAAGCGGAGCTCCAGGAGTATCACGCTCGGTTCTTCGAGGCCGCGCTTCCGGACCCCGAGCTGCGGCAAACGTGGATGCTTCCGCAGTCGGCCTTCCGGCCGCCGAGGGCTCACCGGCTCTACCTGATCACTATCACGCGATGGTGGATCATCGACTTATCCACCTGGGCGGAGGACAAGATCGACCGTCGGATCGAGGTGCCGGCCAGCGAGCTGCCTCGGATCACACCCTGAGCCTGAGCTCGACGATATCTCCCAGGAGTGATTGACATGGTTTCGATTGACGCCTGCGCCACGGACGAGGTTTCTCCGGGCTGGAACGACACCGCGACAGCCTACCCGCGAGATCATTGTTTGCACGAGCTGTTCGACGAGCAAGCCGCTGCCCGGCCCACGGCGCACGCGGCGGAGGAAAACGACCGCGTGCTGACATATGGTGAGCTGAAGTCACAGTCCGACGGGCTCGCCGCTCGACTGCAGACAGCCGGTGTCGGCCGTGGCGACCTGGTGGGATTGTGTGGGACGCGCTCGCTTGAGGCGCTCGTGGCGATTCTCGGGATCCTCAAGGCGGGCGCGGCCTACGTCCCACTCGATGACACCTACCCGCCGGCGCGCTTGCGCGCCATGGCGGAGGACACCGAGATCAACGTCGCGGTGGTGCTTCCCGGCAGCTCGTGCCGCATCCGCAGGCTGCGCAGCCGCATCGAGTTCACCACCACGGTTGCGGAGGTGCCCGGGGCGGCGACGGTGTGCGAAGCCAACGCGGGCGACTGCGCCTACGTCGTGTTCACCTCCGGTTCCACCGGGCGGCCAAAGCCGGTGGCGGTGACCCATCGCGGTGTGGTGCGAATCGCCGTCTCCGATCGCAGCCTCGAGCCGCCCACGCCGGACGACCGCGTGCTGCACGCGCTCAGCCTGTCTTCCGATGGTTCGACACACGAGATCTGGTCGGCACTGCTCAACGGCGCCTGCCTGGTCCTCGTCGATCGGGAGGATCTGCTGTCTCCAGCCGCGCTGGAGGATCGACTGCACGGCATGCGGATCACCTTCGCGCACCTGACCACCAGCGTGTTCCACCACCTGGCCCGGACCAAGCCGGGGGCCCTGAGCAGCTTGCGGTTCGCTTCCGCCGGCGGGGAGGCACTGGACGCCGAGCTGACCCGGGCGGTGCTGCGGGCGTGCCCGCGGACCACTGTTGTCAACTTCTACGGCCCCACCGAGAACTCGGTTGTTTCCACCGCCTACGTCGTCCGCGACATCCCGGACGACGTGCAGAGCGTGCCCATCGGCAGGCCGCTGGCCAACTCCACCGCCTATGTGGTGCGCGACGACGGTAGCCGTGCCGGTATCGGTGAGGAGGGCGAGTTGCTGGTCGGCGGGGACGGTCTCGCACTCGGCTACCTCGGCCATCCCGAGCTGACCGCCCAACGGTTCGTGCCGAATCTCTTCGAGCCCGGCAGCACGCTGTACCGCACCGGCGATCGGGTTCTCTGGCGCAGAGACGGCAATCTGGAGTACCGGGGCCGGCGGGATCGGCAGATCAAGTTACGCGGGCACCGGATCGAGCTCGATGAGATCGAGGCCAGGCTCCGGGCGCAGCCCTCGGTCGGGGAGGCCATCGTCGAAGTCAGCGCCAACGGCTTCGGGGACACCCTCGTCGCTCACGTCACCCCGGCCGCACCGGGCGGGGAGGTGCCGGTTGCCGAGGTCCGGCGAGATCTCGCGAGGTGGCTGCCGGCGCAGGCGGTACCGTCCCGGTTGATCGCCGTACCGCGGTTCCCGTTGACGAACAGCGGCAAGATCGACCGGCAGCGGCTCGCAGCGTACGGGGCGCCGGCCCCCGCGGACGAGAGCGCCCCGTCCACGGTGTCGGATCTGCAGCAGACGGTGGCCGAGATCTGGCAGACGACACTGCGGGTGCTGCCATCGGGTGCGGATAGCTTCTTTGACCTCGGCGGTGACTCCATGCTCGCCGCAGAGGTGATCACCCGGACGTTGGCGGTGCTCGGCATCGATGCGCGGCACGGCAGCAGGCTGGTGGGCAGTCTGCTGCGCAGTCCGACACTGGCCGAGCACACCGAGGCGGTGCGAGCGGTGCGCGGAGATCAAGGGCTCGCCACGTCCGCTGCCGAGATCGATTTCCCGGTCGAGGCGACACTGGGCTTCCGGCTGGGCGAGCCGACTGGACCGGCGCCGAACTGGAGCCAGCCGCAGCATGTGCTGCTCACCGGAGCCAGTGGCTTCGTCGGCGCACACCTGCTGGACCGGTTGCTGCGTTCGACCACTGCCACGGTGCATTGCCCGATTCGTGGGCGAGATACCGCGCACGCGCAGCAGCGGGTGCTGGCGAACCTGTCCCGATACGGTCTCGCTCCTACCGACGCGACCAAGGATCGAGTGCTGTGCTTTCCCGCCGACCTCACCGCAGACCGGCTGGGGCTCTCCGATCGTCATTTCGCCGAGCTGGCCGGTTCGGTGGATCTGATCATTCACTCCGCAGCGGAAGTGAACTTCCTCTACCCCTACTCGGCCCTGAAACCATCAAATGTAGACGGTACTCGGACGCTGATTCGGATGGCCGCACGGCGCAGGGTCCCGATGCATTTCCTCTCCACCATCGGCGTAGTCGCCGGTTTCGGCACCGCAGGCGTCCGACGCGTGGACGAGAACATGCCACTCGACCACGCCGACCGGCTTACCATGGGCTACGCCGAGAGCAAGTGGGTGGCTGAGAAGGTACTTCACGAGGCGGCCGAGCAGGGGTTACCGATCGCGATCTACCGCCCGTACGAGGTGACCGGTAGCCAGTGGCGGGGTATCTGCAACACCGACACGGCGATCTGCTCACTGTTCAAGGTTTTCGCAGACATGGGGGTGGCGCCGGATGTACCGCTTCCCATGGATTTCATCCCCGCCGACCATGTCGCGAGCGCCATCGTGCACATCGCGACCCAGCTGGAGCCGGCACGCCGCGTGTACCACCTCACCAACCCCGAGCCGGCGCGGCTGACCGACATGATCGACCGGATGCGAGCGGCAGGCTGCGAGATCAAACTCCTCGGCTATGAGCAATGGGTAGCCGAACTCGTGCGGTACGTCGCGCAGGATCCGACGAACCCGGCGGCACCGTTTGTCTCGCTGTGCATCGATCGCGGGCACAAGGCGGACATCTCGGTGAAGGAGATGTACTTCGCCGGCGTCTTCCCGGAATTGGGCAGGGACAACATCGAGCGGGCGCTGGCGGACAGCGGCCTGCAGTGCCCGCCGGTGGACGCCACGCTGCTCGACCTGTACCTGGAGTACTTCTTCGCCAGCGGGTACATCGCTCGACCGCGCCGGTGAGGCACCCGGGCGCTACAGCCGATCTGGGGCGCTCGGCCGCCACCTCACCGCGCACCCTGCAGCACCGGACGGCGGTTCTCGGTGAGCCGCTCCAGGACGGAAACCACCTCGTTTGGGCTCGGGGTGGACAGGATGCCCTCCTGCACCTCCCTGGCGCCGGCAACGAAAGAAGGCTCGTCCAGCAAGCGGCCCAGCGCCGCCGCGAGGTTGTCCGGGTCCAGCTGGCTGGGGGGTATGACCAACCCGCTGCCACGCCGGGCCACGCGCTCGCCGATGAGTTCCTCGTCCCACAGCTGGATGGGCACGATCAGTTGCGGCACACCGTGCACGGCCGCGTTGCTGAAGGTACCGCCGCCGCCGTGGTGGACGATGGCCGAGCAGGTCGGTAGCAAGGCATTCAGGGGCACGAACTCAACTAACCGGACGTTATCCGGAACCGTGCCTATTGCCGCCTGCTGACTCTTGCTGAGGGTAGCGATCACCTCGACATCGAGCTCGGCGACCGCCGCCAGCAGGTCGGAGATGAGCACGCTGTCCCTGCCCCAGACCTCACGCTGCGAGATACCGAGGGTGACGCAGATCCGGGGCCGCTCGGGCCGTTCGTCCACCCACTTCGGAATGCTGCCCACCCAGTTGTAGGCGATGTAACGCAACGAGACTGAGGGCTGATCGACCGGCAACCTCATCCACGACGGCATGGGATCGATCGACCACTGCCCGAGCAGGATCTCCTCGTCGAACTCACAACCGAAGCGATGCAAGGTGCCGGAGAGCCATTCGGTGACGGAGTCCTGTTCGGACTGCTCGCTTTCGGGTAGCGACGTGAAAGCCGTCCGCATCTGGCCGACGATGTCCAGGCCGAACAGCATGCGTGCGGAAGCTGCGGCGCTGGCTCGGGCGGCCACGGCGCCGGGCACACTGACCGCGTCCCACACAATGAGATCCGGCCGCCAGGATCTGGCGTAGTCGACGAGCTCGTCGACCATCGCGGCGTGTCCGCCGGTCGGAAAGTCGTCCGAGAAGTACATCGACAACGAACCCAGCACGAGCATGCGCATCCACTTGTCTCGCCTGGTGTCGGTCGTGACCCGCAGTCCGACCGAGTCGGTGATGGCGTTCATGAACTCATCACCCGGCCAGGTGTCCACCGCGTCCTGAATGTTGAGATCCTGACCCACTGATACTGCGGTCAACCCGGCCGAAGTGATCTTACCAGCGATGTCCGGGTGCCCGGCGACCCGCACATCATGCCCTGCGGTCTGCATCGCCCAGGCCAGCGGTGCGATGTTGTAGACGTGCGGCGGAGTGGAGAACGGCGAGAACAGTACGCGCATGCGAATTTCTCCCGGTTTGAGTGCGGTTACGGGGGCAATGTGGGCGTTCACGCCGGCTTGCGGTCGGCGCGTACCGAAGCGGCGGAATGCAGCTCGACTGGCTCGGACTGGCCGAGCGGGGCAGCAGGCAGCACCGCGAGCAGTTCGGTACGCCGAGTGACCTTCAGCTTCCGGTAGGTCTTGGTGAGGTGCTGCTCCACCGTGCTGATGGTGATCTGCAGCCGGTCGGCGATCTCGCTGTTGGTGCACCCGCGCGCGGCCAGCGTGGCGACTCGTCGTTCCGCCGCCGTGAGCACCGAGATCGAGCCCTTGGTGACCTCGATCGGGCTGCACAGCTCGCGGCGCAGGAGATACCGGACTGCGGCGGCCGGGTCAGCCCGCCACAGTGCCTGGGCCAGCAGCGGGACCAGCTGGGTGCGGCGCCGCACGTCCTGGTCTGTTCGCCAGGACAGTTCGAGGAACTCGGTGGCGGTGGCCGAGTCGCCGCCGGCGAGCGCGTGCTCAGCCGCTTCGCGCAGCATGTCGTGCTGCCAGCCGGCCGCTGGCCTGCCGGCCGCCAGCACGTGCTTCGCCACGTCGTGCGCCCCAGCACCGGCCCGATACAGCACTTCGGCCGCCCGCCAGCGCAGCCGCACCCGCTCGGCGGCCGGCATGCAGTCGAGCACGGCGGTCCTGGTCGCCTCGCTGCGGAAGTCATGGTGCAGCAGCAGCCCGCCGGCCATGAGCAGGTCCATGCAGGAGGCCACGCGGCGGCGGTCGAGGCCGACCACCCTCGCGACCAGATCCGGCGAGGCGGGCCCCTCCAATACCGCGCAGCCACGGGCAACCCCCACCAGCCGCGAGTCCGACCGGAGCAGACAGGTCGACACGGCCCGACCGAACGCGGCACCGGTGTGCAGCTCCCGGTGGTCCGTCAGCCGCATGTTGTCCTCGGCCAGCGCCCGTACCAGGAGGGGATTGCCGCCGGTGATGTGGTGGCCAGCGGCGGCTTGTGCACCCGTGACCGCAGTGCCCGTGCACTGGGCCAGCAGCGCCGCAACGCCGGAAATGGACAGCATCGGCAGCCGGATGTAGTGGAACTGCGGGCTGCGGCTGAGCTCGGCCTGGGCCTCCAGTCGCTCATGCGGGAGACCCGTCCACACGGTGAAGATCAGCAGGACCCTGCGCGGCCCGATCCGGCGATGCAGCGCGAGCAGGACCTCCAACGAGGCGGCATCGGCGAACTGGATGTCGTCTACGGTGATGACCAGCGGCCTGTCCCCGGCCCAGTCCAGCAACGTCGAGCACAGGTCATGGACGGGTGCGACATCCCCGGACTCGTCCGGTCGGCACGGCCGCGACCGTACCTCTCCGGGCCGCGACGCATGGCGCAGCAGCTGATCGAGCAAACCGAACTCCCGATTTCTCTCGGTCGGTGAGCCGATCGCGCCCAGCAGCAACGCACCCGTCTGGCGGACCTGGCGCGCAAGATTACGCAGCAGCGCAGTCTTGCCGCTGCCCACACCGCCGGTGACCAGCACGGCAGCGCCCTCACCGTGGACACAATTGATGAGCGAGTTCCGCAGGACAGTGGTCTCCCTTTCCCGCTCGACCAGCGCCATGTGGTCAACCTCCTGAGCCGGGGACATGCCACATCAAGCTTAGGAAAGCCGGGTCAAAGGCTCCTTGACTCTTGCTGAGACCCTGCGGAGGGCTTTCAGCGGCTGAGGTTGGCGTATCTGCGTACCGACAGCGGGAAGAAGATCGCGATGATCAGCAGTGGCCACAGCACCGCCATCAGCTGGGCGTTGCGCGCGAACCAGGTCTCGCCGCCGAAGCCGGGGTTACCGAACAGCTCCCGGATCGCGGCTACCGTGGCCGACATGGGGTTCAGCTCGGCGACCACGCCGAGCCAGGCGGGCATCAACGAGGGTGCGACGAACGTGTTGGCGATCATGGCGAACGGCAGCACCAAGGGGAACAGCACGCTGACGCTTTCCGGGGTGCGCAGCACCAGCCCGAGGTAGATGCCGGCCCAGATGAGGGAGAACCGCAGCAACAACAGCAGCGCGATCGCGGCAACGGTGGCGCCGGGGCTGCCATGTGCACGCCAGCCGACCACGAGCCCGCAGCCGATGAGGGCGGCGAGATCCAGGGATGCCCGCAGCATGTCGGCGAGGCTGCGGCCGGTGACCACCGCCGACGGGGCGATCGGCATCGAGCGGAACCGATCGGTCACGCCTCGCGCGGTATCGGACACCACCGCGCTCGCAGTGACCACGATGCCGAAAACCATGGTCATACCGAACAGGCCGGGCATCAGGAACTCGCGGTAGTCGCCACCACCCGGCACGACTATGGCGCTACCGAAAACGTAGCCGAACAGCAGCACGGACGTCACTGGAAAAGCGAGGCTGCCGATGATCTCCTCGGGAGAGCGGATCCAATAGGTGAGGTCGCGCCGCATGATGCTCCAGCCGTCGACGGCCGCCCAACGCAGCCGAGCCAGCGGTGAACGGGGAACCATAGGGGTCGTCACAGGTGTCTCCGATCCGGCGATGGGACTACGGCTGGATGATCAAGGAACAGATTCGGAGGGTGCCGCTGCTGTGGGGCGGTGTCCGGTGAGCCGCACGAACACCTCATCGAGGGTGGGCCTGCGTAGCGCGATGTCGTGGACGCCGAGCCCGGCCTCCTCAATCGCGCCCAGAATTTCGGTCAGCGCGCCAACGCGGTTCCGGACGGGTGCGCTGATCCGTCGGGTCTCCCGGTGCACCTGCGGTTTCTCGCCGGTGGCGCGGGCGACGATGTCCCGCCCGTGCTCAAGGTCCGCGGGGTCGTCGAACACGACGGCGATTTGATCGCCGCCGATAGTTGACTTCAACTCCTCCGGCGTACCCTCCGCGATGACGTGCCCGTGGTCGATAACGGAGATCCGGTCAGCCAGCTGATCGGCCTCGTCCATGTAGTGCGTGGTGAGCAGGACCGTCGTGCCCTGCTCCACAAGGGAGCGCACGCCCTGCCAGACGTCACTGCGGTGGGCGGGGTCGAGCCCGGTCGTGGGCTCATCCAGAAACAACACGGGAGGCGACATGATGAAGCTGATCGCCAGGTCAAGCCGCCTGCGCATGCCGCCGGAGTACTTCTTCGGTGACTGGTTCGCCGATTCAGTGAGCCCGAACTGTTCCAGCAGTTCGTCGGCCCGGCGCCGGGAAGCGCGGGTGCTCAGGTGGTACAGCCTGCCGAACATCTCCAGGTTGCCGCGCGCGCTGAGCACGTCGTCCACCGCCGACGACTGGCCGGTCAGCCCGATGTGGTAACGCACCTGCATGGGATCACGCACCACGTCGAACCCCCCGACCTCGGCGTGCCCACCGTCGGGACGCAGCAGCGTGGACAGGATCCGTACCGTGGTCGACTTACCGGACCCATTCGGGCCGAGCAAACCGCAGATTGTACCTTGCGGGATCGCGAGGTCTAACCCATCGAGCGCCCTGGTGTCCCCGAATCGTTTGCACAACCCTTCAGCGCGTACCGCCAGGTCGGTGGATCCAACGACCGGGCTCCGCTGCGGTGAAACGCACATCCCGCGATGTCCTCCATGGTCGTCGACTGGCCGATGTATACGCTTAATATACCTCTGAGAATACTGCCCTCGGCCGCCGAAATCTCCATGACCCTTACTGGAGATCCGGCGTATGCTGTCCACTGACGTGGCGACAGTCGCTGCTTCCCGTCCTGCCGCGCAGACAGCGTCCGCACGCGCGTATGGCGCCTCGCCAAACCATAGATCATCGAACTGCTACCGGTCAGGTGTTGTGCTCGTTAGTTGCATGCCACGATGACCGGTCGGGTGGCGTGACCGGACAGATCTCCGTGCAGCCAAGTGTACTCCCGAGCAGTATACAGCCGGCGACATAAATCTATCGTCTACGGTAACCTATCGCCTACGCTAACCTATCGCGTACAGCCAGGCAGGTCTCTGAGCTTGTAGAGTGAGAGACGATGTCGTCAAATCGCCCCGACAAGCGCACTGCCGATGCTGCGGGTTCGCCCACCAAGCGCATGCACCGGGTGCAGCGTCGCGAGCAGATTCTGGATGCAGCGACCCGCGCTTTCACTCGCTCGGGCGGTTTCTCTGCGACCAGTCTCGACGACATCGCCGACGAAGCAAGGGTCACTCGCATGATCCTCTACCGGCACTTCGACTCGAAGACCGATCTCTACCGCGCGGTGATTGACCGGGCAGCCGCACGGTTGTACGTGTCAGCCACCGTTGCAGGTCGACTGAGTGAGGCAAGCGTTCCCGGGATGATGACGTGGGCGGCGGAGGATCCGGACGGTTTCCGCCTGCTGTTCCACCACGCAGCTCGAGAGGTCGACTTCCGCGCCGATATCGACGAGTTGCGGACGAGGATGGTCGAGGCCCTTCGGCCGCACATGGCCACGGCGACCGCGAGCGACGCCTGGGTCGGCTGGGCGGCGAACCTGGCGACCACCGTCGCGATCGAGGCGATCATGGCGTGGTTGGACGCGGGGCAGCCGGACGCAGATGACGCACGGTACCGGATCCTGCAGGCGGTCGACGGGGTCTATCAGGCGCTGCAGGTGAAGAAACCGGCGCTCGCACGTCACGTCTCACCGCGACCGCCGACACGGTAGCCGGTCGATTCGCCGCAGTAACCGGCCGACTCGCGACATGGATTTTGCACCGGGGCCAGGTCGAACCCGGCCACCACAGCACGATATCGGCGCCAGCCCGTCAGCCGGGAGCAACCATGTGGTCATATCTACCTGCTCGGGGTCGACGGCCGGCAGCGCGCAATCAACGGCTGGGAAAGCCCGGTTCTGCCAGCCGACTGCCTGATATGCGTGCCGGGATCCGTACTGGTATCCGCGTTCAGCACAGCATGGTGCACGCGTCGCACCTGAGCACCTGGCTCCAGCCCGAGTTCGCCGACCAGTCGGTACCGTAGTCGGTTGTACTCCTGCAATGCCTGCGCGCGCCGCCCGCACAGGTGCAGGGCGTGCATGTAACGAGCGTGCATTCCCTCGTGCAGAGGGTGCTCCACAGTGAGCGAAGCGAGGTCGCTCATCACTTCAAGCAGCATCCCCAGCCGGAGTTTGGCGTCCAGATGGTACTCCGTCACCACCAACCGTGACTCCATGTACTCCCGACGCTTCGACTCAAGCACCGGGCCGACGGGGATGTCTTCGAACGGCGTCCCGCGCCACAGATCCAGAGCGGCACTGAGATATTTTATGCCTTGCTCGTCGTCGGAGGTCGCCAATGCCGCACTTCCGCAGGCCACCAGCTCGTCGTACTTCACTATGTCGAGGTCCACCACGTCAGCCTTCAGCAGATAGCCGCCCGGCCTGGTGATGAGCACCTGCTGCGCGATCTCCGCGGCAGGCAAGTCCACCGCCACAGCGAAGAATTTGCGAAGGCTCAGAATGTAGGTTTGAAGCGTCGTGGTGCCACTGGAGGGGACGCGCGTCGACCACAGTTCGCGCATAAGTACCTCGACCGGCATCGGCTTGCCCGCGTGGGTCAGCAGCATCGCGAGCAGCGTTCGCAGCTTTCGCGCATTCGGCGCACCGTCGACGCCACCACGGACGTACAGCGACCCAAGAAGTCCAAATTCGACCCTGCGTCCCCTATCCGATGTCATTTTCACCCCTCCCGACACTGCGTATATTTGCACGCCACTTCATAGATTTGCAAGTCTATAAACAGAAGTCTACCCACGCCGCCGAGTAGAAGATTACACTTAACAATGCACCAACCGGACAGCGCCTGCGACCACCTCGTCGATATTCGTGATCTCTCGACCGTGATCACAGAACGTGAAAGCCCCGAGGCCGTCTGTAGCGCACCTTGACAGCCTGTGTCCCTGTGTCGCCCGCTCACCTTTCAGTCTTACGCCGACGAACCGCGTTAAGGGGGCGGTGGCGACGACTCAGGTGATTCTATGGAATCACTAGGCTACGGGGGCTTCACTCCCAGCCGGCGAGGTGGCTTGCCGGCCCCAGCTCGCAAGCTAGGCTTGAGAACTGGTCACTGGTTGTCAGCCTCGATTCCGGGAGGCGAGCTGCGCCTAACCAGCTAGTCCTCGTTGGCAGACGATTCGGCCAACTTGGCGCGCTCATACATGGTCAGTGTGTGTACGCCCCAGGCGGCGAGACGGCGGATGTGTCGGCGGGCAGTCTGATTCCAAGGTTGGCGGACCCGGGCCGCGCTGGCTAAATCGATCTCGCGGTGCGCGAGCACGATAGCGACAGCCAGCCGCCGCGCGGCGTCCCGCGTGCTCCGAAGCCCGTTGTGCAGGGCGCTCGCGCCGAGGCCCTTAGGCAAGATTGTCGCCGTCCACTCTGCCGCCATCGAGTGGGCTTGATCTCTCGCGTGGGCAGATCGCAGTAAAGGTGGATCAAGTGTCGCGTCCACCAGCACGTCGACGATCTGTTCGACGCTCAGACGGGACTGCACAGCTCGTCGACACGCATCGATTCGCGCCGAGCACGCGGTCGCATACGGCTCCAGGCCCTCCCTGTTCTCCCCACTTCTCTTGTCCTTTTCTTCATATGCCAGTATGGTTTCCATCATCACCGTGGCGGCAGATATTTCAGACTGCCGCCCTCCTACTGACACATGAGAGTCATCGTGATCTGCCTCTTCCAGACCATCGCTCGGACTCTCATCGTCTTGGCTAGGTCCCTGCTCCGCAGCGACGTTTCGAGCTGTTCGCTCACGCCGGAGCTGACTCAGCACGTGCTTCAGCGAACGTCGTCCACCTTGGCTCAGCCGCAGGGCACGCAGTCGGTCCTGCGGATCACTGAGTTCGTGCAGTATCGTTAAAGCATCGGCAACTGTTAGACTTCCGTCATCGATCCGATCCCGCAGCTCCGCAGGCAGGTCAAGCAACTGCAGCCTTTTGGAAACCTGCCCTTGGCTGATCCCGGTCCGCCCACTGATCTCACGTTGAGATAAACCAAGATTCCTTAGTACGGATAGAACCCGCGCCTCCTCGAGCGGACTCAATCCAGCTCGGTGCACATTTTCGGCGAGCGCAACCGCTGCACTGTCCTCGCTGGCCACAAGGTCGTCACGCACAATCGCGATTGCTGTTCCGATTCCGGTACGGCGCGCAGCCTCCCGCCGGCGATGGCCAGCGAGCAGAACCCACTCCGCCTCAGCATTAACGGACGCCTCTGGACGAGCTAAACGGAACACCTTGGCCCGAGCAACAATCAGCGGCTGCAGTAGGCCTCGGGCTCGGATCGAAGCCTCCAGTCCATCCAATTCACCGACTGAATTTCGAACGCCAAGAGGATTATCGGCAAGTCGCTCGTTGAGCGGGACCTCGACAAATAATATCGGATCCCTTGAGGATGCCGATGGTGTTGCACTACGAACGTCTGCCATTGCGTCCAGCGCGCCTGTACGATCATACCGCCTATCCATTTTCTTCAACCTTGGACATCCCGGAGGTCCCCTCTCTCCCTGCGAGCATATCGGTCCTGGCCGGTTTCCGTTTCCGTAAAGCGATGGGCGCACTGCGGGATCGACGTGGACGGGTGCGGCTGGGCGTTTCCCTGCCGGTGCCCGTCCCTCGGGCAGCGTCGCCGGTGGGCCAGGACCTGCCCTCCACTGTGCGCGGCGCGTCCGATCAGCACCGCTGGGTTGGCCAGATCGCGAGGAGGTCGCTGTTTCCCCACGTCAGCCTGTGTCCGGAGAGCCTGCCCGGTTACACAGAGAAAACGGCAGTAGCGACCTAGATCCGACGTCACGTAGTTTTCGAGGAGCCGTCGCTACGGTTTGATACGTCTGCTCCGCAATGTTTACAGCGATGTAACAATTCATGTCCCTGGCGACGCGCCCAGTCTACCCCCTTGACGGGTACCGCTCGGACGGCGACCGCAGGCGAGGGAGACCGGTGCTCGGCCGCTTCCCTCCATCGATGACGTGACCGAGGACGTGACGTGCGGTCACGATGAGCGGTGGAGCCAGTACTGGGCCACACGGCCCCGAGGGGCTCGCCTGAACCGGATCCGGGAACAACCGGCCCGTCCGGTGCCCGCGTGCATGCGCCCCGAGGCCCACCCAAAAGACGGCGGAGAACAAGAAAAGGAAAGATCACCTGGGACCCGGCTTGGCAAATCCGCGCTCATTCTGGGACAAAATTACAATAGGGGTTTTATAGGGGTACGTGGGGTCGTATAGGGGTGTTGAGCGCGCGAAGAACGCCGGATAGGATTCACATCATGCCACTTCGCTCAACAAATCTGGATCTCCATGTCGATTTACGCCGGGGGGAAATGACGTGATCATCACAGGTGCGAGGAAGTCGAGCACGGCGACGGGCGCGCTTGCTCTCGACGGAGGCACGCCCGTGCGCTCGGCCTCGATCAGGACAAACCTTCCGCCAACCGAGGAGGATGTTCAAGCCGCCGTGGCCGTACTGCAGAGTGGCGTGCTCAGCGGCCCCAACCATCCCGAGGTCAACCGTTTTGAGTCGCTGCTCGCCGCGTTGTGGGGAACGGAACAGGCCGTCGCGGTGAACTCGGGCACTGCGGCGATCCACTGCATTCTGCACAGCATGGACATCGGTCCTGGCGACGAGGTTATAGTGCCGGCGCACACGTTCATCGCCAGCGCCACGCCCGTGCTCATGACGGGGGCGACCCCGGTCGTGGTCGACGTGTGCGACACCACGTACTGCATCGACCCAGCGGCCGTAGCCGCCCAGGTGTCCGACCGCACCCGCGCCATCGTCGCCGTGCACATCAACGGGCACCCTGCCCCGGTCGACCAACTCCCGGCCGACATCCCGATCGTCAGCGACGCCTGCCAGGCACACGGCGCGAAGCTCAACGGAACCTCGGTGGCCGCGCTCGGTGTCGCATCGGCGTTCAGCTTCTGGCAGGACAAGCTGATCACCACGGGCGGCGAGGGCGGTGCAGTGCTCACCGACGACGACGCGATCGCCGCCAATACCCGCCTGATGCGCTCCCACTTCCAGGAGCAGATCGCGGGCACGCCGAATTCCCACCATACGTCCCTCGGCGTCAACTACCGGCTCACGGGCGCGCAAGCCGCGATGGGACATTCGCAGCTGGGCAGGTTGCCGGAACTACTGGAGACGCGAAGGCGGCATGCAGCCCGGTTGACCGAGCTGCTCGCTGACGCGCCGGGGATTACCCCGCCGGTGGTCCGCGCCGGGGCCGAGCACGTGTTCTGGAAGTTCGTCGTTGCACTCGATCCGGACCGTTTCCGGGTTGACGTGCGCGGGTTCATCCGCGCGCTTGCCGCGGAGGGCGTGCCGACGGTACCCCGTTATCCCGTATCGCTGACCAGGCAACCGGTGCTGCTCGAGAAAGCGCGGATCACGCCATGCCCGACGGCGGAGTCGCTGTCCGACCGGCTGCTCACGTTACCGCTGCCGGCCGCGGACGAGGACGCGGCGGATCTCGACGACATCGCCGAGGCGACGCTCAAGGTCGCCGTGGCGCTGCACCGATGAGCTCGACTGCCGCGGACGGAGCATCCGATGAGACATCTCACTGCCACGCCGCTGATGACCCCCTCGCCCGCAGGCGGTTCCACGGTGGCGACCCGGCTGGCGAGGTCCGTGCTGTGCCGCGAGGGCGGGATCACCGATCTTGCCGACTTCCACCGCTGGCTCGGCGACCTCGGCGCACGTAGTTACACCAATGCCAACCCGGTCCGGCTGCACGACGTGCGCGACTGGGTCACCGATCCGACCACCGGCGACATCAGTCACCGCAGCGGTAAGTTCTTCGCGATCCAGGGGCTGGACATCCGCAACCCGGGCGGCAAGGTCGAGCGCTGGGCACAGCCCATCATCAACCAGCCGGAGACCGGCATCCTCGGCATGCTGGTGAAGGAGTTCGACGGTGTCCTGCATTTCCTGGTACAGGCCAAGGCTGAGCCGGGCAATCTCAACGGGCTGCAGGTGGCGCCGACGGTGCAGGCGACCCGCAGCAACTACACCCGGGTGCACGGGGGTGCCGCCGTGCCATACCTCAAGTATTTCCAGCAGCCATCGGGGCACCGGGCCGTGGCCGATGTGCGACAGTCCGAGCAGGGCGCGTGGTTCCACAAGAAACGCAACCGGAACATGGTCGCCGAGGCGACTGAGGACATCCAGGTTCTGGAAGGCTTCCGCTGGCTGACACTCGGCCAGCTACACCAGTTGTTGTCCGTTGAGGACCTCGTCAACATGGATACGCGTACGGTTCTGTCCTGCCTTCCCCTGGCCAGCCCTGGGCTGGACGAGACATTCGCACCAGTCGGCGACTTTCAGACCGCGCTGCTGTGTTCGATGGATCCGGCCGCAGCGGGGCTGCACACCACCGGCGAGGTACTCAACTGGATCACCGACGCCCGCACCAGGGTGGACGTTCAACTGGAACGCGTCCCGCTCCTGTACCTGCCGAACTGGGGCTACGAAGAGGGCAGGATCGTGCACGACAGCGGGCTCTTCTTCGACGTCATCGGGGTGGACATCGAGGCGGTCGGCCGCGAAGTGACTCGCTGGATGCAACCCATGATCCGTCCGGCGGGCACAGGCGTGATCGGGCTGCTGGTGACGCGCATCGACGGCGTGCTGCACGGGCTGATGCACGCCCACGTCGAACCGGGCTACGTCGACGTCGTGGAGTTGGCGCCGACGGTGCAGTGCACGCCGGAGAACTACCGATACCTGCCGGCCGCCGCGCGGCCAGAGTTCCTGGACCACGTGCTGGCAGCCGCCGCGGACCAGGTGCGCTTCGACACCACGCTGTCCGAGGAAGGTGGGCGGTTCTACCACGCCCTCAACAGGTACCTCGTCATTGAGGTGGAACCGGACGACGTCCGGGAATCCGCAAACTACCGTTGGTTGACCCTGCACCAGCTAACAGAGTTGCTCAAGCATAGCTACTACGTCAATGTGCAGGCCCGCAGCCTGGTCGCCTGCCTGCACAGTCTATCCGGAGCAGCGCTATGAAAGGCATCATCCTCGCCGGCGGCACCGGAACCAGGCTTCATCCTGTCACGCTCGCGGTGTCGAAGCAGCTGCTGCCGGTCGGCGACAAACCGATGGTCTACTACCCGCTCTCGGTGCTCATGCTCGCCGGGATCCGGAACATCCTGGTCATCTCCACACCCGCCGAGGCGCCCAGCTTTCACCGGCTGCTCGGCGACGGCGGCCACCTCGGCCTGCGCATCGACTACGCGGCCCAGCCAGAGCCCAATGGTATCGCTGAGGCACTGGTCATCGGTGCGGATCACATCGGCAACGACGACGTCGCGCTCATTCTCGGCGACAACATATTCCACGGACACTCGTTTCACTCGGTGCTGCAGGACAATAGCCGTGACATCGACGGCTGTGTCCTGTTTGGCTATCCGGTGCACGATCCCGAGCGCTACGGAATCGGCGAGATCGACGACAAAGGCAAGCTGGTCTCCCTCGAGGAGAAGCCGGCGTATCCCCGTACCAACCGGGCGATCACCGGTTTGTACTTCTATGACAGCGGTGCGGTGGACATCGCCAAGAACCTCCACCCCTCCGCGCGCGGTGAGTTGGAGATCACCGACGTCAACCGCGTCTACGTGGAGCGGGGACAGGCGAAGCTGGTGGATCTCGGCCGCGGGTTCGCGTGGCTCGACACCGGCACGCCGGAGTCGCTGCTGCAGGCCGGCCAGTATGTGCAGACACTGGAGCAGCGGCAGGGGGTGCGCATAGCCTGCGTCGAGGAGGTGGCGCTGCGCATGGGATTCATCGGCGCCGAAGCGTGCTACCGGCTGGGCGAGAGGCTAGCCGGGTCGAGCTACGGCCAGTACGTGATGGCGACCGCCCGCGAGGTGTGCCGCGACTACCAGCCGGTCCGGTGATGGCAGGCGGTGAGGTGCGCTTCGGCGTGCTCGGGTGCGCAAGCATCGCCTGGCGCCGCACGCTGCCCGCGATGGTCGAGGCAGACCGGGCCCGGCTCATCGCCGTGGCGAGCAGGCGGGCCGACAAGGCTCGACGGTTCGGCGAGCATTTCGGTTGCGCATGGGTGTGCGGTTACGAGGAGTTGCTGAACAGGGACGATATCGATGCAATCTACATCGCGCTGCCCGCCGCGCTGCACACGCCGTGGGCGGCCAGGGCACTGCGCGCGGGCAAACATGTGCTCGTGGAGAAGCCGCTGGCAGGCACGGGCCGGGAAGCACGGTCACTGGTCGACCTGGCGGGCAAGGTGGACCGGCGGCTGATGGAGAACCGGATGTTCGCTTACCACCAGCAGCACCGCGCGGTGGACGAACTGGTGGCCGACGGGGCAATCGGGGAGCTGCGCGCATTCTGCAGCGCGATGGCGATTCCGCCGCTGCCCGACGACGACATCCGGTACCGTGCGGATCTGGGCGGTGGCGCTTTGCTGGACGCCGGCTTCTACCCGGTGCACGCAGCCCTACGCTTTCTCGGACCATCACTCGAGGTGCGCGGCGCGCAGCTGTTCACCGGCCGGCAGTGGTCGGTGGAAACCCGGGGCGCCGCGCTGCTGTGCACCGCCGACGGCGTCACCGCGCAAGTGAGCTTCGGCTTCGAACACGCCTACCGGTCGAGCTACGAGCTGTGGGGTGACCGCGGCCGGATCAGCGTAGCCCGCGCGTTCACTCCCTTGCCGAGCTGGCAGCCGGTCCTACGGATCGAGCGGCAGGACCGGACTGAGGAACTGACTCTGCCCGCCGATCACCAGTTTCGCAATGTCATCGAGACATTCTCGCGCCACGCTCTCGACGGCGGCGGTGACGCGCCGGACCTCGATATCGCCGTCGGCGGGCTGGACCTGATGGACGACATCCGTGACCGGGCGGGTGTCGCTTGCCGCGCACGGCAACTGGAGAGCACATGACACCCGAAGCGGCGGACATCAAAGCACATATCCTGCGGTTGACGAGCGAGTACGACAAGCAGCTGAACGGCCGAACTTTCCGGCCGGGAATCACCCCGATCCTGTCCTCCGGCGCGGTGCTCGATGCCGACGACCGCACCGCGCTGGTGGAGGCGGCGCTGGACATGCGCATCGCGGCCGGGGCATCGGCGAGACAGTTCGAGCGCGCGTTCGCCAGGACGCTCGGACTGCGCAAGGCGCATCTGACCAACTCCGGTTCCTCGGCCAACCTGCTCGCACTGAGTGCGCTGTGCCAGCACGAGCTCGACGACCGCAGGCTGGTGCCCGGAGATGAGGTGGTCACCGTCGCCACCAGTTTTCCGACCACGGTCAACCCCATCGTGCAACACGGCCTGAAGCCGATCTTCGTGGATATTGAGCTCGGCACGTACAACACCACCGCCGAGCGGGTAGCTACCGCCATAGGCCCGAGGACCAGGGCGATCATGATCGCGCACGCGCTGGGAAACCCTTATGAAGTCCAGGAGATCGCCGAGCTCGCAGCCGAACACGAGCTGTATCTGGTGGAGGACAACTGCGACGGTGTCGGCTCCACCTATCGCGGCAAGCTCACCGGGGGCTTCGGCGATCTGAGCACAGTGAGCTTCTACCCCGCGCACCACATCACCGCGGGCGAAGGCGGTTGCGTTCTCACCAACAACCTGGTGCTGGCCAGGATCGTGGAGTCGCTGCGCGACTGGGGCCGGGACTGCTGGTGCGAACCGGGCGAGAACGACACCTGCCGCAAGCGTTTCGCCTACCAGATCGGCGAGCTGCCCTACGGCTACGACCACAAGTACATCTTCTCGCACGTGGGCTACAACCTGAAGGCCACCGATCTGCAGGCCGCGCTCGCACAGTCGCAGCTCACCAAGCTGGTCGAGTTCGGTGAAGCGCGGAGACGGAACTGGCGCAGGCTCCGGGAAGGTCTGGACAGCCTGCCGCATCTGCTGCTGCCCTCGGCGACCCCGAACAGCGACCCGAGCTGGTTCGGGTTCGCGATCACCATCCTGCCGGACGCGCCGTTCGACCGCAGCGAGCTGATCCGGTTCCTGGAGTTCCGCAACATCGGTACCCGCTTACTGTTCGCGGGCAACCTGACTCGCCACCCTGCCTACCTGGGCCAAGACTACCGCGTCGTGGGCACGCTCACCAACAGCGATGTTGTCACCGAGCGCACCTTCTGGGTGGGCGTCTACCCCGGGATCACGGTGGAGATGGTCGACTACATGGTCGCGTCCATCCGGGACTTCGTCGGAGGTCTGCGGTGATCGCCACCGTCGGCGGAACCGACCACCTGGCGGTTCTCGGTGGTGAGCCGGCCTTCCGCGTTCCGCTGCACGTCGGCCGGCCGAACATCCCGGATCCCGCACGCGTGCTCGAGCGCATCGGACAGGCGATGGACCGACGCTGGCTGACGCACTTCGGGCCCCTGCTCCGCGAGTTCGAGAATGAGATAGCGAAGACGGCTGGGACACGGCACTGCATCGCGCTGTGCAACGCCTCGATCGGGCTGCAGATCCTGGTGCGCGCAACAGGATTGCGTGGCGAGGTGATCCTGCCGTCCTTCACGTTCGTCGCGACCGCACACACCGTCCGGTGGGAGGGGCTCACGCCGGTGTTCTGCGACATCGACGAGCGGACCGGCAACCTGGACCCGGCGCATGTGCGGAAACTGATCACCAACCGGACCTCTGGCCTGATCGGCGTGCATCTGTGGGGCCACCCCGCGCCCACCGAGGCGCTGGATGAGCTCGCCAGAGAACACGGGCTGACGCTGCTCTACGACAGCGCCCACGCGATCGGCAGCCAGCACCACGGCCGGCCGGTCGGCTGTTTCGGCACCGCGGAGGTATTCAGTTTCCACGCCACCAAGTTCATCAACGCGTTCGAGGGCGGCGCGGTGGTGACGAACGACGACGAGCTGGCAGCGCGGATGCGCGCAGTGCACAACTATGGTCGCACCCCGGACGGGAACGTGGCAGGGCTGGGCACCAACGCGAAAATGACGGAGGCCGCCGCCGCGATGGGCCTGACCTCGCTGGAACACATGCCGGAACTGATCGAGGTCAACTCGCAACGCTACGAACGGTACCTGCACGGCCTGGACGGCATCCCCGGTATCCGGTTGCGTCGCCCGGCACCGGGAGAACGGGTCAACCACTCCTACGCCGTGCTCGAGGTGGCGGCTGAGGCCGCCGGGCTCGCGCGAGATGAGCTGGTCAGCGCGCTGCACGCCGAGAACGTGCTCGCACGGACCCACTTTCACCCCGGCTGCCACCGCACCGAGCCCTACCTGCGATCGCCGCACGTACACGCTCCGCTGCCGCTTCCGCACACTGAAGCTCTGGGCGAGCGGGTAGTGTCGCTGCCCACCGGTACCGGCATCAGCTTGGCCGAGGTGGACGTGGTGTGTGCGCTCATACGCACGGTGGTGTCGCACGCCCCGGAGGTCCGGCGTGCCGTGGCGGGCTAGAGCCGCGCGGCGGACCTTGAACGCAGCCGGTTGCGGGTGTCCAGGACCCGATCGGCGTGCTGTTCGAAGAGCTCCCACTCAATCGCGTCGTGGTCGGCGAGCACGATGATCAGGTCAGCGTCCGTGAGCTGATGCACCTCGCAGGGCACCAGCTGGATGTAGCCGGGGATCTCGGCAGCGTCGATGAGCGGATCGACCGCCCGGAGATCGGCCCCCAGGTCGTCGAGCCGCTTGGCCACTGCGATCGCCGGCGACTGTCTGGTGTCACGCGAGTTCCGCTTGTAGGCCAGCCCCGCGAGTAGGATCCTGCTGCCGTTGACGGACTTGCGCTGCTGGTTGAGGTGGGTGACCACGCGGGACACGACGTAGTCGGGCATGTGGTCGTTGACGTCGTTGGCGATATCGACGAAGCGGAACGCGTGGCCCAGGGACCGTCGTGCTTGCCAGGACAGGTAGGAGGGGTCGATCGGCAGGCAATGCCCGCCGACCCCTGGCCCGGGCATGAACTTCATGAATCCGAAAGGCTTCGTGGCGGCCGCGTCGACCACCGACCACACGTCGAGCCCGAGACCGTGGCAGTACATCGCGAGCTCGTTGATCAGGGCGATGTTGACGTGGCGGAAGGTGTTCTCCAGCAGCTTGGCAAGCTCAGCCTCCCGCGGTCCCGACACCGGCACCGTGTGCTCGACGAGCCGCCCGTAGAAGTCGGCCAGGGCCTCCAGCGAGGCCGGGTTCACTCCAGCAATGATTTTCGGGGTGTTGCAGAACCGCCAGATCAGGTTGCCTGGATCGATGCGCTCGGGGCTGTATCCGACGCAGAACTGCTCCCCCGCGCTCAGACCCGAACCAGCCTCAAGGATCGGGATAAAGATCTCCTCGGTGGTACCGGGATAGCTCGTTGACTCGAGAATGACGCAGCATCCAGGCGTGATGTGCGGGGCGATGGTGCATGCCGCGTCCTCGACGTAGCTCAGATCGGGGGCACTGTCGCGCAACGGAGTGGGTACGCAGACGACCGCGACGTCGAAGCCGGCCAGCGCCGCTGGATCGTCGGTGGCCAGGTAGCGGCCGGTACCCCTCGCCAGCAAAAGATCACTGTCGGTGATGTCATCAATGAAGGTCTCCGCTTTGCGGAGGCAGTCGATACGGGTCTTGTCGATGTCAAAACCGACGACGTCGAAACCGACCTCGACGGCCCGAATAGCGACCGGCAGGCCTACGTAGCCCTGCCCGACCACGACGACACGACGCGGCGGAACATCAGGAATGTCGTGCACGGAGCTCCCCTGGCATGCTGTCACCGTCAGCGACTACCCGTATGCTAGCGATGTTGCGATCAACCGTCATCCGAAGTTTTTGCAGGACCTGCACTGGTCGCTACCGGTCGAGCGGTTTTGTTCCATGACTGTCACCAGGTCACGGGAAGTTCGACCAGTGTGCTGGTGAAGACGGCGCCGCTGCCGCGAAGCTGTTCGATCGGCACGGCCAGCCGCATCGTGGGGAACCGGTGGATCAGGCTCGCGAACACCGTCCGCAGCTCGACGCGGGCGAGCGGCGCGCCGAGGCAGTGCCACGAGCCGTGGCCGAACGACACGTGCGGGTTGGGCGCACGGGTGACGTCGAAGCGGTCGGGTTCGACGAAGACGCGATCATCGAAGTTGGCCAGGGTGGTGTCCAGCAGTACCGCCTCACCGGCACGGATGGTGACGCCGCCGATCTCGATGTCCTCCCGCGCGTAACGAGGCAGTCCAGGCCCACCTCGGTCCGCCGCACGCAGGATCTCCTCCACCGCGGTGGTCAGCAGCCCCGGGTCACGGACGATCGCATCACGTTGGTCTACGTTGGTCAGGAGCAGCAGGGTGCCCAGATCGATCGCGTCCGCGACGCTGTCATAGCCGGCGAACAACAAGACGGCCACCAGCCCCGCGATGATCTCATCAGGCAGTTCGATTTCGCAGAGACCGGAGATCACATCGTCTGTGGGCTGATCACGCTTGCATGCCACCAGGCTCGACACATAGCCGATCAGCTCGGTCTGCCCGGTGTCCGAACACCGCCGGTCTGAGGTGTCCGCCATGCCGTGCACGAGCGCCTGGAACTGGTCGTGGTCGGCATACGGCACTCCCAGCAGCTCGCAGAGCACCCGCACGGACAGCGGGATGGACAGCGCACGGTGCAGATCCACCGGCCGGGCGCCGGCCGCGATCTCGTCCAGCAACCGGTCGGCCAAGGCCTGCACCCTGGGTTGCAGCGCCTGCATCCGCTTCGCCGAGAAGTACGGCATGAGCAGCGCGCGCATCTGGACGTGCTCGTCGTGCTCGGTCTCGTGCTCGTACAGCTGAGTGGCCTCGAGCATGGCGTGGTCCACGATGCGAGGCGCCCGCTCGGGATCGGGATGCGTCCGCCCGATCCTGCGGTCGACGAAGAGCTGCTTCACCTCCGCGTGCCGGGTCACCAGCCAGGCCTCGTCACCGGCAGGTGTGCGCACCCGAGTGATCGGACGTTCGGCCTGCAACAGTCGCAGCAGCGGGGCGTGGGACAGCACGGGCGGTTGTTCCACCGGCAGGGCGCACAGGTCGCGGGGCACCGTCATCTCCTTTGTTACTAGCATGTATACATTTAACCATATACATGTACGGATGTACGATCAAGTTGATGCCAAAGACCGATCACGCTCCGGTGCGGCGACTGCGCCGGGCCGAGCGCCGCGAGCAGATCCTCGCTGCCGCCACGAATGCCTTCGCCCGCACCGGATTCGCCAGCACCGGCCTGGACGACATCGCGGCCGAGACCGGCGTCAGCCGGGTGATCCTCTACCGGCACTTCGAATCCAAGACCGCCCTGTACCGCGCCGTGCTCGACCGGGCCGTCGGGCATCTGGTGGCCGCCACCGACGTCGAGGTCGGCGAGGCGAGCGTGCACGCGCTGCTGGCGTGGGCCGGCCGCGACCCGGCCGGGTTCCGGCTGCTGTTCCGGCACGCGGCCAGGGAGCCGGAGTTCTGCCGGGGCATCGACGAGCTGCGTGCGACCATGGTGGCCCAAGTACACGAGCGGCTGACTGAGTCGATCCCCGACGGCCCCTGGGCGGACTGGGCCGCGCAACTGGCCACCACCGTGTGCCTGGAAGCAATCATGGCCTGGCTGGACGCCGGCAGCCCTTCGCCGGACGACGCCGCGGACCGGATCAACCGGGCCGTCGAGTGTGTGATCCAAGCGGACCGCCGTCACCGTCACGACTAGCCGAATGCTGACGGTGCCGCGGCCAACCATCATCCGAGCCTGATGACAGTTCGCCGCCCTGGGCGCTACGGTCGGGCAGGTCAATTGAACACGCGGGAGCTCGCACCGAAGCGGGCTGAGAGGGCAGCTGGGCAGCGACCCGGGGCTGTCGACCGCAGAACCTGTCCGGGTAATGCCGGCGTAGGGAGGCTGGTCCATGACAGAGCTACACAACCGGCTGCGCGACAGCACCATCGAGCCCGCCGTGATCACTGGTCCGATCACTGGGTCACGCAAGGTCTATCACGAGGTGGGTGCCGACCTCCGGGTGCCCGTCCGCCGGGTGGACCTGACCAATGGGCAGCACTTCGACCTCTATGACACCTCGGGTCCTTACACCGACGCCGAGGTGGTCATCGACGTCCATAGCGGACTTTCTCGGCTGCGGCAACCGTGGATCGGGGCCCGCGAACCGGTAGGAGGCGCAGCCACCCAACTCGCCTGGGCCCGGGCCGGCATCGTCACCCGCGAGATGGAGTTCATCGCCGCCCGCGAGGGCGTCGACGTCTCGCTGGTGCTCGACGAGGTGGCCCGCGGCCGCGCGGTGATCCCGGCCAACCACCGGCACCCCGAGTCGGAACCGATGATCATCGGGAAGAAGTTCCTAGTGAAGATCAACGCCAACATCGGCAACTCGGCCGTCACCTCCTCGATCGAGGAGGAGGTGGACAAGATGGTCTGGGCCACCCGCTGGGGCGCGGACACGATCATGGACCTGTCCACCGGCAAGCGGATCCACGAGACCCGCGAGTGGCTGCTGCGCAACTCCCCCGTCCCGGTCGGCACGGTGCCGATCTACCAGGCGATGGAGCAGGTCGGCGGCGATCCGGCGGCGCTGACCTGGGAGGTCTACCGCGACACCGTGATCGAGCAGTGCGAGCAGGGCGTGGACTACATGACCGTGCACGCCGGCGTGCTGCTGCGCTACATCCCGCTGACGGTGCGCCGGGTGACCGGCATCGTCTCCCGCGGCGGGTCGATCATGGCTGCCTGGTGCCTGGCGCACCACCGCGAGTCGTTCCTCTACGAGAACTTCGAGGAGCTGTGCGAGATCCTGCGCCGCTACGACGTGACGTTCTCGCTGGGCGACGGACTGCGCCCCGGCTCCATCGCCGACGCCAATGACTCCGCACAGCTCGCCGAGCTCAAGACCCTGGGCGAGCTGACCCAGATCGCGCGGCGCCACGACGTGCAGGTGATGATCGAGGGCCCCGGGCACGTGCCGATGCACAAGATCGTCGAGAACGTGCGGCTGGAGGAGGAGTGGTGCGACGAGGCGCCGTTCTACACCTTGGGTCCGCTGGCGACGGACATCGCGCCGGCTTATGACCACATCACGTCGGCGATCGGCGCGGCGATGATCGCGCAGGCGGGCACCGCGATGCTGTGCTACGTCACGCCCAAGGAGCACCTCGGCCTGCCCGACCGCGACGACGTCAAGACCGGCGTGATCACCTACAAGATCGCCGCGCACAGCGCCGACCTGGCTAAGGGCCATCCGGGCGCGCAGGCCTGGGACGACGCGCTGTCGACCGCCCGGTTCGAGTTCCGCTGGCACGACCAGTTCGCGCTGGCGCTGGATCCGGACACCGCGCGGTCCTATCACGACGAGACACTGCCTGCGGAACCGGCGAAGACCGCGCATTTCTGCTCGATGTGCGGGCCCAAGTTCTGCTCGATGCGCATCTCCGCTGACGTCCGGGCCTACGCAGAGCAGCACGGTCTGTCCACGGTGGACGCCCTGGAGGCCGGGATGGCCGAGAAGTCTGATGAGTTCACCGCAGCCGGCGGGCGGGTGTACCTGCCGGTGACTGGGGCGTGACCGGGGCGCCGCCCGTCGCGCTGACCATTGCCGGATCAGACTCCGGTGGCGGGGCGGGCCTGCAGGCCGATCTGCGCACGTTCACCACCTGCGGCGTGCACGGCTGCGTCGCGGTCACTGCGGTGACGGTGCAGAACTCGGTGGGCGTGACCGGTTTCGTGGCAATCCCACCGTCCACAGTGGCGGACCAGATCCGGGCGGTGGCCACTGATATCGGGATCGTCGCCGCCAAGACCGGAATGCTCGCCTCGGCGGCGATCATCTCCGCAGTCGCCGAGGCGTGCGACGAGGTCGGTATCGGTGCCTCGGTGCCATTGGTGGTCGATCCGGTGGCCGCCTCCATGCACGGCGACCCGCTGCTGGCCGACGACGCTCTAGCCGCGCTGCGCTCGGAACTGTTGCCCCTGGCCACCCTGGCCACCCCGAACCTGGACGAGGTGCGGTTGCTGGCCGGTCTCGACGTCGGCTCCCGCGCGGAGCAGTACACCGCCGCGAAGGCGCTGCACGCCCTGGGCTCACAGTGGGTCCTGGTCAAGGGCGGGCACCTGCACGACGACCCGGAATGCCTGGATCTGCTCTACGACGGCACCGAGTTCACCGCATTCACCAGTCCCCGGCTGGCAACCCCGCACACCCACGGTAGCGGCGACACCCTCTCCGCTGCGATCACCTCAGCGCTGGCCCACGGCCTCGCCATGCGCGAGGCGGTCGGGTACGGCAAGCGCTACATCGAGCAGGCGGTCGCCCACGCCTACCCCCTCGGCGCCGGGATCGGCCCGGTCTCCCCCTTCTGGCGCCTCTGACCGCTGTGAGACCACCTGAGAGCCGTTTATGGCCGGACGACGAGCCGATCAAGCGCCAGTCGGTCGCCCATGATCTCTCTCCACAATCGTCAGCTTGGGAATCGCATGGATACGTCGGACTTGAAGCAATGAAACCGGACGCCCTTCAAGTGCACAATACATGAGAGCGTAAGACTCTCGCGCAGCATCGATGAGTTTTTGCGTTCGCACCTCGTGACGCTTGACCTCCTCAACGCCAGGCAGTGGTGCAAGGTCCAAGACATACGGTTCGTCTTTCCGCGGAGAAATTCGTTGCTCAGATAACATCACCTGATCGGCATATTTCTGCCGGATTGCGCCCAGGTAGCCTTTTCCCAAGCCGTTTTCAATTCGCTCCAGGTACCAGCACGTGAACCGCTGCATCAACGAGAACCCCGGCTCGGGGCGATTCATGGGCCGCGTGCTGACAGAAAACACATGAGTACAGTCATCCATGAGCGCCAAGCGGAACGGGAGCGCAGTGAGGACGCCACCATCGACCGCACGGTAACCGTTAAAAATCGTCGTTCCCCGTATGCCGACAGGCAACCAGGCACTGGCACGAAGTGCCGATTTCAACTGAGACCGGTTGGTGAAACCCCTGGCCAGCTCGGTCCTCTGACTGTCCACGTTCGTGACTGCCACCATCAGAGGGATAGGCGATTCGATGACACGCTCGTAGTCGAGAGGATTCCATGCCTCCATGATCTCCTCGAAGGCGTATTCCAGATTGAGGACATTGCCACCACTTAGCCCCCTGCGAAAGCTAATGAATTGCGAGGACGTAAGGTCGTCGTAGTAAATTGAGACCGGATACCACGTCTTGCCCGCTAGGAAGTATGCGCTATTGATCGCACCAGACGAGCAGCCGTAGACAGCATCGAAAGCGCTGGTGAAACCGTAATCCTCCAGAGCGGAGAGCATCGCCGCCGAGACGACTCCACGCATGCCGCCGCCTTCGACTGCGAGGCCTACCTTGGCCCTGTCTCCGTCCTCACGGGCTCCGGGTTTACTGCCGGAGGCGCGACGTTCGCGAATAATCCTTAGAACGGGGTGATCGACTTGCCACAGGTTATCGTCCTGCAGGGCTGTATGCGTATCCAATGAGGTTGTCCCAGGTTGTCGTGGAAGTTGGCGTGGGCGGTCCCCACCTGATCCCTGGCGTTCGACAGGAGAGCGGGCGAACGACGAAGTACACCACTGGAAGCAGACCACCATAAGCAAGATCTACCATAAAAACG
The DNA here is from genome assembly GCA_050700495.1 of Pseudonocardiaceae bacterium. GTDB lineage: Bacteria > Actinomycetota > Actinomycetes > Mycobacteriales > Pseudonocardiaceae. The sequence goes on from JBOHHF010000378.1 coordinate 37,280, forward strand.
TGATCGAAGCCAGCGCTTGCCGTACCGGAGCGTGTCGGCGTGCGGCCCGATGTGAGATCGCTTCGATCACAAAAGCCAATACACTGCCGAGGCTTTCGCCGACGCGCCCAACAAACACCGCACTGTGAAAGTCGACGGGTCAGTCTCACCGTTTACAGAGAGTAGCCAGGTGCCGCTGCAACTCGATGTGGCGGAATTGATAGACAGCCCCGACTCGACGCAGGACGCCGCGCTGCTCGTGGGCGTCAGTGAGAAATTCCGTCAGACGTCATGGTAGGCGGCGCCACAAGGCCAGCCAGCAGCGGGCAAGGGTGAACGACCCCCATGCGGCTTGGACAAACGCGAGTGTGAGCCCGAGGACGATCGCGGTCGTGAGGGCGACCCCTGTTCCTTTGGCTGCCAGGAGCGCCAGGCTTGGCTCGACTTCTCTCTCCGTCGCGGCTACAAGCCCCACTGCGACCCCAGCTATGGGTCCAGTTGCGATGGCGCACGACCACGATGGCGATCGTGGGCCCGATGCCCATGCCAGCTCCAAGACCGATCGGAAGTGGGCCAATCAATCCACTGGCGTCCCCGGATCCCATCAGGCCGACCAGGCCGGCGAGAAATCCACCGAAAAGTCCGCCGATGAGGCCACCGACAAGTCCCGGGACAGGTCCGGTCGCGAACTGGGTGATACGTCGGGCCAGCATGCTCACCATAAGCCTAGAAGAAGTCCGAGCCCGAGTCTTGTCCCAATCCCCGCACCGATGTCTGTACCGAATCCGGCCGTGATCCCGGTCGCGAGTCCTGCCACTATCCCAACGGCAAGTCCGCTCAGATGTCGCGGTGCGGAATAACGCAGTTCCCACCAGGCAAGATCAGCCGTGCCCTGGCGACGTTGTTCAAGGTGCCCGGCCAAGTTAACCAGCCACCGGCGCGCGTCGTCGGCCGTCCAACGGCAGTGCTTGGCGGAGTCAGGGTGGGGGCGGTATGCAGCAGGAATGAAGGCATCGAACAGATGCCGCTCAACATCGGTACAAGTAGGGAAGCGAGTCGTGTCACACAGATCAGCGGGGTTTGGCAGCGATCCGGTGTGCTCACCGGGGCGGGGATTGTAAATGGTGCGAGCCAGGCCGACCATCAGTGGTGTACGCAGTGCCTGCGCGGCAGGCGCGGTCGCGGTCGTATGGAGAACCTTCACCACGGGGTCCCAGCGTGCAGCGGCGACTCCGCCCCCGCATCGCGGCGCAGATAGGTTTCTATGGCTGTGGGGTCGAGTTCGCTGAGGGTGACACCAGCCCCGCCTCGCAACTTCACAGGTGGCCCAGGGTCGTTTCAAGATCGTCATGTGGGGATGAGTTTAAGGATCTTGAAGGGGCGGTCCATGAAGCGGGCTGCTGATCGGGTTGCTTCGGTGATGTCGCGTCGGCCGGTGAGGCGG
>JBOHHF010000379.1:0-2212 GCA_050700495.1 Pseudonocardiaceae bacterium
GCCGGAGTCGACGAGCCGGTCGAGCAGGCCGAGCAGCTGCTCGACGTCGGCGAGGTGCAGGCCGGTGGTCGGCTCGTCGAGTACATAGACACTGCCGCCGCCGCTCATCTGGGTGGCCAGCTTGAGCCGCTGCCGCTCGCCGCCGGACAGCGTCGTGAGCGGCTGGCCGAGGCTGAGGTAGCCGAGCCCGACATCTGACAGTCGAGCCAGGATGACGTGTGCGGCCGGCGTGCGCGCCTCGCCGGCGCCGAAGAACTCCGCGGCCTCGGTCACCGACATCGCGAGCACCTCGCTGATGTCGCGGCCGCCGAGGTGATGGTCCAGCACCGATGCCTGGAACCGCTTGCCCTCGCACTCCTCGCAGGTGGTGGCGACGCCGGCCATCATCGCCAGGTCGGTGTAGACGACGCCGACGCCGTTGCAGGTGGGGCAGGCACCCTCGGAGTTGGCGCTGAACAGCGCCGGCTTCACGCCGTTGGCCTTCGCGAACGCCTTGCGGATCGGGTCGAGCACTCCGGTGTAGGTCGCCGGGTTGCTCCGTCGCGAGCCGCGGATCGCGCCCTGGCCGATCGACACCACACCCGCGCCGGCGGGCCCAGACAGATGTGGCAGCGACCCGTGCACGAGCGAGCTCTTGCCGGAGCCCGCCACGCCGGTGATCACGCAGAGCACCCCGAGCGGGATGTCGACGTCGACGTCGCGCAGGTTGTTCGCCGTCGCGCCACGGATCTCCAGCGCGCCGGTGGGCGTCCGCACCCCCTCCTTGAGGGCGGCCCGGTCGTCGAAATGGCGGCCGGTGACGGTGCCACCGGCCCGCAGCCCCTCGACGGTGCCCTCGAAGCAGACGGTGCCGCCCGCCGTACCGGCGCCGGGACCGAGGTCAACGACGTGGTCGGCGATCGCGATCACCTCCGGCTTGTGCTCCACGACCAGCACCGTATTGCCCTTGTCCCGCAGCCGCAGCAGCAGGTCGTTCATCCGCGCGATGTCGTGCGGGTGCAGCCCGATCGTCGGCTCGTCGAAGACGTAGGTGGTGTCGGTGAGCGAGGAGCCGAGGTGGCGGATCATCTTGGTGCGCTGCGCCTCGCCGCCCGACAGCGTGCCCGACGGCCGCTCGAGCGAGAGGTAGCCCAGCCCGATCTCTACGAACGAGTCGAGGGTCTCCCCCAGCGCCGCCAGCAACGGCGCCACCGACGGCTCGTCGAGGCCACGGACCCACTCGGCGAGGTCGCTGATCTGCATCGCGCACGCGTCGGCGATATTGATCCCCTTGATCTTGGAGGACCGGGCCGCCTCGCTGAGCCGGGTGCCGCCGCACTCGGGACAGGTGGTGAACGTCACCGCCCGGTCCACGAACGCGCGGATGTGCGGCTGCAGCGCCTCCTTATCCTTGGATAGGAACGACTTCTGGACCTTGGGGATCAGCCCCTCGTAGGTGAGATTCACGCCCTCGACCTTCACCTTGACCGGCTCCCGGTAGAGGAAGTCGTTCATCTCCTTCTTGGTGAACGTGCGGATCGGTTTGTTCGGGTCGAGGAAGCCCGACTCGGCGTAGGTCCGCACGGTCCACCAGCTGTCCGACTTCCAGCCGGGGATGGTGAACGCGCCCTCGGCGATCGACTTGGAGTCGTCGTAGAGCTGGGTGAGGTCGATATCGGAGACCGTGCCCCGGCCTTCGCAGCGCGGACACATGCCGCCGGTGATGCTGAAGTCGCGACGCTCCTTCACGGTCCGTCCGGCGCGCTCGAGGGTGACCGCACCCGCTCCACTGATCGAGGCGACGTTGAAGGAGAACGCCTGGGGCGATCCGATGTGCGGCTGCCCGAGCCGGCTGAACAGGATGCGCAGCATCGCGTTGGCGTCGGTGGCGGTGCCGACCGTGGAACGGGGGTCGGCACCCATCCGCTGCTGGTCGACGATGATCGCGGTCGTCAGCCCGTCGAGTACGTCGACCTCGGGCCGGGCCAGCGTCGGCATGAAGCCCTGCACGAACGCGCTGTAGGTCTCGTTGATCATCCGCTGCGACTCGGCGGCGATCGTGCCGAACACCAGCGAGCTCTTCCCCGAGCCGGAGATGCCGGTGAACACCGTCAGCCGGCGCTTGGGGATCTCGATGCTGACGTCCTTGAGGTTGTTCACGCGCGCGCCCTGCACACGGATCAGATCGTGGCTGTCGGCAACGTGGCGCGCAGCCGACAGCGGGTCCGTCCTC
>JBOHHF010000380.1:0-1390 GCA_050700495.1 Pseudonocardiaceae bacterium
GGTCTATATCGCCGCCCTGCTGGCGATCGTCGGACTGCTTGCCCTGCTGGGAACCGGCGGCCTGCGGGCGCGGCGGGTGCGCACCAGCCTTGCGACCCGCCCGTTCGACCACGCCGCCCGAGCCCGGCACGCGGCTCAGCGTTGGTGAGTCCCCGATCCGTTCCCCCGCATAACCTGGAGTGAGACTGATGGCACGTGGAAAGCACCGGAGCAGGGCCCCGGTAGCCCTGATGGCAGCGGCGGCGACTCTGCTCACCGCCGGCGGGATCGTGGTGTCCACCAGCACCGCTGACGCCGGGTCGGGGGCCCGCGACGGTGCGAGCTCGGCGATCTCGCAGCTTGCCTCCACCGGTAACAAAGACCCTCGTGGCGATTCTGAGGGCACAAGGAACGGCAGGAAGGAGCGCGGCGAGAAAAGGGAGGGCAAGAAGCGGGAGGGCCAGAAGCGGGATGCGCAGCGGAAGGCCGCTGCGCAGGATGCCGTGGCCGTGGAGTTCCCTGGTCGGGAGAGGGCCGGTGGGCCCGCCCGCCGGGACTTCGTTCGGATCGAGCAGGTGCGGCCCAACGTCGAGGACGTCCAGCCGCGGCGTGATGCGTCCACCGGCACCTTCACCAGCTCCTGCGGCACCAACGCCGAGGGGCACCGCAACTCCGACAACTTCATGGTCGCACCAGGCAAGCGCAACGGCGCCCAGCACGTCCACGACTACGTCGGCAACCTATCCACCAACGCCTTCTCCACCGACGAAAGCCTCCACGCCGCCGGCACCACCTGCGACAACGACGACCAGTCGACCTACTTCTGGCCCGTGCTGCGCGACACCAGCCAACGCGGCGACGACAGCCTCATCGACGGCGGCGGCCTGGACGGCAACCTCGGCGAGATCCTGCGCCCCGCCACCGCACAACTACAGTTCCGGGGCAACCCCACCACCAAGGTCACCCCCATGCCCGACGACCTAACCATGATCATGGGTGACGCCAAGGCCGTGACCAACGGCGACGACGACGCCCGCGCAGCGTGGACCTGCACCGGATTCGAGAACCGCACCACCACCAAGTACCCACTATGCCCACAAGACAGCCAACTCGTCCGCATCCTGGACTTCCCCAGCTGCTGGGACGGCAACAACCTAGACTCAGCCAACCACCGCGACCACGTCACCTTCCCCCGGCGAGACGGATCGTGCAGTCGCGGGAGGGTGGCTATCCCGCAACTGCGAATGACCCTGGCCTACGACCAGCCGGCCAGCGGCAGGCTCGCCCTGGACTCCTTCCCCGACCAGCGACACAACCCCGCCACCGACCACGCCGACTTCATGGCGATCATGCCAGAAGCACTGCTGCAACAGATGGCGAACTGCATCAACAACGGCGAGACCTGCTGAGC
>JBOHHF010000381.1:0-3882 GCA_050700495.1 Pseudonocardiaceae bacterium
CAGTGACGCGGCACGTGCCGCGTTCGACCGGATCGCCAACGAGTACCGAGGCATGGCCCGAACGACGCACAAGGGGTTCTGGGTTCGATCCCCAGGCGGTGCTGCGGTGGGCGCCCCCTCGGACTCAACGCGTGACCGTCCCGGATCCCAATGCGGATCCGGGACGGTCAGCAGAGGGTGATCAGTCCAGCAGGCCGTTGCTGTTATCCCGGTCCTTCCCCTTGCATTTGCCGTCGTCCGATTTGTCTCCACCGCCCAGGATTCCGAGGAACCCGCCCTTGTCGTCACAGTCGTCCGAACGGTCCGAGCCGTCATTGTCGGAGGCCCCGATCTGGGTCGGCAGCACTGAGCGGTCCGCCGCGATGTCGGCCACGGCGACGCCCGAGACACCCAGCGCCATCGGCACAACCAGTACGCCTGCGGCGATCAAGCGATTGAGGATACGCATTCGACTTGCCCTCCATCTTCCATGAGTTCATCGTGCTGACACTCCAGCGGACGTACGCTGGGTAGCGCCTCGTGTACGAAGAGTGAGTACCCAGGCTTCCAGACCCCTAATCATCGCGGCGTGGTCCGCATTTTCCGATGTTGGTTGTACTAACGCCGGATGAGTGGTATGGATGCGCCAACCTGGATTTTTCACCGGGATGACGGCCTTGACCCCTGAACTACAGTCTTGTGATTTTAATCATCGTTTCCTGTTCGTGGACATGGTCCGGAGTCCGATCGTCGCGTCGGGGTGCCGGGTTCCACGCTCCGGGCGGCGCTTCCTTTCATGATCGTCGGGGTGTCGGGTGGTGGTCAGGTCGGGGCTGGCAGTGCCTTGACCGCTTGCCAGGCGTGGAGGATGTCGTCGATCCAGGGCCAGTCCGCGCGCAGGTGCAGCCATCGTTTGCGTTGCCCGCGGGTTAGACGGGCGGGTAGGTGCAGCAGCCGGTAGCGCAGCAGTTTCGGGGCCGCGTCGCGGAGTTCACCTGAGGGGAGGGCGAGGTGGCGGAAGCAGGCCAGCAGGTTCGCGGCCAGGGCCACGATCTGGGTCCAGGCCACGTTGATCGCCCACTGCCGGGAGGGCCACCGGTTCAGGCCCAGGTCCTTGGCCTGTTTGACGTCGTTCTCCACGTGGACATGCGAGCGGTGCCGGGCGTCGAGCCAGGCGATCTGCCCGGCCCTGGTGTTGATGGCGATCAGCTGGTAGCGGCGACCGAGCTGTTTCTCCCGTTCGGTGGCCCGCTTGCGGTAGCGCGGGTGCAGCGGCTCGTCGCGCACGATGATCCGCAGGTCGGGGATCTTGTGGTGCCAGGAGCCGAGGTCGAGCAGGCCGGTGAGGTCGGCGACGAAGGTGTCGGCGGCGAGGTCGCCGTTCTGGTCGATCCCGCCGGTCCAGGAGTCCTTGGGCAGGCGCGCGATTGCGTCCATCTCGGTGCCGGTGCACGACCAGCCGACCGAGAACTCCCAGTCCCGGCCCCGGACCCCGCCGCCGGAGGCGATGTGTTCGAGCAGCTCGTGGGAGAACCCGGCCCCGTCCAGGCGCACCAGCAGCCGGCGCCGGTAGCGGCCCGGCAGCCGGGACACCGCCAGGTCGAGCAGGGCGATGTTGTCCGCGGCGCAGTTGGAGGTCGCGTTCCCTGGGCGGGGGTCGATCGCCAGCAGGTCATCGGTGTTGTCACAGGTAGCCAGGTTGGGGCAGAACCCGGCCCCGCCCTTGTAGGTGGGCCGGGCGTTCTCCTTGTCCGAGGCGGCGAACACGATCGAGGCATCCAGATCGACCACCGTGATCCCGGTCAGCTCGCGGCCGGCCACCCGCAGCCACGGGAACCCTTGCGGGCGGCCGGCCAGCAGGGCCCACCAGTGCCGCCGCAACCCGGTCACCGCCGCGTTGATCCGGGTCAGCTGCAACTCCCCGGCCTCCGAGAGCACCCGCCACACCGTCGGGGTCGAGGGCACCGGCCCGATCACCGGCCTCAGGTGGCGCAGGCCCTGGAAGTCGCTGATCGCCTCCCCACCCAGGATCTGCGCCACCGCCAGATCGATCAACACCTGGCCCCGGTCATATACCGGGTCAAACCCCCACCGGGCCATCGCCGCCGACAACCCGGCCCGCAGCCCGCTCCGCTCGGCCAGCAGCCGCACCGGCAACGCCCCAACGAACCCAACCAGGCGATCATCATCGCCGACCAGTTCCAGCCCATCAGCCCACGAAGTACCCTGCACGGAAGAGGTGCACCTCCCTCGGCCAGACTACGATCTTCGACAATCGCATTCTGCCTGGTCAGGTGCACCTCTCCCATGTTCTACGCCCGTTTCAGACCCGGCGTGTCCCACCCCGATGAAAGACGGAGGCCAAGGAGCTAGAGGCACGGCGTTGTGGACGGCTCCACCCCCCGCGCCTCGCATGGTTGCGGACGTGGTGTATCACTGGGTGATGCTGGTGGACCCCCGACCCGGCAGCCTCACGGGGCTTTCTCCTGTCACGGGGCCGCGGTTGGGTGCCGTCAGGTGGAAGCCCTCCTGGGCCCCGTCGGTGATACTGGGTGGTGCGGTGACCACCTGCCGCGCCTGCGCCCTCAACGGAGGAGTGACACACCATGGCGGACATGCCCACGGTCGGCTTGCTCGTGACGATGAACGCGAAGCCGGGCAAGGAGGCCGCGGTCGAGGCGTTCCTCAACAGCGGGCTGGCCCTGGTCAACGAGGAGCCGGCGACCATCGCGTGGTTCGCCATCCGGCTGGGTGGTTCCACCTACGGGATCTTCGATGTGTTCCCGGATGACTCGGGGCGCGATGCTCACCTGTCCGGGAGGGTCGCCGAGGCCTTGATGGCTCAGGCTCCTGATCTGTTCGAGGGCGCGCCCACGATCGAGAAGGTCGACGTTCTCGCCGCCAAGCTCCCGTAAAGCACCCGAGCTGGTCTTTCGTCTGTGTTGATAAGACCGTCGAGCGCGCGACAAGATCCCCGGCCTGCGGCCTCTGTGCCTTACATTCGCAAGAGGGCACGATGCCTGCGCGTGAGGGGGGACAACTCATGGCGGATGACACACCTGACGGCCGATTGCGGGCGCTGAAGCGCACGATGACCACCTACGCCGCCTTCATGATCGTTCTGGTCATTGTCACCGTGGTGTCTGGCGAGCTTCAGCTGGCTGGTGTGGTGGCCCTGTTCGGCACGGTCGCGGGTATCGCGCTCAACGATGCCGGCCGGTTACGGATCGAGCTGGAGCGATGGCATCGGGCGTACGGACAGCTACCGCCGGGTGACGATGACTGAGGTCCTCAGAATCGCTTACAGCGCGCCCGTGTGCGGCGTTTTCCCGTGCTGCCGTGGGAGCCAAAAGGTTCCACTTGGCGGTCCCGTCCGACCATTGTGAAGGATTCTATTCTTGAACGACCGTGGCGAGCTGGGGATGCCGAGGCCACCATCATCCGCGAGTACCAACCGTCGATGATGCCCACCATCCGGCAGGCACAGATCGTTCTGGGACAGGCCGCGTTGGCAATGAAGGTGCCGTGGTTCATCTTCGACGAATCACGGCATTTGTTCACTTGCCGCGTACCTATGGATTGATACCTTGAGGTCATAGGGTGAGCGCACCACCGGAAATTATACCCTATTGCCCGCCCCGGTCGGCAACCAGAAGGAGCCATGGTCAGTGCAGGGCACGGAAATAGTTGCCGATGAACGGGAAAATATCTCTCGGGAGCTTGCCGCCGGCCATTCCTTTCGGTCGATCGGTCGACTGCTGAAGCGGGACCATACTGTGATATCGCGTGAGGTTAATCGGAATGGTGGCCGATCGTCGTACCGGGCTATACCCGCTCAGCGGCAAGCTGACGAGAACCGTGCGCGCCCGAAACCGCGACTATTGGAGGAGAACGCGGCGTTGC
>JBOHHF010000382.1:0-8964 GCA_050700495.1 Pseudonocardiaceae bacterium
CCGAGTACACCAGCGAGGACAGGATGTCGCGAAATGACGGCACGTCGGCGAGCAACGTGGCAGGCAGAACTTCGGTCAGCCGTTGATCGGCCCGGCCGGCACTGTCCAGCGAACGCGGGCTGGGTGCCAGCAGGGAGATCAGCTCGTGGAACGTCCGGCGGTACTGCTCGCGTTTACTCCAGCCACGCGGGCCGAGCAGCCGGGCGACGAAGCAGGACTGGTCGTGAAAACGCACCGAGTCGTCCAGCCCGAGCAGCTGGGCGTAGCGCCGCAGCTGGCGCCGGTAGCGCCGGATCTCGGCTGAGCCGCGCGGCCGCGAGTAGCCACCGTCGTTGAGCACCACCACACGTGCGCCGGGTGGGTACAGCGCCGTGAAGGCCCCGTGCAGCTCCTTGAGTCGCAGGAGCGCACCAAGCTCGGCCAGGTCCGGCCAGGGGCCGGCGGCCTTGAGGCCATTGTCGTGCTGCTTGAACGGGAAACCGGTGGCCAGGATCGTGACCGGTTGCCGTGCTTCGATGAACGGCGCGATCTGCGCCATCGCGGTGTCCAGGGGGTAGCACGAGCGCGAGCCCTTGAGAAACCGTGATCGAGTCAGAATCCGGTGCAGCCCGGCTACTACATCCCGCGGGTCGTGCGGTGACCAGCCACCCGTCACGGTGACCAGATGCGCTATGGCATTATCAGCGAGCCGAACCGACGCGGCTTCTGAGCTGGCCTGCAGCGTGCCCAGTAGTATTTGGACCTCTTCGCGGTCCAGCCGAATGGGCATCTGATCGACCCAGGTCGAGGTGCGCAGCAGATCCAGTGGAAGCGCGCGCAGCGACCGAGCGTGCGAGATGGTGACTGTCGTGGTGCCCCCCCTGAGTGCGCTGCCGCTTTCGGTCCGGGGCGGAACCAACGTTCCCACCCTCGCTGAGGGAGCCAACGACACAGAGCTCGACACTAGACGTCCGGGTGAATCGACGCATCCCCCAGTTGCACGTGTACTCGCACGCTCATCAGCTGAAGAGCTCAGCGCCAGACGCTCTGCCAGCGGTCGGACAGTCGCCCGGCCCGCAGGCTGGCCATCCGGCGGCCGAACTCCACCTGTACGGCCACCGAGGAGCCGGCTCGAGGGAATACCCCCGCGATCAACTTGAGGTCGCGGATACCGTGCAGTACGTCGAAGCCCTCCCAGCTTCGCACGTCGAACCCGTAGGTCTGGATGAAGTCCTGCTGGTGGGCGGCGGGCCTGTTGAATCGGACGTCGGATACCGCCACGGGAGTCAGGTCCCACTCCGGCGGTCCGATGGCGCACGAGTCGAAGTCGCACAGCACCGGGCCACCCGGTCCGGGGATGACATTGCCCAGATGGGCATCGCCGTGCAGCACGGCGGTAGGGAGCGCGAAGCGCAGTTCGGCCACGGCGGCCGCCAGCTCGGCGCTGCGCCTGAGCAGGAAGTCGTGGTCGGCGCGGGTCATCGTGGTCGTGTGCCGCATCCGTCTGTCGAAATCGGTGAGTGGATCCCAGTTCGGCAGCGCCCGACAGGGCTTCTGTACCGCGTGCACGGCCCGCAGCAGGCTGGCCAGGTCCGTACCGCCCGGCGGCGACCCGGTCGACGGCACGGCCTGCCACACGGTGGCGACGTGTTCACCGGCGGACACCGGCTGTGGGATCCCGGGCAGCAACCGGATGGCCGGCACGTCGTGCTCGGCGAACACCATCGCGGCAGCCACCGCCAGCGTGGCGCGCGGGACATAGGAGGGCAAGGTGACCAGCCGGATCACCACCGGATCCCGGGACAGCCGAAACACCGCATTGTTGACGTTGCGCAGTAACGTAGCCCCAGTCGGGTCCAGATCGAGTTCGGCGCACACCGCCAGCAGCCCGCTGGTGAGTCTCTGGGCCCGCGGGAGGGTGGAGGGCGCCGTCACAGCAGCCTGTCTCATACCCCGCGGAACTGCTGGATCAGATAGGAGAGATGACGGGCGTCTGAATTACTGGACCGTCGCGCCGCCTCGATCTCCAACGGTTTCAGCCGGTCGGTCGCCCGCTTCGACTTCAGCCCGATGGCCAGCGTCAGGGCTTCCCGACCTGCCCGGACACCGTGGTCGACGTCGCCTTGGCGAAGGTGATTGGTGGCCAGCGCGGTGAGCGTGAACGTCCGGCTACGGGTCATCGCCTCGTCGTATTGGGCCAAGGACTGGTTGAGCGCAGGGATCGCAATGGCCGCATGCTTCACATCGATTGACGCCAGCACGGTGTGTACCGTTCCGATCATCGCGTTCATGTCGGTCTGGTTGTAGAACCGGGCCCAGTCAGGCGCCTCGGTGAGATCGGCCCTGGCCAGCTCATCCCGGGATCGCCCGAGCAGCTTCTTGGCCTGCACGTCGTCGCCCATCATCGCGTAGGCCCACGCCTCGTTGCCGCACAGCACCGCGACCGCCAGCTCCGATCCAGAGTCCTGCGCGGCGATCTGGCCCAGCTGAAACCACTTGAGTGCGTCGTTGGGCGCGTCATGGTGCAGGTACACCCGGCCGATCCGGTACATGATGTTGGACATCAGACCTGAGTCGCCGGACTGCTTGGCGAATTCCAGTGCAGTGGCGAAGTGGCTACGCGACGAGTCCAGCAACCCCACGTCGAAGGTGGTCCACCCGGCTAGATTCTGCAGATCACCCAGGGCCCGGAACAGCCGGGTCCGGACCACGTCCTTACCCGAAGCGGACAGCAGGCGCTGTGCCCAGGACAGCTGAGCGACGACCGCGTCACGGCACGCGCCGCCACCGAACTGATAATCCAGGGCGCGCATAGCCCTGGTCGCTGCCTCCACTTGCTTGACATCGGTCATACCGATGTTGCTGGGTGCCGGCGTCTGGGTAGGGCTGGGTAGCCACTTCCCACTGTCGGCCCCGAGCACAGCGGTGCCGAACATCACGGCAGCTCCGTGCGCCAGGAGCTTCCGGCGCTTCACCGACTCATCCTCCTTAACCAGTGCGTCATCGGGCGGTCCGACCATGCTCGTCGCAGTTGCGTCGTCGTAGGCGAGACCCATGTAACCCCGTGGGATACCTAGACCGTCAGAGATCCGCGCAAGTACGTCGTAGGCCATGACCTGACGGCCCTTGAGGATCTCCGAGACCTCAGACTGCGACTGCCCGGTCAACGCAGCGATTTGTCGTTGTGAAATTCCCACCCGCCGGAGCAACCGGTAAACGGAGCTGATGTCGCGATCTACCAGCACCTGCTTCATGTCTGCTTCCTCCCAGACGTCGGGAGACAGCGGGTGGTCCTGCGAGCCGGTCACGTTCATCTCGCCCCCTTGTCGCCCGACCCGACGGGCGACGCATGAAGCCTAGACGTACCGGTAGTTACTGGTGAAGAGCACTTCGGCAGAGCTGATCGGCGCTACCGATCAGATTGCGCCGTTCACCGTCATAGCCCGGCCGATCGGCGCAGCGCAGGGTCATAACGGGTTTAGTATCCGGGACTATGTGAGTGTGAGGTTGCGAGGCCGGGCCGCGTGTGAGCGGAGAAACCCGATACGTAGCCGGGAAGGTGGCGAGGTGGACCGGGTTCTGGGCCAGATTCTCCGGCAAGCAGTGTGGGACCGGCTCGACATGCTCGATGAGCTGACGAGCAGTGCCGATAACGGGTCGCTGTTGTCGGTGGCACGAAGCGAGCTGCCGCGTTTGACCTACGGCTGGCGTGCTCTGCTTGCCACTCATGCACCGGACACTCGGGGCCGCTGCCCGGAGTGCTCGAACCGTTGGCGCCCTCGTGCGTCGCCGTGCAGCGTGTGGCGGGCCGCCCATGAACACCTCGTCTCCGCCGAGGTCATGCCTCAGATGTCGCCGTCTCAGATGTCGCCAACGGCGTCTCCCGTTCCTGCGGGAGTGGCGTAGCGCGTTTGACGCTACCTCAACTCCATAGAGCTGGCGGTTCGTCGTCTTTGTGGGTCTCCCCCCACCCACGAGGGTTTGAGCAACCGCCTAGTGGCCGGTGATCCAACGAACGTCCGTGCCCCCGACCGCGATGTCGAAGGATCACCGGCCACACCCATATGTTTCCCCCAACTCCATAGCCTGGACCCACCCGCTCCCCACCGAGTGGAGTGCCGCGCCGGTGGCACCGTCGTTGCCTGACCGACCGCCACCGCGAACGTTGGTCCGATGACCGCCGGACCCACCGCCCGGTGCCCTGGATTCGAATCGTTTTAGTTCGAATCGCCTGTTTCGAAAGGCTGCCTGTTTCGAAAGGCGCTTAGGGCACTGAAGGGCCGGGAGATCCCCATCCGGCGCCGGACGCGTGCAGCGTAGGCACCCGCAATGGGGCGGGGTCGTTCGAGAGGAACGACCCCGCCCCATTATTTTCCGCTAGTCCGCTAGCCGCTAGCTAGAGTTTCTCCGGTTCACCACCGGATGACGGCGTAGTCCACGGGTTGCGGCTGGAGTTCCTGGAGGCGCGTCGTCAGTACCCGGAGCCGATTCACCATCTCCTCCGCGGGCAGTCTCTTGTGGTCGCCGTGCCCGGGCCACAGCCATTCGAAGTGCAGCCGCCCGATCGATCGCGCTAGTGAGGCGGCCAATTCTGTGATGGAGTACCAGGTGACGCTCTCGAAGACTTCGACGTCCCCGGTTGCGCGCGACCAGTAGATGCTGTCTCCGCTGAAGCAGTGGCGCTCGTCGGCGACGTACAGCACGCTGCCCTCGGTGTGCCCTGGGAGCGGATGGGCGATCACTCCCTCGGCGACCTCGATCGGGTCGGTGCCGCGGAGTATCTGGTCGGCGTCTGGGACCGCGCTGAGGTCGCCCTCGTGGATCCACAGGCGCGCCCCGAACCGGTCGGCATAACGACGGCCGTGCGCAGCATGGTCACGATGGGTGAGCAGGACGTCAGTCACCGGACCAAACGCCTCGTACCTTGCCGCGAGCGGTTTACTCCAGCGCGGCGTGTCGATCATCAGGGTCCCCGCTGGGCGCTGCAGCAGATACGCGTTGGCACCCGCGGTCTGTTCGGAACTGTGCCCGCACAGGTAAACCCCGTCGTCCAAGCGCATCGGGAAAGGATCACGGGCGGAATCGAGTGGCCCGGACGGATGCCGGATCGATCGGGTAGGACAGGCGTACGCGGCGGCATACAAGGTGTCGCTCTCCGCCTCGTTCCGTGGCTGCCGAAGGATCTTCGAACGGCCATCGACCTCGCCGATCAGCTCGGGAGCGAGCTGCCGGGCGACATCGCAGTTGGTGCAACGATCGTCGACGTACCAGTCCACGTTCGAACCTCCGAGCAGCACCCCTCAGGAATATTTTAACCTGATGACATTCCGAGGTGTAGCAAGGACAAGCGGTGACCCCACAACCCGAGCGGTGGCGCCGGCTACCGCGGCGCTTGCCCTCCGCCCGTCGCTAGCGAAGCGCCAGTAGCCGGTCGTAGATCAGTTCGTGCACCCATTGGCTGGTTGAGGCCGGGCGGCTGGTCGCAACCGGGCCGGGATACCCGGCGTGAACCACGTCGACCGCCTCGGGATCGACGTCGTGTGGTCCTGCGGCGGCCAGCACGGTCGGGCCGTAGTACTCGGCGTGGGCGAGGCACTCGACGTTGCGAGCGATGTGCGCAGGCAGCAGCAGGGCGGTGGCGCACAGGCCGGCGAACGGTGCGGCGCCGGTGAGTCCGGTCCGCCAATGCCGCGCCGGCGCGATGACGCCGCTCAGCGACACCGCAGGGGGCGGGACCAACTCCTGCATTTCGGGCCAGCTCCAAGTGGATACCGACACCTGGTCGGTCACCGGACCCCAGCCCGAACTGATCCGCTGCTCATGCACCTCACCGATGAGGTTGGCGACAACCACCACACGGCGGCCGAGTAGCACCATCGGAGGCAGCACCACACCGTCCCAGCCCAGCGTGTCGACGGCGGCGTGAGCCAGATGGTGCGGCGCCGAGAGCACCTCGACGGCGTCGGTGGCGCAGACCTGGGGTCTTAGCGGAGTTTTGTAGGTCTGCACCAGCGATTCGTGTGCCACGGGGCACGTTCTCCCATCATCTGGAGGATGTTCGCCGCGACAGCCGGGCCGCGCGGCGTGAGTAAAGGACTACCAGGAGGTTGCCGCTCGGTGGTGGAAGCAGGGCCGGTGTGGCGTTCGACGGCGGCGTTCCCGCGCTGACTGGTCACCCGAATTCTGTCCGCCGGTGCCGCCGACCGGGTGACCGCTCAGACCGGCGGGTCCGCTGGAGCGCCGGTCTGAGCTGGCAACTCTCTGTGACGGCTGGACATCCGTATCTACTGAACGGTAAGGTTACCGATGAGTAGCGCGGGCGGTCAGGAGTGGTCATGAGCGACGAGACCCACCACCACGTCATCGTCATCGGAGCCGGCTTCGCCGGGCTAGGGATGGCGATCCGGCTACGCCAGCAGGGAATGACCGATTTCGTGGTGCTGGAACGGGCTGATGACGTGGGCGGCACGTGGCGGGACAACAGCTACCCGGGTTGCGCCTGCGACGTGCCCTCGCACCTGTACTCGTTCTCCTTCGAACTCAACCCGTCCTGGAGTCGTAGCTTTTCCGGCCAACGGGAGATCTGGGATTATCTGCGGCACTGCACCGACAGCTACGGCCTGCGCCCACATATCCGGTGTCAGCACGAGGCGCTTGGTGCGATGTGGGACCACGCCGGGCGTCGATGGCGGATTCGCACCAATCGCGGCGAGCTGACCTGCGCCGTACTGATCACGGCGACCGGCGCGTTCTCGTATCCATCTATTCCAGACATTCCCGGGCTGGATTCCTTTCAGGGTAAGGTGTTCCACTCTGCGCGATGGGACCCAGATTACGACCTGCGCGGTCGGCGGGTGGCCGTGGTCGGCACCGGCGCCTCGGCAATCCAGTTCATCCCGCAGATCCAGCCCGAAGTCACCGCAATGACGGTCTTCCAACGGACGCCACCGTGGATCACCCCGCGCGGCGATCGTGACAACCGCGGCTTCGAACAGACCTTGTACCGGGTGGTGCCCGGCTTGCAGCGGTTGGTGCGAGCGGGGATCTATTGTGGCCGGGAGTTGTCTGTACTCGGCTTGGCCGTCAACCCGCGTCTGCTCAAACTCTTCGAGCTGATCGCTCGCGCACATCTGCGCCGGCAGATCGCCGACCCCGCGCTGCGGGCCAAGCTGACCCCGGACTACACCATTGGCTGCAAGCGGATCCTGCTGTCCAATGACTACCTCCCAGCGCTGACGAGGCCCAACGTGGATCTCGTCACGTCGGGGATTGCTCAGGTCGGCCCGAACTGGGTGCAGGCCGCGGACGGGACCCGCCGCGACGTCGACACCGTCATCTTCGGTACTGGATTCCATGTCACCGACTTCCCGATGGCTGCGCGGATCCATGGCCGGGAGGGCCATACCCTGGCCGATGTCTGGGCCGATGGCGCCCAAGCACACCGTGGCACGACGGTGGCCGGCTTCCCCAACCTGTTCATGCTGGTCGGACCCAACACCGGGCTCGGGCATACCTCGCTGATCTATATGATTGAGAGCCAAGTGCGGTACACCATCGAAGCGCTGCGTTACCTACGGCGGACCGGGGCCGCTGCAGTGGAGGTTCGGCCGCAGGCGCAGGTGGCGTACAACGAGGTCGTCCAGCGCCGGATGGACGGCACGGTGTGGACTGCGGGCGGCTGCGCAAGCTGGTACCTCGACCCGCACGGCCAGAACACGGCGTTGTGGCCGACGTTCACCTGGCGGTTCCGGCGGGCCACCCGCAGGTTCGAGCCGGCCGAGTACATAGCCCACGAGCAGGTTGCCCAGCCGGTGGCGGCCTGACGCCGCGGGCCTGGCTGCGAGGATGGTCCGGTGCGGCTGTTCGTGGCCCTGACTCCACCGGGTGAGGTCATCGAAGAGCTCAGAGCCAGCACGGCAGCGCTACGCCAACTGGCGCCCCACCTCCGGTGGACCCACCCAGAACAGTGGCATGTGACACTGGCCTTCCTCGGTGATGTGGGCGAGCACGTCGTTGACGAATTGGCGGTCCGGCTGCGCCGGGCCGCCGCTCGGCATCCACCGCTGTCTCTGGTGCTGGGCGGTGGCGGCCGGTTCGGGCACCAGGTCCTGTGGACCCGGGTGCAGGGGGATCGCGACGGGCTGCGCAGGTTGGCCGGCTCGGTACAGGCCGCCGCCCGCCGCAGCCGCCTGCCGACGGAGCAACGCCCGTACCGTCCGCACGTCACGTTGGCCCGGGCAGCCGCTGGGGCCGACCTGCGGCCGCTGGTCGAACGACTCGCATGCTGGCAAGGTCCGCCGTGGGTGGCCACCCGGCTGGACCTGGTCCACAGCCGCCTTGGCGCGGGACCGGATGGTTCCGCGCTACACGAACAAATCGCCGGCTGGCCACTGGCGGATGGTCCCAATAGACGATGAGCGGTCTGTGTCGAATATGGTCACCTCACTGTCATCGATGGTTACCGCTACGTAGCTGGATTGAATGTAAAACTAGGTAATCATCGTCAGTGGGTCTAGGTAGTGACGCGCCGCTCGCTCGCCATAATTGCAGGTGTTCTTGCAGGTGTTCTTGCAGATGTGGCCCACGCTCGGTTCGTCATGCTGCGTCAGTATCAGCACTATCCAGCTGCGCGCCGCGGAAGCGTGCTGACCAGCGACAGCACAGTTCGGTGGCGTCAGGATAAGATCACCTTCGAACATTGTGCGATAGCTACCTGATTCCGGGATCTAAGTAGCTACGCGCGCTGAACCGGTGGTTGAAATCGACGTCCACGGCTAGGTAGTGGGGCAAAAATTAGGTGGCAAATGCATGTTGTCGTGGGGCGTGATTCTGGTCATTGTATGGGTAAGCCGAATCGGCGGAGTTGCCGAGGAGGTGTTCCATCCCCGTTGGGGGCCACTTTGAGGAGGATCAGAATGTCTGATGCACTGAGCTTTGTTGAGATCGATGGCCAGCACGTGGAGCTGCTGCCGGCACGTACCGTCC
>JBOHHF010000383.1:0-2021 GCA_050700495.1 Pseudonocardiaceae bacterium
CGGCATCAGTAGCAAGCAGGTCCTCAGCAAGTTGCAGGATCTCGGCGAGTACGTGAAGTCCCCGTCCTCGACCGTCGAGGCCCCGGTGGCCCGCAAACTTCGTGAGTCGATGTCGAACGGTTCCGGCGCCGGTGAGGGCGCCCGCCGTCGTCCCGGTGGTGGCCGGTCCCGGCCAGGTGTCGCCCCGTCGGCGTCGCCCACGCCCGGGGTGAGTCCGGCCGGTGGTTCGCCGGATCCCGGGCCCGTTCGCCCGGTCGCGCCCGGCCCCGGTCCTTCGGAGCCCGGTGGGTCGGGCCCGGCGGTGCCCGTGCGGCCGGCCGGCCCGTCGCCGGTTTCGGCAGTCGAGCGGCCCGATGGTCCACGGCCCTCCGGCCCGCGCCCGGGGCCACGTCCCGGCCCCACGGCCGTTCCCGGCCCCACGGCCGTTCCCGGTCCGTCCGCCGTTCCCGTTCCGCAGAGTGAGCGGGCGGGACAGGGCCTGGCCGTCCCGCCGCCGGCTCCGGCTCCCCGGCGGCCCGCGGCGTCCACACCGCAGCATGGGCGGGCGGGGCAGGGCACAGCCGCTGCGGCCGACGCCGGCAGCGCTGTGGTACCACCTCGCACGGCTGCGCCCCGGCCCGGTCCGCGCACGCCGAGGGTCGGCAACAACCCGTTCGGTGTCGGCTCGGGCTCCCCACCGCGCCCGGCCGCGCCGCGGCCCGGCCCGTCCGCACCCGAGCCACGCCCGGCGCAGGGTGGTCAGGTCGGTCAGGGTGGTCAGAGTGGTTCAGGCCAGGCCGGTTCGCGTCCTGGTGGCTCACGGACGAGTGAACCCGGCCGCGCCGGTCCCCGCCCGCCGTCCCCCGGCAACATGCCTCCACGGCCGAACCCGGGGATGATGCCGGCGCGTCCGGCTCCCCGGTCCGGTGGTCCCGGTGGTCCCGGTGGCGGCCGAGGTGGGCCGGGTGGTGGCCGAGGTGGGCCCAGTGGCGGTGCCGGCGGCGCCCGTCCCGGTGGTCCGGGTGGTCGTCCCGGTGGTGCCGGCGGCGGCGGTGGTGGTGGGGGGGGCTTCCGAGGAGGACAAGGGCAAAGTGGTCCCGGTGGCGGCGGTGCCCCGGCCAGTGGTGGGTTCCGAGGAGGACAGAGCGGTCCCGGTGGCGGCGGTGGTCGTCCCGGTGGCGCCGGTGGTGCCGGTGGTCGCGGTCGGGGCGGTGCCGCGGGCGCCTTCGGCCGGCCCGGCGGTCCGGCTCGCAAGGGCCGCAAGTCGAAGCGGCAGAAGCGCCAGGAGTACGACGCCATGCAGGCGCCGTCGGTCGGCGGCGTCCGGCTGCCCAAGGGCGGCGGCGAGACGATCCGGCTGCCCCGCGGCTCCTCGCTGACCGACTTCGCCGAGAAGATCAACGCCAACCCGGCGTCGCTGGTCCAGGTCCTGTTCCACCTGGGCGAGATGATCACCGCGACGGCGTCGGTCTCGGACGAGATCCTCGAGCTGCTCGGCCAGGAGATGAACTACAACATCCAGGTCGTCAGCCCGGAGGAGGAGGACCGCGAGCTCCTCGAGTCCTTCGACATCGACTTCAGTGACCACGGCACCGAGGACGACCTGGCGGCCCGGCCGCCGGTCGTGACCATCATGGGTCACGTCGACCACGGTAAGACCCGGCTGCTGGACACGATCCGGAAGGCCAACGTCCGCGAGGGCGAGGCCGGCGGGATCACCCAGCACATCGGCGCCTATCAGGTCGAGTCGGAGCTGGAGGGCGTGGAGCGGTTCATCACGTTCATCGACACCCCGGGTCACGAGGCGTTCACCGCCATGCGTGCCCGCGGCGCGAAGTCCACCGACATCGCGGTGATCGTGGTGGCGGCGGACGACGGCGTGATGCCGCAGACCAAGGAAGCGATCGCCCACGCGAAAGCCGCCGGCGTGCCGCTGGTGGTGGCGATCAACAAGATCGACAAGCCGGGCGCGAATCCCGATCGCGTGACGCAGGAACTGGTCGCCGAAGGCGTGGTGCCGGAAGAATACGGCGGCGATTCGC
>JBOHHF010000384.1:0-4084 GCA_050700495.1 Pseudonocardiaceae bacterium
AGCAGGCCCACTGGAACGTGATCGGGCCCCGCTTCCGCTCAGTGCACCTGCAGCTGGATGAGCTCGTCGCGCTGGCCCGCGAGCACGCCGACGGCGTGGCGGAGCGGGCCACATCCATCGGTGTGTCGCCCGATGGTCGCCCCGGCACCGTGAGCCGGGACACCGGTGTCCCGGAGTTCGGCGCTGGATGGCGGTCCGACGACGACGTGGTGGCGGCCGTGGTCGAGATGCTGGCCACACTCGTTGCACGATTCCGGCATCGGGTGGAGGAGACCGAGGAGGCCGACCCCGTCACCCAGGATCTCCTGATCACGATCACCGCGGACCTGGAGAAGGCGCACTGGATGTGGCAGGCACAGACCGCGAGCTGACAGGCACCCACAGCCCGAGCGCGGAAACTGCCCCGGCGAGGCGGAATGCGGCTCCGGATTGGTCATGCGGGGTCGATGCTGCCCAACGAACCGGGTGACACCGTGGGCGGGCAGAGCCTGAAGCCAATCCGGGAGGAATCGATGAACAAGCTGGAGTCGGTGTCCCTCGACGACGCCCGACGGATGATCGAGGCTGGTGAGCGTAAGGCCCGTGAGAACGGGCAACCGTCCAACGTCGCGGTGGTCGACGCCGGCGGCAACCTCGTCGCGCACATCCGGATGGACGGTGCCTGGATCGGCAGCGTCGATGTCTCGATCAACAAGGCGTTCACCGCCCGCGCATTCGACATCAGCACGGCGGACCTCGCGGACAACGCCGGGCCCGGCGGGCAGTTCTTCGGCATCAACGCCTCCAACGGCGGCCGAGTGATGATCTTCGCAGGAGGAATCCCGCTGCGCGCCGGGAGCCAGGTCGTCGGGGCGGTAGGCGTCAGCGGCGGTTCTGGTGAGCAGGACCAGGCCGTGGCCGAGGCCGCTGCGGCCGCCTTCTGACCAGTACCGAGTAAGGAGTACCCCGTGACCCACGCCGCCACGGAGCGACCACTTGGCATCCTGGACACGGTCGCCACCTTTGACGGCCCCATGCTGACGGGAGTGACGGTTTCCCACTCCGGCCGGATCTTCGTCAATTTCCCGAAATGGGGCGACGACGTGACGGCTACGGTAGCCGAGGTCCGCGACGGCCGGTGTGTGCCTTTCCCGGACCAGGCGTCGAATTCACCGTCTGCTGATCACGATGCTGGCGCGTTCGTGTCGGTGCAAAGCGTGGTGGTCGACCCGATCGACCGGCTGTGGGTGCTCGACACCGGCAGTCCAAATTTCCAGCCGACCAAGGTGGGCGGACCGAAGCTGGTGTGCATCGACCTGTCCACCGACACGGTGGTGCAGACGATCGTGCCGCCGCGTGAGGTCGCGCTGGATGCCACCTACCTCAACGACATCCGGTTCGACCTGCGCCGAGGCAAGGCGGGCACGGCATTCATCACCGACTCATCCGATGGCGGGGCCAACGGGATCATCGTGGTGGACCTGGCGTCGGGGGATAGCTGGCGGCGGCTGCACGATCATCCGTCCACCAAGCCGGAGGGCCCGGCGACGTTCCGGCCGCTGATCGAGGGGCGGCCCTGGATGGAGCGCCCGCCGGACGGGCCACCCAAGCCGATCGGGCTGGGTTCTGACGGCATCGCGATCTCCTCCGGCGGTGAACGGCTGTACTACTGCCCGTTCGCCTCCCGTCATCTGTGGAGCGTGTTGGTGGCCGCGCTGGTCGACCGCTCGCTCGAGGACGCCGCAGTCGCCGCCACCGTGGTCGACGAGGGAGACAAAGGCAGCGCGTCCGACGGTTTGGAGACCGACGACGCGGGCCGGCTCTACGCCACGGCCTACGAGCACAACGCGATCCTGTGCCGGCTGCCCGACGGTGAGTGGGAGACTGTGGTGCACGACCCCCGGCTGCTGTTCCCCGACACCCTGTCGGTGGCCACCGACGGCTACCTCTACGTCACCTCGAATCAGCTGCACCGCCAGGCGGCCTACCAGGGTGGCAAGGATCTGCGGGAACGGCCATACCACGTATTCCGAACCCCGATCGACGCCGGACCTGTGTTGTTGCGCTCAGGTGCGTGACGGTTGGTGAGCCTGGGCGAACTGCTCGACGATCGCCGCGCAGAACGCCGGCAGGTCGGCGGGGGAGCGGCTGGTCGTCAGCTGCCCGTCGATGACAACCTCCTGGTCGAGGACTTCAGCTCCGGCATGACGCAAATCCGTCCATAGGCTGGGCCAGGAGGTGAGCCGGTGGCCCCGCACCGCGTCGGCCTCCAGCAGGGTCCACGGGCCGTGGCAGATCGAGGCGATCGGCTTGCCGGTCGCGACGAAGGCCTTCACGAAGGAGACCGCGTCGTTGTTAATACGTAACTGGTCAGGATTCACGGTGCCACCCGGGAGCAGCAACGCGTCGTAGTCATCCACCGATGCATCGGAGACCAGCCGGTCTACGGCGAAAGTGCCCGCCGAGACCATGTCGAACTGGCGGGCCTCGATCTCACCGGGATGGGTCGACAGCAGATCGGAGGTCGCGCCCGCGCCGTATAGCGCACCGCGCGGCTGTTCCAGTTCGACGCGCTCGACTCCGTCGGTAGCCAGGATCGCGACCTTCTTGCCCTGTAGCTCCTTGGCCATATGAATCCTCCTTAGGTGAGGTGGCTGATACCTGAGCATGAGGCTGCCAGCAACGACCGCGACGGACCTGAGCCTGAGAGGACGGTTGACGAGACCGGGCATCGACCTGCGGAGTCGATGAACGCCGCCCGATGCACTTCTCCCCTTGGCCGGCGTCAGATGCCGATCCGTGCATGGGCCTGGCGAGTCGAGCGGTGACCTTCGACTTGCTGCCGGTGGGTCGAGGACATCAGCCCGCTGTGACCGGGAGAGTGACCCACAGAACACGACCGTCTGCGCCGCGACGTGCGGCCCGGCACCGCGGCGCTCCAGGAGAGGGAGGCACAGCCGTGAGAGCAGTGGTGTACGAGGGGCCTCGAAAGGTCAACGTCAAGGAGGTGCCCGACGCCAAGATCGAGCAGCCCACCGACGTGCTGGTACGGATTACCAGCACCAACATCTGCGGTTCGGACCTGCACATGTACGAAGGCCGGACAAATCTCGAGCAAGGAATGGTGATCGGGCACGAGAATCTCGGCGAGGTCATCGAGGTCGGAACCGGGGTCGCCAGGATCCAGACGGGTGATCGGGTGTGCCTGCCGTTCAACATCGGCTGCGGGTTCTGCCGCAACTGCGAGGACCGTCTGACGGCCTTCTGCCTGACGGTGCATCCGGACCCGCAGATGGCCGGCGCCGCCTTCGGTTTCGCCGGGATGGGCCCGTTCTGGGGCGGGCAGGCCGAGCTGCTGCGGGTGCCTTTCGGGGACTTCAACTGCCTGCGGCTGCCAGAGGACGCGCAGGACAAGGAAACCGACTACGTGATGCTGGCCGATATCTTCCCCACCGGCTGGCACGCCACCCGGCTGGCCGACATGCGTCCCGGTGATTCTGTAGTGGTCTACGGCGCCGGTCCGGTCGGGTTGATGGCCGCTTATTCGGCGATGATCCAGGGCGCCAGCAAGGTGATGATCGTCGATCGGCATCCGGACCGGCTCAAACTTGGCGAGCAGATCGGTGCCATCCCGATCGATGACTCCAAGGGCGATCCAGTCGAGCAGGTGCTGGAACAGACCGGCGGCCGGGGAGCGGACAAGGGGTGCGAGTGCGTCGGGTACCAGGCCCACGACCCGCAGGGCACTGAAAACGCCGCCATGACGATGAACAGCCTGGTCAAGTCGGTGCGTTTCACCGGTCACATCGGGGTGGTCGGGATCTTCCTGCCGCAGGACCCCGGCGCCCAGGACAAGTTGGCCAAGCAGGGTAAAATCGCCTTCGACCAGGGCTTGTGCTGGTTCAAGGGCCAGAAGATCGGTACCGGGCAGGCCAACGTGAAGGCCTACAACCGCCAGCTGCGGGACTTGATCCACACCGGGCGGGCCCAACCCTCCTGGATCGTGAGCCACGAGCTGCCACTGGACCAGGCGCCACAGGCCTACCAGCACTTCGACGCCCGCGACGATGGGTGGACGAAGGTGGTGCTCAAGCCCGCCACTTAG
>JBOHHF010000385.1:0-12219 GCA_050700495.1 Pseudonocardiaceae bacterium
CAGCACGACCAAGCGGTCGCACGAGCGCTGCGCGAGCGCCAGGTCGTGCGTGATATGCAGCACCGCGACGCCGCGGACCGAGCGTAGCTCGTCGAGCAGGTCTGCGAGCGTTCCCCAGCTCTTGGCCGTCACGTCACCCAGGCCAAGAAACGCCAGCGACGATTCGAGCAGGATCGCGGTCTTGGTCGCGAGTACGAACTGCGGCACGACCAGGGGTGCGACCGCCGGAACGACGTGGCGCGGCAGCACGTAACCAGCGCCAGCGCCCATTGCCCGCAACGCCTGGATGTGGTCGCGTTCGCGCAACGACAACACCTGGGCGCGCAACTCACGCGCCACCGGGGCCCAGACCACGAATGAGATCACCAGGATCTGGTTGTCCAGCCCGGGGACCGAGAAATACCCCGATCACCAGCGCCAGGGGCAGAATCGGGAGCGCGAGCACGACGTCGACCAGGCGCATCAGCGCGGTGTCCAGCCCGCCCCGGGCGTACCCGGCCACTACCCCGACGGTCAGGCCGACCATCGTCGCCGCCAACGCGGCCACGATGCCGATCAGCAGCGAGATGCGCGTACCGTAGATCAGCTCGGAGAGTAGGACGAGCAGGGCATGACCTCGCTTCATGAGCCATCCCTTCGACGAGGAGGGACCGCTGTTACCCAGCGGAGCAGCTCGTCGAGGAACCGGCCGGCGTCGGTGGCCCCGGTATGGCCGAAGTGGGCCAACGGGTCGACGGTGGAGACCAGCGTGGTGCCGGGCGTGGTGACCCGGTCCAGGTAGGCGACTGCGGCGCCATCGGGGGTGGCGAGGAGAACCTCAGCGCCGGTGGGCGGCGCCAGCACGCCGTGGTGGTGCAGCGCTGCGGCAGCGACGCCCACTTCGGTGTCCCGCCAGGCCGCGCCGAGCACGGTCTGCCCGCCACCTCCGGCGGGCCGGAAGGTTCACCGGGCGTGCGCAGGCCAGCCGGCCTGGTGGTCGCCGAACAGCAACACCGCGTCACCGCGGTCGAGCACCGCGTCCAAGGCCGGTGCGAGCGCGGTGAGGCGACCAACAATGCGCCAGCTGGCGCGCTTGCCACTCCGACGGGGTGCCTAGCCCCGCTCAGCTCCCTCGTCCGGGGTGGGTTTCACCGCGTCGTGCTCGTCAGAAGTAGCCCTGTCATGCGAGTCAGCCAGCTCGCCAGGTGTGACTCCGGCCGCGTCCAGTGCGGCGCCCAGTGATGGTGACGAGGCCCGCACGGCGTTGAGGGCTTCGGTCATGTCGTCAGATGTGGTACTCGTCGGACCACTCTCCTGGGGAAGTTGCTCCCCGCCCTTTTCGATCATGAGCAAAGCGTAACGGTTATGAGCCCGCGGCGCAGCGCAAGTAGCCGCCGGTGGCCATCTCCCTGACGGCGGCCTGCGTCGCTACCTGTCCGTGGTCTATTCGTGGGCTATCCGCCACTGGGCGGTGCACCGAGAGCGCCGGCGGGAGACTCCCAGCAGAGGAGTTCCTGCTGAGTTCGCCAGAACTCCTGACACGCGTCATGGAGATCGTTCTGCGCCACCTCGAGAGCCTCGACCGGCGCGGATGTGGCAACCCAACGGCCCCGGACCGGCGCGACCACCGTCAGCGCTTCAAGGGCGTGCGAGGCATTGCGCAAGCGCTGATGGGCTTGATGAAGCCGCTGGCGTTGCGCCTCCGAGAGCTCCTCTGGCTTACGTCTCGCGTCCACGTCTGTCCCTCCCGCCGGTCCCCTGGTGCCGAACTTAACGTCCGACCTCTTACGACTTACGACGAGGGCTCGCGGGGCGTGTCGCGGCCTCGACCGGCGCGCAGGGGGCCGAGTAGCTCATCGATGGTCTTGAGCTGCAATGTCACCACGCGGCGCAGCCGGATCATCACAACCAAGATCAAACAACCCAGTATGACGACCACGGATGCACCGGCAGCCAGCACAATGACGATCTGGATATCGCTCACGACCGCATCCTCTCAGTTCCTTCAGCATGTGCCGCTCAACGCAACCCGTCCGTGCCCAGGTGCTCTCGCACCGCACGGCTTTGGATGCCGGCTGGCCCGGGACTGTCAAGTCTCAACTTAACTGGCACACAAGACCCGACCAGCCCGAAGCGTCTGCTTCCCGTACAGTCCAGAGGTGGCCAGATGGCAACCAGGTCCTTGAGGAGGCCGAAATCCTGCTTACTCAAGTGTCCACCGACCTTCCGGATGACCGCATCCCGCTCGTCATGGAGGATGCCGAGGATTCTCCGGAACCGTCGGACAAAACTGGACAATCGCGAGATTTCGAGTGGGACGAGCAGGAGTCAGAGGCACTACGCCGGGGACGTAAAGAGGCCGAGCTCACGATCTCCGCCGACTCTGTGCGGGCTTATCTCAACCAGATCGGCA
Organism: Pseudonocardiaceae bacterium; assembly: GCA_050700495.1. GTDB lineage: Bacteria > Actinomycetota > Actinomycetes > Mycobacteriales > Pseudonocardiaceae. The sequence continues at coordinate 2,393 of JBOHHF010000385.1, forward strand.
AGGTGGCGCTGCTCAACGCTGAGGAGGAAGTGGACCTCGCCACCCGGATCGAGGCCGGCCTCTACGCCGCCGAGCGGGTGCGCCGGGCCGAAGGCGTCACCGAGCAGCTGTCCGCACAGCTACGCCGGGACCTGCGCTGGATCGTTCGCGACGGTGAGCGCGCCAAGAATCATCTGCTGGAGGCCAATCTGCGCCTCGTCGTCTCGCTGGGCAAGCGCTACACCGGCCGCGGTATGGCTTTCCTGGACCTGATTCAGGAGGGCAATCTGGGTCTGATCCGCGCCGTGGAGAAGTTCGACTACACCAAGGGCTACAAGTTCTCCACCTACGCCACCTGGTGGATCCGTCAAGCGATCACCCGCGCGATGGCCGAGCAGGCACGCACCATCCGGATACCGGTACACATGGCCGAAGTGATCAGCAAGCTGGGTCGCATCCAACGCGAACTGCTCCAGGACCTGGGCCGCGAGCCCACTCGCGAGGAGCTGGCCAGGGAGATGGACATCACCGCGGAGAAGGTACTGGAGATTCAGCAGTACGCCCGGGAACCCATCTCGCTGGACCAGACCATCGGCGAGGAGGGTGACTCCCCGCTCGGGGACTTCATCGAGGACTCCGGGGCCGTGGTGGCAGTCGACGCGGTGTCCTTCACCCTGCTGCAGGATGACCTGCAGTTGGTGCTGGCTACGTTGTCCGAGCGGGAGGCCGGCATCGTCCGGCTGCGCTACGGCCTCACCGACGGCCGGCCGCGCACCCTGGACGAGGTGGGCCACGTCTACGGGGTGACCCGGGAACGGATCCGGCAGATCGAGTCCAAGACGATGGCCAAGTTGCGCCACCCCTCGCGTTCCCAGGCGCTGCGCGACTACCTCGACTGACGCGTCCGGTCAGGCTGGCCCGGGTGCTAATCAGCCGGGTGCTAATCAGCAGAGTCGAGGTAGCGGCGCAGCTGGCGCGCCAGGGCATCCGGGTCGCGCACGGTCACGGTCAATGCCGGATGACGCAGCAGACCCAGTGGATCCAAGCCGGGTACCGGGTGACGGAAACGAATACATGCCCCGAGCGCGGTGTTGGAGCCGAAGGTCAACCCACGATCTGCCAGCGATAGCCGGGGCCCGATTACGCGCCAGGCGCGAAACGGGCCTGTGACCGTCACGTCAGCGATGTTGTCCAGCGGCGTTCGGAGCACCCATAGGCCAAAGCGCGCCACCAACCCGTGCGGCCCGATCCACACGCCGCTGGTCCCTTCGCGCACCCCCAGCCGGGCCAGCAACCACCGAAACCGCGGGTCGACGGCGAACTCGAAACAGTGGTCTGTCCGCCCGACAGGGTCCCCCTCGCCAATGCCCGCCGCGTTGAATTGCTCCATCCTCAAGACGTTCCCCAGCACGCCCACATCTACACATGGGACGTCGTGCTGCCCGGCTTGCATCGTCGGGCCAGCGTCACCGCGGCCACCACCCCGACGGCGGTAGCGCCGCCAGCGAGGCCGACGATGCCGAGCCGGCCCCAGCGAGGCAGGCCAGGCCAGGCCACGAGGGTGGCCAGCACGTCCGCCCCGTCGGCGAGCGCTCCGCCGGCAACCCAGCCGGCGGCGATCCAACTGGCGGCAGCCGAGGAGTCGGCCCGTCGAAGCGCCAGCAATGCGCCCAACCCGAGTCCCAGGTCGCGACCACCGAGCGCCCGCCCGAAGACCTGCCCCGCGGGGCCGGCCGCCAGCGCGGGTCCGACCCACGGCTGGGCCGGCAAGCTGGGTCGCAGCAGCGCGGTGACTCCCAGCGCTACCCGGCCAGCGGCTACCACCAGCGCGGCGCTGCGCGCCACGTCCGTCGAGATCATGGGGCGAACGGTACGCGTCCAGTGGGGTACTCTTGGCCGGAGAGAGCACACTGGCGGGGTGAATTCCGTGCCAGCCGAGGTGATGTGGTTCCGTCGAGACCTGCGAACCGGCGACAACCCGGCGCTGCTCGCCGCGGCTGCCGGTGGCAGGCCGGTACTGCCGCTGTTCGTGCTCGACCCGCGGTTGTTCGACACCGCGGGCCCACCTCGCCGGGCCTACCTGCTGCGCTCGCTGCGCGCACTCGACGGCAGCCTCGGCGGCGCGTTGCACCTGCGGCGCGGCAACCCCGTGCACCAGGTGGTGGCCGCGGCCCGCGAGATCGGCGCCCACGAGGTGCACATCGCCGCCGATTACGGGCCCTACGGTCGTCGCCGCGACGCCGCGGTGGAGGCGGCGCTGCGCGAGCACGGCATCACTCTGGTCCGCACCGGATCGCCCTATGCCGTGGCACCGAGCCGGGTTCGCAAGCCGGACGGCTCGCCCTACCGGGTGTTCACCCCGTTCAGCCGGACCTGGCTGGCGCATGGCTGGCGGGGTCCGGCTGGCCCCGCAGATGGCCCCGCAGATGGCATTGACTACGTGCGCCGGTCAGGCCCGGCCGACTTCCTCGACGAGCCCGACCCGGCCGGAGTCACCTTGCCCGAGATCGGCGAGGCCGCCGCCGGCCGGCGGTGGCAGTGGTTCCTCGACGCCCGACTGGCCGACTACCACGAAAATCGCGACCGCCCGGACCGCGACGGTACCGCCCGGATCTCCGCCGCGCTGAAATACGGCGAGCTGCACCCGCGCACGCTGCTGGCCGACCTGGCCGACCGGCGCGGCCCGGGCGTGGAATCATTCCGCACCGAGCTGTGCTGGCGGGAGTTCTACGCCGACGTACTGCACCATCATCCAATGTCGGCGTGGACCGCGCTGGACCCCATCGCTGGCGCCGTCCCCACCGATACCGGCCCCGACGCCGACGCCGCCTTCGGCGCCTGGACGCAGGGCCGCACCGGCTACCCGATCGTGGACGCCGGGATGCGGCAGCTGCATACCGAGGGTTGGATGCCGAATCGGCTCCGCATGATCACCGCGTCGTTCCTGGTCAAAGATCTACACCTGCCGTGGCAGCGCGGCGCGCGACACTTCCTGGAATACCTGATCGACGGTGACCTGGCCAGCAACAACCACGGCTGGCAGTGGGTCGCCGGCACCGGCACCGACGCGGCACCCTACATCCGGATCTTCAACCCCACCCTGCAAGCCGCCAAGGCCGACCCGGACGGCGACTATGTCCGCCGCTGGATACCGGAACTGCGCACTATCGCCGGCCCAGCAGTGCACCAGCCCTGGAAACAGCCCGGCGGCCCGCCCAGTGACTACCCGGAACCGCTGGTCGATCACCCCAGCGAACGCGCCGAGGCGCTGCGTCGCTACCACGGAACGACGTCACCGGTTGGGCGCGGCACCTGAGCATGCAACTGTTCCGTGCAGCGCTGCCCACCGTCCTCGCCGTCACCGTGTTCGGCTGTTCCACGGCCGCGCCGCCCGCCGCTGACAGGACCGGCCACAGCGAGTCGCTGCTGACCCTGACCGACGTCGCTGCCTACCGGATACAGCTCGCAGATACCGTTGCCGCTAAGTCAACGCAGCCAGACATCGATCCGGCGGCCTCAGTGGAAGTTTCATCGATCAGATCGAGGCGAGCAAAGCCGTCCAATACGGACTCCACTCACGGTGGCGTGCGCACCCGGGCCAGGCTCCCACCACCCGGGCCGATCTGGCGCAGGTTCGACCGATCCTGAACCGCATCACTGACCAGCTGCTCGCCAAACTGAAAGCGACTCAACAGCTTCGAGCAGAGCCTTCCTGTACCGTCGCGCTGACCGAAGCGCGCCACCGCGTCGAACGCACCCGGTACCTCGATCCCCTATACGAAGACGCCCTCGCCCAGGCGCTCACCTCAATCTGCTCATAGTGCCCAGCCGGACCGTGAGCCGTGAACTCGACGGCACCGACATTTTAGTTACCAGTGACGTCGGCGGGGTCGAGTTCACGGCAGTTCCGTCCTTCTGTCGACAGGCTGCCTTCCGGTAGCTACAGTTGCGTCGCACATACGCACCGGCAACCTGACGTGAGCGATAACGCGCCGGCGTAAACGAAAGGCAGTCGCCCATGCATCGCACCATATTGGTCAAAATTTTTGCCGCCATGGTAGGTGGATTACTGCTCCTTGGCCCTGGTTGCGCCAGGCCCCAGCCGAACGAGAACCCGCCAGTTCAGGCCAATGATCGACAGCAGGTAGACAGCTGCAACACTTCAGGCAAGGGGGATCCGTTCGCCCTTGCTTCAGCCACAAAACCCGCGGCGTACGACCCGCTGTCAGGTAACGAGAAGCTCCCGTCCGCTATTCAGGTTGACGCGAATCGCAACAGGGTGCTGGCGACTCGAATCGGCGTGGGGGTGCAGGTTTACGACCAGGATAGCGCGAACAGCAGGTGGGTGTTCCGTGAGCCTCAGGCGAACCTGTATGACGTCGACACCGGGATTCAGCGTGGCATTCACTTCGCCGGACCTTATTGGACCGACGCTGACGGCAGCAGAGTAAAGGCCAAGGCTTCAGGGGAGGCCGACGCACCCACCGGCAGCGATCGGAATATCACGTGGTTGCGGCTGGAGACTGCCGAGAAATTCGGGAGCAACGATGACGTCCTCGGTCAGGTCACATTCATCCAGCGGGTACTCACCGACGGCGGCCAGCCACCACCGAAGTGGGAGCCGGCCACAGGCTGCGACACCTTGAGCGTTCCCTACACCACGCTCTATGTCTTCTGGGGCCAGAAGGAACAGTGAGACACCCTCGACGCTGGATCATCTGTCGATACGCGCGACAGCGCCCGTCTCAAGGGCGACCCAGAGCGCGCCGTCGGGTCCGATCGTGAGCCCGTGCGGCTCGCTTGATGCGGGCAGAGCGACCTCGCGCACGTCTCCATCCTCGGTGACATGGGCGACACTGCTGGTGCCCCATTGGCTGAGCCAGCAACCGCCGTCGGGATCGGCGACGATGGCGTGGGGGCGGGCGTCGCGGTCGGGCAGCGCGAACTCATGGATCCGACCGTCTGGGCTGATGCGGCCTACCTGACCGGCGCCGATCTCGACGAACCAGACCGCGTCAGGGGTGGCGGTGATGCCGACCGGTCCGGCATCGGGTGTCGGCAGCGGGTAGCTCGTGGCCTCGCCGTCCATGCTGAGCCGTCCGATGGCGTGAGCCTGGTTGAGCGTGAACCATAGGGCACCATCGGGGTCAGCGGTGATCATCGAGGCCATCGCGCCGATGGTGGGCAGCGGAAACTCGGTGATCTGCCCGTCAGTGGTGATGCGCCCGATCCGGTCGGTGCTCATGGCGGTGAACCACAGTGCGCCGTAGGGGCCGGCGGTGATCCCGAACGGTGCGCTGCCAGGCGCTACCGGAAAGGACGTGGCTTGTCCATCAACGGTGATGCGCCCGATCCGGTCGTCGCCCGCGCGGGTGAACCACAGAGCTCCGTCTGGCCCGGTGGTGATCTGCGAAGGCCGGCACACCGGGGAGTCCAACTGGTACAGGTCGGCCAGGCCGCCAGGGTCGAGCCGGGCGATCTGACCGGCGTGCACGAGGGTGACCCATAGTGCCCCGTCCGGGCCGGTGGTGAGCGCGTACGGGCCTGCGCCCGCAGCACCAACCGGCAGGTACCGGACCGGTCCGCGCGACGTCGAGCGATCAGCGGTCATGCGATCTTGTGAAAATCTCAAGCCCTTCCTGATACCCGCCGCGCCATCATCGCAAGCTCCCGGTTCTCTGCCTTCGGTCTGGTCTCTAGCGCTTCTACGAGACTGTTAACACTCATCCGGGCTCTGACTGAGTGGATTCCGGCCACTGACTTAATCGCGCGGTGCGCCAACGCGGGACTGTCGTGTTCGCCGGTCTGCACGTGGATGGTAGCTAGCGCTATATCGGACAGCACGCTGTCACGGTGTGAGGTTCCTGGCCACTTGCGCAACGAAGATGCGGCGAACGGCTCAGCGAGGTCCAAGCGCCCAAGTCTGCGGTATACATTCGCCACGGCATAATCCATGTCCGCTTCGTCGAAGGTATCCGACAGGCGATGCTCACGTGCCGTACTAATAGCTTTTTCAGCCTCATCACGACACCCCATGGTGGATAACGCAACCGCCGACTCTGCGGTCAGCCATGCAACAGACTCGGCTGTCTCGGGTGTATCCGGCGACTCCCCCAGCTTAATCAAACCAAGCTGACATGCCTTCAGATCGTCGTTGTAGGCTCCCGCGTCACGCATGTGCATTCCGGCATGCCGCAGAGCCGACGCAAACTGGTACCCATCATGAGGGGCTAGATCCATGGCAGTAGCGAAACAAGCCCTGGCGTTATCGTGGTAGCCCGAGTCCACGCAGCACCAGCCGGCCATGGTGTGCAGGTCGGCAAGCGCTGAACCCAGCTCAGCACGGGCGGAGTCACTGCCAGGTATCGACATCAGAGGCCGTGACCGAGCAGCGACAGCGGTCACCGTCTCCGCGCAGCCGCCATAGGTACGAGCCATCGTACGCAGCTCAGAAGTCAGCGCCTTGATCGCTGAAACGTCGGATGCACCCAGACGGGAGGGCAAAGGGGTAGGAGCCGCGGGACGCACTGGTATGTGCAGTAGTTCACCCAGCACCGGGGAGCCAAGCAGTGCAACCCCGCCAGCTGCCAGCAGCGCCCGCCTCTTCACCTCCTCGTCCACCTCCTCGGCTGGCTGCGGCTGGACCTCGATGTCTTCATCGTAAGCCAGGCCCATCCACCCGTGAGGAACGTCTAATCCGTTCGCGATCTTCACCAGGACGTCGTATCCCATGACCTGGCGACCCTTGAGGATGATGTCGGACACTTCGGACTGCTTCTGGTCGGTACGCTCCGCAATCTGGCGTTGTTACATACCAGCCTCGTTGAGCAGCCGGTAGACGGTGGCGATATCCCGCTCCGCCAGCGCCCGGCGGGCCGGTTCAGTGTTCAGCACGTCTTCCATAAGAAACATCATTTACCGGCAAGCGAGCATCAACTGATCACGTCTACCCCTCTGTCTATGCCACCACACAGGCAGACCGGCCGCCACCAGGGACGATGCTGTTGTCTCCACCAACTTAGCGGTCGTGGTGCCGGCTCCCCGCAGCCAGGCTGACTCGATCTAGGATTCACAGCCGTGGACCGAAGAGAGAAGCGGCTCGACGGCCTGGACGGCGGGTGGCGCGGGCACGACTTCCTCAGCCAGGTCCGGGGGGTCTGCCGGCTGCGCACCGACCAGGATCGCTCGACGGCCGGCGCGGAGATCATCGAGCGGAGCCGTGGGGCGGGCGGAGTCGAGTTCGAGCACCTGGTGGTGCGCTATACCCGCGGCCCGTGGACCAAGGAGCTCGTCGTCGGGGTGTGTGACGGGCCGGCCAACGCTGAGGCCGTCGCGCGCTTCCGCGATGCGGTATGCGCCCATGTCCCGACGGAGCGGGAACCGGAGCTGGTCTATCGCGGGCCCGTGAGCGCCGACACTGAGCACGTGGCCAGGGAGCACCACATCTGGTTGCGGAGCTTCGTTGAGTACCAGCAGGTCTGGGAGCACCACAGCTACCTCGCGGCGCAGACCCAACGGCTGCGCGCCGATCCCGAGTACCCGCTACAGCGGCATGTGGACAAGCGGTGGTCGGAGCTGGGCGAGGCTTCGGCCCGCCCGACCACGGCCGCCGAACAGATCATGGAACTACTGGACACCGACGGTCCGCGGTTCATCCTGGTGCTGGGCGACTTCGGCACCGGCAAGACGTTCCTGCTGCGTGCCCTGGCCGAACGGCTCGCCCAGCAGGACTCCGAGCTGGTCCCGGTTCTGGTCACCATGCGGGAGCTGACCAAGGGCCGCACCCTCGACCAGCTGCTGGCCCAGCACATGAGCGGCGAGGACAGCTACCACCGGGCGTCGTTTCGCTACCTGCTGCGGGAGGGCAAGGTCGCACTGCTGTTCGACGGCTTCGACGAGCTGGCCCAGCGCACCGACTACGACCGGGTGGTCGACCACTTCAACACCCTGCGGGAGGCGGCCGGCGGCGCGGCCAAGGTGATCGTCACCAGCCGGCACCAGTACTTCGCCACCGACCGCGATGTGCGCACCGCGCTGGGTGGCCAGGCACAGGCGCTGCCCGGGTCGCGGATCATGCGGTTGCTCCCGCTGGACGCCAGCCAGCGGCGGACCCTGGTGGTGGACGACTTCGACGACGAGGCAGCCGCAGAGCACTTCCTCACTCTGCTGGGCGGCGTCCGCGACCTGCTCGGCCTGGCCGAGAACCCGCGGATGCTCAGCTTCATGATCCGCTGGTACCGAGCCGGGTTGCTCACCGACGCGAACCTCGCCGCCAGCGACGAGCCGATCACCGCCGGGAGGCTCTACGAGCGGCTGCTGACCACCTGGCTGGAGCACGAGTATCAGAGACAGGACGAGCCCGGTGGTCCCGGCACGCTGTCAGTGGCCGAGCGGCTCGACGCGCTCGGCGAGGTCGCGCTGCACCTGTGGCGCAGTGGGGAGGCCACCGTCCGGGCGGCGGAGCTGGGCAGCGCGGCAGCGAAGGTCACCGACCTGGCCGGGCTGCAGATGCGGCCAGCTGAAGCGGGGCAGGCGGTGGGTTCCAACACGGTTCTGGTGCGCGTCGGCGAGGACGCGTTCGGCTTCATCCACCAGTCCGTGCTGGAGTGGCTGATCGTCCGCTGGGTCACCCAGGGCGACGAGGAACGGCTGGCCGGCGTATCGCTGAGCCCGCTGATGGTCGACTTCCTGTGCGACCTCGCGGACGACGACGCGGTGGTGAGCTGGGCGAGCCGGGTCGCCCGCAGCGCCACCGGCGCTAAGTCGACCGCCAAGGCGAACGCGGCGCTGATCCTGCAGCGGCGGGGCATCACCGTGCAGGCGGTGAACTACGCAGGTGCGGACCTGCGCGGCCGGGACCTGTCCACCCACGACTTCACGGGAGCGGACCTGACCGCAGCCGACCTGTCCGGCGCGGTGCTGCCCCGCGCGCTGCGGGGCGCCACCCTGCACCGGGCGCAACTGGTTGCGGCCCAGTTGGACGGCGCCGACCTGACCGGTGCCGACCTGCGCGAGGCGGACCTGAGCCAAGCGCGGCTGATCGGCGCGGATCTCCGGGAGGCCTGCCTGACCGGGGCTCGGCTGGACCGGGCGGTCCTGGTCGGCGCCGACCTTGATCCTGGGGGCCTGACCGAGGCGGCCAGCACGTTCGGCACCGCCTCTCCCAACTCGCCGGCGCAGGTACAGCTCGGGTCCACCGCACCCATCGGCGCCATTGCCACGATCCACGGCGGCGACATTCTCGCCACCGGCCACGATGACGGCACCGTGCGGTTGTGGGACCCGGGTACCGGAGCAGCCCTGCGCACGCTGGAGGGTCACACCGGAGGGGTCCGGGCGCTGGCCGCCGACCCGAACAGCGGCTGGCTGGCATCGGCCGGCGCCGACGGTGTGGTGCGGTTGTGGGATCCGGGTACCGGGGCCGCCCTGCGCACGCTGGAAGCTCACCCCAGCATGGTCTGGGCGCTGGCTGTCGATCCGCACGGCGGCTGGCTAGCGTCGGCCGGCGACGATGGTGTGGTGCGGTTGTGGGACCCGGGTACCGGGGCCGCCCTGCGCGCCCTGGAAGGTCACACCGACTGGGTTCGGGCGTTGGCCGCCGATCCGCACGGCGGCTGGCTGGCATCGGCCGGCGCCGACGGTGTGGTGCGGCTGTGGGACCCCGGTACCGGGGCCGCCCTGCGCGCCCTGGAAGGTCACACCGACTGGGTTCGGGCGCTGGCCGCCGACCCGAACAGCGGCTGGCTGGCATCGGCCGGCGCCGACGGCGTGGTGCGGCTGTGGGACCCCGGTACCGGCACAGCCCTGCGCACGCTGGAAGGTCACACCAGGTGGGTCCGGGCGCTGGC
>JBOHHF010000386.1:0-4968 GCA_050700495.1 Pseudonocardiaceae bacterium
CTGCGCGATGGGCTTGCCAGTCTCCCGGACCAGCCGCACCGCACCTTCCTTAAAATCCCGATCGAACTTCCTGCGTGTCTCCGACACCGCCCCTCCCTTATAGGCGATGTCTCCACGGTACGAGGGGTGCCGGTAACGAACGTGTCACTAGCCGCCAGATAGTTGATCTTGTGGTCGTGGCGGACGGTGACTGATGGACGTTCCCGCTGGTGTCCCACTTGGGGACCCTCCACCGGGCACCTTCCTGCCTTCATTTCGATGGCAGGAAGGTGCTGGTAAGGCTGTCCCGTAAGACCCGCTCGGTGAGGTGCCCGATGAGCGGGGGGTAAACGCTACAGTCGCAGGGTGAGTGGACTACTGATCGGATACGCCCGGGTGTCGACGGACGAGCAGGACCTGACGTCGCAGTTGGACGCGCTGCGGGCAATGGGCGTCGGTGTCGAGCGGATCTACGTCGACAAGGGGCTCACCGGCACGAACCGTGCTCGGCCGGGGCTGCGCGAGGCCCTTGCTGCGTAAGGAACCCTAGTGGGTTCGCTATCCGGAAGATCGAGGGCCCCTCACGTGGTCATGCGTCGGCTGGGCAGCGGTCGCTGGTGATAGCTGAGTGACAGATTCCGGGATCGACGTTGGGTTGGGTGAGCTGCTTGAGGGCGTTGGTGATGCGGTGTGCTGCGGTGCCGTCGCCGAAGGGTGAGAGTAGGTCAACGAGGACTTGGTGACGGAGAACGCTGTGGTGGAGCCATCGCGGGCGAGGGCGCCTGGGTTACGAGAGGGGTGACTAGCAGGCCGAAAGTGTGTTCGATCTCGGGCCCGTTCGGTGCTGCGGCGAATGGAACTTGCGTAGGCGAGTATCGCTGACACGCCCCGCAGGCTTGTTGCGTGTGCGGCAGTATCGGCCAGTGGATATTGGGCGCAATCTGGCGCAACTTCGTTCCGCGGACTGGGTACCCGGCCGTACTTTCCCTGCGACGCTCCGACATCGAACCGGAGTTTGACGACTACGGAGGAGTTGGGATGAGGCTGCGCTATCTAGGCAAGACGGCGGGGTCCGCAGACGGTAAGTGCGAGGCGCTCTATGCCACCGACCGTGGCACTTTCGTGGTGCAGGGCAAGCGAGTGACCGATCCTCAGGCTATCGCCGACCTGCGCAACTTCGCAGCCGACGAGATCGTCGTGGAGGTGCCGGCCGATGTGTTTCTGCTGGTTGAGCGTGCCTGATGGGCGGGAAGCTCACCGATGAGCAGTTCGACGAGCTGTTCGAGACTTACCGGTACACGGCACGCCGCCTAGAGCCTCGGGACTGCTACCACACCGAGACGTCGACTGAGCCGAGGCGGCGCTACCAGGCCGGAGAGCTGAGCAACTACACCTTTATGGATCGCTGGACCGGCAAGGTCAGCAGGTGGAGCGCCCAGGGAAAGCGAATGGTCAGGGTACGGGTGATCACCGAACCGCTGACCGAGGACGCGCGCTACTTACTGCACATCGCCCAGCTCAATGCGGCTGCCGGGGAGGAGATCCGCTACCTGCCCCGCCAGCGGGCTCAGGAGCTGGAGCTGGGGTTGCCGGACGAGGACTACTGGATCTTCGACGCGACGACGGCTGCGATCATCCACTTCGATGAGGAGGACCGCCCCGTCGGCCAGGAACTGATCGACGATCCCGCGGAGATCGTCCGGCGGCTGCACTGGTTCGACGCCGCATGGCACCATTCGATCTCACGAGAGGAGTTCGCCGCGAAGCACGGCGTCGAGTGAGTGACGAGTTTCCAGCGGGAGCGTGAAACCCTCGGGCAGCGGTTGCGCGAGCTGCGCCGGGACGCCCGATTGACCGGGCGACAGCTCGCCCAGGCGCGGGGCTGGCAGCCCAGCAAGGTCTCCCGGATCGAAAGCGGCAAGCAGACCCCCTCGGATGCCGACGTGGAAGCATGGGCCACGGCGTGCGGGGTTCCGGAAGCTGTAAATGACCTGATTGCGGCGCTGCGCAGCCTGGAGGGACACTACATCGAGCACCGGCGCGCCTTTCGCGCCGGGATGGCCCGCTTCCAGCGCGCCATCCGCGAACGGGAGATTGAGTACTCGGTTATCCGGAACTTTCAGAGTGCGATCATCCCGGGCCTACTGCAGACTCCCGAGTACGCCCGATATCAGTTTGCGCCTGGGCTGAAGTACGGCGGTCCTACCGACCTCGATGAATCCGTCGCCGCCCGGATGGCACGCCAGCAAATCCTCTACCGGCCCAGTACGAGGGCGCACTTCGTGTTGACCGAGGCGCCGCTGCGGTACCGGCTGTGCCCACCCGCGGTGCTGGAGGCTCAGCTCGACCGGCTGCTCACCGTCGCGAGTATGTGCACTGTTCACCTTGGCGTCATCCCGTTCGAGACCCAGTTCACGTCGGCACCGCTGCACGGATTCGCCGTCTACGACGAGGGCGAGGTGCTCGTGGAGACGCTCACCGCAACGCTGACGCTTTCCGAGCTCAGCGAGATCAGCGTCTATCTGAATCTGTTCGCTCAGTACGCAAAAGCGGCAGTATACGGCGCGGAAGCCCATGCTCTCATCACCCAGGTGTTGTCTGAGCTTTCCACTTCTCCTAATTAATGTGCGCGAATGTGCTGTTTATTGGCCCGCGCGCGCCAGCTTGTCCGCAATTCGAGCAACTTCCTTCTCGCCGGTCGTCCCCTTCTAACCTTCTCGCAGCACGGGCATCGACTCGCGCCAAGCCGACGGATGAAAGGCGCAGTGGTGTCGCGAGGCCACCTGCGCCGAGGATCGCCAAGAGCACATGCTCACCGACGAGCAGATGGTGTTAGGCCGCTGAGGCCGGCCGCTGAAGCCGGTATATGGGGTTGTGCGGTCGGCCGCGGCCATAGTGTGTCCACCGGGTCGCTCTTGCCCGAGCTGTGCCGACGTTGCGGGTGCGCGAACGACATCCGGTGGGTCGGTGAAGAGACGCTGGCGCCTCAGGCGTGGACGGCTGGCGTGAATGATCTCCTGGTGGTGGCCGTCAGCTACTGCACCGTCTGACGCGACGGAGTGCCACGATCGCAGTAGCTACCTTCGCAGGGCTGCGCCCCCGTCGACCAGGATCTTGCGTAGCCGCCCCACGTCGGCCATTCGCCGCTCGGCCAGGTGGTCCGCGGCGACAGCGGGGGGTACGCCGTCCTGTTCAGCCAGCTCGAAGATCTTCCGAGTGGTGTCGAAGATCCGCGTTACCCGAGCTTTGGCCCGCTCGAAGTCAAAGCCCTCGATCTCGTCGGCGACCTGAATGACGCCACCGGAGTTCACGACGTAGTCGGGCGCGTAGAGGATGCCCCGCTCGTCGAGTAGTTTTTCCACGCCGGGGTGTTCCAGTTGGTTGTTGGCGCCCCCGCAGACGATCTTGGCCGACAGCGCGGTGACGGTGGGATCGTCCAGTGCCGAGCCGAGCGCGCACGGGGCGTACACGTCGAGTGCTTCGCCCACCAGCGCCGCGGTGGTCGGCGCCACGGCAACCTCAGGGTGCACGGCCCGGATCCGCTCGATCGCCCGCTCGCTGACGTCAGCCACGATCACCTCGGCACCGTCGGCAAGTAGGTGATCGACGAGAAGTCTCCCGACCTTGCCGACCCCAGCAATACCTACCCGACGTCCGGACAGGGTGGGCGCACCCCACACATGCTCGGTGGCTGCACGCATGCCCTGAAAGACACCGAATGCGGTGAGGATCGAGGAGTCGCCGGCGCCGCCGTGGGCCACCGAGCGCCCGGTGACGAACTCGGACTCTCGAGCGACGACATCCATGTCCTCGACGTAGGTGCCAACGTCGCACGCGGTGATGTAGCGCCCACCCAGCGACTGCACGAAGCGTCCGTAGGCGCGCAGCAACGCCTCGGTCTTGTCCCGGAACGGGTCGCCGAGGATGACCGCCTTGCCGCCGCCATGGTCTAGTCCGGCGAGCGCATTCTTGTAAGACATCGCGCGGGACAAATCCAGCACGTCGGCGAGCGCCTCATCCTCGCTGGGGTAAGGGTGAAACCGGGTACCGCCGAGTGCCGGCCCCAGCGCGGTGGAGTGGACGGCGATGATGGCGCGCAGGCCGGAAGGCTCGTCGCGGCAGAACACGACCTGCTCGTGGTCGCCGGATCGGAACACGTCTGTCACGGTGATGACCCCCCTTCGGCTCGGTGGTGCGCTCGTGACGCGATACCTATTCGCAGCGTAGGGCGGTACACGCACCTGTGTCGGACAACGGATGGCGCCATCCGGCAGTTACGTCGCGGACAGGAGATGCGGAGCACAGTCCGAGCCGCAGATTGGTCAAGTGAGGCAGAACCAGTCGCCCAGACCCTGCACGGGCGGACTGCGGTATCGGTGTTCGGCGCTGGGCAGCTGATGCGCAGGTGAAGGCGTGTGGATCGCGGTGGCGTTCCCCTCTCGCGGATCAACGGTCTCGCTGTTGCCACCACCAGCGGATGAGCACCACCAGCGCGGCGAGCAAGCCGAAAATGATCACTAGCTGTCCAGCGGTGGAGGACAGCCCGGTCGGGTCGCCCTGGGCCAGCACCCCATCACGGTAACCCGCAGGTGGGCATTTAACCTGGCGGAGTGCGGATAACCCACTTCCGGCAGCAGATGGACGAGGAATTCGGGCCGACGAGAGCTGCCGCGCTGGCTCATGACCACGTGTTCGCCGAGCTCGGCGGCCGCACGGTGAACGGGGCGCTGGAGGCCGGGATCGACACCAAGCGGGTGTGGGCCGTGGTGTGCGACGCCTTCAACGTGCCCGAAGAGCGCCGCTGACCTCCCCTTCCCCGGCGTGTCCGTCTTTCATGCTCGGTGTGTCGTCCTCTCCTGCACACCCGGCTGCTGCCTAGGAGGGCGCTGAAAAATCCGGTCGGGGTGGGCGGTGTGTCGGCGGACCTGTGCTGAGTCGGCTTGGGGTGATCTTCTGGTGCAGGGTGTGGAGGGGTCGGATCGGGAGTTG
>JBOHHF010000387.1:0-5196 GCA_050700495.1 Pseudonocardiaceae bacterium
GGGCGCAGCTGCCCGACGTGCGAGGCCCACGCAAGCTAGCCGGCGTGCGGGGACGTGGCCGAACAGATGGCGGGTTCACCGCCTACTGCCCTGAACTGCTCTGGGTCTGCAATCAGTTCACCCGAGAGACCACCACCCGGAGCCCGCAACCGCGGTGGCGCCTGCTTCTCGAAACCGAAGGGTTCGAGGTGGTGGGCCAGGATGTCGGCGAAGGCCGCGGCGATGTCCTCGGTTGCCCAGCTGTCCCGGCGTAGCTCCGGATCCTTGAACGCCGGTTGGCGCACGATCCGCAACTGGTCCCCGGTGAACCGGACAATCTGCCCAGTGATTCCCTCAGCGTGGTCGGAGAGCAGATAGGTGATCAGCGGAGCCACCCGGTCCGGCGTGCGCTGCGGCGTCACGTGCAACTGAATGGCGGGAGAGTCACGCTCGACCATCCGGGTCCAGGCCAGTGGGCAGACGCCGTTGACCCGCACCCCCACCTCCGCCAGATCCAACGCCCAGGAATAGGTGAGGGACGCGACCGCCCCTTTGGAAGCCGAATAGGCCCCCGCGAAGCGCGATCCGAGCGACGAGCCCGACGAGATGTTGACGATGGACCCGGCGCCTTGCCGGCGCATGGCCCGTGCGGCCGCGAGACCGCAGTAGAGCACACCCAGGACGTTGACCTTGATGAGCTCGTGAGCGGCGTGGACGTCGTCTTCCCAAGGAAGTGCCTGGTAATTGAGTGCGGCGTTGTTCACCAGGCCGTCCACCCTGCCGAACTCCGCCAGGCATCTTTCGACGATCCCGCTGGCCTGGTCCGGATCGCCGACCGACGCAGCACTGGACACCGCCCGACCACCCTGTTCAGTGATCCGTGCGGCGACCGCCTCGGCCAGCTCGCCATCGACGTCGTTGACCACGACACTGGCTCCGGCCCGGGCGGCGTGCACCGCGTAAGCCTCCCCCAATCCGCGGCCGGCCCCGGTGATCACGACTGCTTTTCCCTCGAGGATGCTCATGGCTTCCCGCCTTTCGCTGGCCGGGTGCTGGTGGCCCGGCGACGCCACCAGTCTCCGGTGGAATGTCAGCGGGAAGAGACCAGGATCAGCGAAGGGTTGCTGCACATCGCCGAACGGGGAGCGGGTGCGGCCGTGATACAGCCGCGCTATTCAATCGTGAGCACCAGCGGGCCGTCATCGGTCACGGCGACCGAGTGCTCCCAGTGCGCGGCGCGGGATCCGTCCAGGGTCACCACGGTCCAGCCGTCGTCGAGTTCCTCGGTCTTGTCGCTACCCGCGGTGAGCATGGGCTCGATCGCCAGCGCCATCCCGGGCACCAGCCGGGGGCCGCGGCCCGGACGACCCACGTTAGGCAGGAAGGGGTCCATGTGCATGGACGTACCGATGCCGTGGCCACCGTAGTCGGCCACGATCCCGTAGGAAACACCGTACGCGGACGCGGCGGCCAGCGCCGCAGACTCCACCGCATGCGAGATGTCGGTCAGCCTGCCACCGGGACGCGCCGCTGCGATACCGGCCTCCAGCGCGGACCGGCAGGCGGCGGACAGCCGGGCGTCGGCTTCCGCAACGGTCCCGATGTGCACCGTCACCGCGGCGTCGCCATGCCAGCCGTCGAGGATCGCACCGCAGTCGATAGACAGTAGGTCCCCATCGGCGAGCACTTGATCACGGCTCGGGATCCCGTGCACCACCTGCTGGTTCACCGAGCTGCAGATCGACCCGGGAAATCCGTGATAGCCCTTGAAGGATGGCACCGCCCCGGCGTCCCGGATCGACTGCTCAGCGAGCTCGTCCAGTTCGCCAGTGCTCACCCCGGCGCTGGCGTGACTCTCGAGTAGCCGCAGGGTACGAGCCACCACAGCACCGGCGGCGCGCATCGCCTCAATCTCGTCAGCAGATTTGAGCTCGATGTTGGTCCGTCCCCGCAAACGCCGCACCACTGCGCGCACCCCACCCCCGGTCATCGTGCGCTCGTCACGCCCGTGTTCGCAACGCGTCCAGTGCCCGACCGGTCACATCATGCACCGAACCGGCCGCCGGCACGGTGACCAGCAGGTCGGAGTAGAAGTCGAGCAGCGGCGCGGTCTGCTCGCGGTACACCTGCTGACGGTGCCGGATCACGCCCTCGATGTCGTCGTCGCGACCGCGGGCCAGCAGCCGCTGCACCACCACGTCTTCGGACACGTCGAACTCCAGCACCGTGTCGAGCTCACAGTCGAGATCGCGCAGCAGTCCCGCAAGCACTCCGGCCTGGCTGACCGTGCGGGGGAATCCGTCGAGCAGGAACCCAGCCCGGCAGTCGACCTCGGTAAGCCGTTCCCCGACCATCTCGTTGGTGAGCTCGTCGGGTACCAACGCGCCTGAATCCAGGTACTTCTTGACCTGCTTGCCCAGCTTGGTCTTGTTTTCGACATGTGCCCGAAACAGCTCGCCGGTCGAAATGTGCGGCACACCCAGCTCCGCGCTCAGCACCGCGGCCTGGGTGCCCTTGCCCGCTCCCGGCGGACCGACGATAAGGATTCGCACTAGCGCAGGAACCCTTCGTAGTTACGCTGCATCAGTTGACTCTCGATCTGCTTCACGGTGTCCAGCCCCACGCCGACCATGATCAGCACGGCGGTGCCGCCGAAGGGGAAGTTCTGGTTCTGTCCGTCACCGGTCAGGTCGAGGAACAAGTTGGGCAGCACAGCGACTGTACCCAGATACAGCGACCCGGGCAGGGTGATGCGGTTCAGCACGAAGCCCAGGTACTCGGCGGTCGGGCGCCCCGGCCGGATACCGGGGATGAAACCGCCGAACTTCCTCATCTCTTCGGCGCGCTCGTCGGGGTTGAATGTGATCGCCACATAGAAATAAGTGAAGAATATGATCATCAAGAAGTACAGCGAGATGTGCACCCAACTGGACTGGTCGACCAGGTACCGGCTGATGAAGATCTGCCACCACCCCTGCTCACCGGTGGGTGAGGTGGTCAACCGTGCGATGAGATCGGGCAGGTAGAGCAGCGACGAGCCGAAGATGACCGGGATAACGCCTGCTTGGTTCACCTTCAGTGGCAGGTAGGTAGAGGTACCGCCGTACATCCGCCGGCCGATCATCCGCTTGGCGTACTGCACGGGGATCCGTCGCTGACCCTGCTCGACGAACACCACGCTGGCGATGATCGCCAAACCGAAGAGGCACACGAAAGCGAAGACCAGCGGACCGTTCTGATCCAGAATGTTCTTGCCCTCGGCGGGGATGCGCGCGGCGATCGAAGCGAAAATCAGCAGCGACATACCGTTGCCGACGCCCCGCTCGGTGATCAGCTCGCCGAGCCACATCACCATGGCGGTGCCGGCCGTCATCACCATGACGATGACGACCAGGTTGAACACCGATTCGTCGGGGATGGGTGGCAGCGCGCACTCAGCGAACAGCTGACCCCGTACCGCCAGCGCCACGATACCGGTAGCCTGCAGGACACCCAGCGCGATCGTCAGATAGCGGGTGTACTGGGTAAGCTTGTTCTGGCCGGATTGTCCTTCCTTCTTCAGCTGCTCGAATCGGGGGATCACGACGGTGAGCAACTGAATGATGATGCTCGCGGTGATGTAGGGCATGATCCCCAGCGCGAACACCGCCAGCTGCAACAACGCCCCACCGCTGAACAGATTGATCAGCGAATAGATGTTCTGGTTGTCACCACGCTGCGCCTGGTCGAGGCACTGCTGGATATTGACGTAGGACACCCCGGGCGAGGGCAACGAGGCGCCGATCCGGTAGATCACCACCATGCCGAGGGTGAACAGAATCTTGCGGCGCAGATCCGGCGTCGCGAGGGCCGAGCGGAAGGCGCCGAGCACTCCTACCTCCTGGGCACGGCCGTGGTAGGGCCGTCGATCGTGGACCGGCGGTCGCACCGCAGGGGGAGGCGACCGAGCGATGCAGGGGAACGTGGCGGCGCATGCCGGCCAGCTCACCCACGCACTCCGGCCGACTGTAACAGCAGGGCTTGACTGTCATAACAGAGCCCGGCAGGGCAGGATGCCGCCTACAGCTCAGTACTGCTGCCGCCTGCTGCGGCAATCTTGTCCCGCGCGGAACCGGAGAAGGCCTGGGCACTGACCTGCAGCGCCACGTCGCCGAGGTCACCGTTGCCGAGCACCTTCACCGGCAACCCCTTGCGCACCGCGCCGACCGCCACCAGCTGCTCCGGCCCCACAGTTGCGCCGTCAGGGAACAGCCGGGCCAGGTCGCCGACATTGACAACCTGGTACTCGGTACGGAACCTGTTGCGGAAACCCTTGAGCTTGGGCAGCCGCATGTGAATCGGCATCTGCCCACCCTCGAAACCAGCAGGCACGTTCTTCCGAGCCTTGGTGCCCTTGGTGCCGCGGCCGGCGGTCTTACCCTTGGACGCCCCGCCGCGACCGACCCGCATCTTGGCGGTCTTGGCGCCGGAAGCCGGACGCAGGTGGTGAACCTTGATCGTCACTTCGAGTCGACCTCCTCCACCGCCACCAGGTGGCGGACGGTGGCGATCATGCCGCGAACTTGGGAGTTGTCCTCTTTGACCACAGACTGCCGGATCTTGCGCAGCCCGAGGGAGCGTAGGGTCTCACGTTGATTGCGCAGGCTGCCGATGGTGCTTCGAGTCTGGGTGATCTTCAGCTCCATGTCACACTCCCTGCGCGGCGGCACGCGCGCGCAACATACCCGCCGGGGCCACGTCCTCCAGCGGTAGGCCGCGTCGCGCGGCCACCTCCTCAGGACGCTGCAGACCCTTCAGCGCTGCCACCGTGGCGTGCACGATGTTGATCGCGTTATCGCTACCCAGCGACTTGGACAGTACGTCGTGCACGCCGGCGCACTCCAGCACCGCGCGCACCGGACCACCCGCGATGACCCCGGTACCAGGAGATGCAGGGCGCAGCAACACGACGCCCGCCGCAGCCTCTCCGGTGATGGGATGCGGGATGGTGCTGGCGATCCGGGGCACCCGGAAGAAGTTCTTCTTGGCTTCCTCCACGCCTTTCTGGATCGCCGCCGGCACCTCCTTGGCTTTGCCGTAACCGACGCCGACCATGCCGTCACCGTCGCCCACCACGACCAGCGCGGTGAAACTGAAGCGCCGGCCACCCTTGACGACCTTGGCCACCCGGTTGATCGCGACCACCCGCTCGAGGTGCGGGCTCTTCTCCTGCTGGGC
>JBOHHF010000388.1:0-9880 GCA_050700495.1 Pseudonocardiaceae bacterium
GTGAGTGGCCGATCACTCACGAGTGGCGGAGCCGCCGGCAACGGCCGGCAGGATGGTGACGTTGTCACCGTCATTCACCGCAGCCTCGAGACCCCCGACGAAGCGCACGTCCTCGTCGTTGACGTAGACATTGACGAAGCGGTGCAGCGATCCCTCTTTCACCAGCCGGGTCTTGATCCCCGAGTGCCGGGTCTCCAGGTCCTCGATCACCTCGCCGACATTGGAGCCCGACGCTTCCACAGATTTCTCCCCCCCGGTGTGGGTGCGCAGAATGGTGGGGATGGAGACGGTGACGGCCATTGTCAGATCCTCCTGTAGGTGCGGGCGACTCACCAGTGCCTCTACGCACAACTGCCCCCCGTTTCATTCCGAAGACTGCACGAGTCGGCGTGCCTCAGTGTGCGTCGGGGACGTCGTCGGCGCCGGTATGGGAGAACATGTACGATTCCACAACCTCGACCGGCTCCTCGGTGACCTCGCCGTCGACGATGCGGTAGGAACGCAGCTCGTGGGTGTCCGGATCGCGGGTGGACACCAGCACGTAATGTGCGTCGGGGTAACCCCACGCTCTGGCGACGTCGGTGCGCGAAGGGTAGGCCTCGGTGGCGGTGTGCGAGTGATAGATCACCACCCGCTCCTCGTCCCGGGATTGCAGCTCTTGCTCAAGCCGCAGATCTTCCATCGAGTCGAACTCGTAGAAGGTCATCGAACGTGCGGCATTGATCATCTCGACGAATCGCTCCGGGCGGTCGGAGCCAACCGAGCCCGTGAGGACACCACACGCCTCATCCGGATGGTCCCTACGGGCATGCCGCACCATCGCGTCGACGAGGTCACGGCGGATCGTCAGCACGCCTTCATCCTACGTGCCGGAGACGGCCTGAATCAGGGATTCCTGCACCCAGGTCAGCCAGTGGTACACGCCCAGGTGCGGCGCACGGGGGTCGTCGGGGGGCACCTCGTCGGGCATGTCCTCGGTGACCTCGAGCACGGTGCCCAGGGCCAAGCGGACGTCGTTGAGCGCGGCGAGCCACGCCTGCGCCTGCTCATCGGACAGCCGCACCCGGCCACCCCGCGCCGGGCAGGTGTCCAGCACGACGTTGGCCACTCCGTCCTTGACGGCGACCAACTCGGGCTCGTGCAGCGCGCGCAGGCCGCCGGACAGTGTGGCGTCGTCGCGGTGGAAATCGGGCAGCAACCGGGATAGCACGCGGTCATCGGGAGCGGTGGTGGGGCCGGCGATGATGCCGGTGATCTGGGCGAGCTCGTCCTGCGGGGTCGCCGCAACCCGGGCTCCGAGCATGTCGCGGACCTGGCCGACCAGCCCGCGCAGCAGCCCTGCCTCCCGCTCGGATAGCACGGTCGTCACGAGCCCTCGGCTGCGCCGCCAGCCGTTCATGCGTCCCGCTGCATGGTCGCCCAGAGCCCGGCACCGTGCAGCTTTGCGACGTCGATCTCCACCTTGTCCCGGGAACCCGTGGTCACGACGGCCCGACCCTTGTGATGCACGTCGAGCATCAACCTGGTCGCCTCGTCCCGGCTGTATCCGAAGAGCTTCTGGAATACGTAAGTGACATAGGACATGAGGTTCACCGGGTCGTTCCAGACGATCGTCAGCCACGGCCGGTCCTCGGTTGCGGCCTCGTCCACCGCTGGGTCGACCTGGGTCTGCTCCAGTTCGACGGGTGTAGTCATGACTCAATGTTCCCACCAAGACAAGCCCTACGCTCTGGCGATGCCCACTGTGCGCGGGGACAGCACGGCGCTGCTCACCGACCAGTACGCACTGACGATGCTCGCCAGTGCGCTGGCTGGCGGTTCGGCCCTCCGACACTGCACCTTCGAGGTCTTCGCCCGCGGACTGGGCGGCCACCGTTACGGCATCGTCGCCGGTATCCCCCGGCTGCTCGACGCGGTGGCCCGATTCCGGTTCGGAGACGAGCAACTGGCGTTCCTGACGCGCATGCTGGACCCGCACACTGTGGGCTGGCTGGCCGGCTACCGGTTCCACGGCGACATCGACGGCTACCCCGAGGGCGAGCTGTATTTCCCCGGCTCCCCGGTGCTAGCTGTCACCGGCAGCTTCGCCGAGGCGGTGGTGCTTGAGACGCTGGTGCTGTCGGTGCTCAACCACGACTGCGCAGTGGCCGGTGCGGCAGCCAGGATGGCGAGCGCTGCCGGCGACCGGCCGTTGGTGGAGATGGGCGGTCGCCGCACCCATGAGGAAGCCGCGGTGGCGGCGGCCCGCGCGGCCTACCTGGCCGGCTTCGCTGCGACGTCCAACCTGGCCGCCGGTCAGCGCTACAACATCCCCACCACAGGCACCGCGGCGCATGCCTTCACCTTGTTGTACAACAGCGAGGCGGATGCCTTCGCCGCGCAGGTCGAGGCGCTGGGTATCGACACCACCTTGCTGGTGGACACCTACGACATCACCCGCGGCATCGCCACCGCGATCGAGGTCGCCGGCCCGCGGCTGCGGGCGATCCGGATCGACTCGGGGGATCTCGGGGAGCTGGCCCGGCAGGCTCGTGCGCAACTCGACCGGCTAGGCGCGCCGGACGTGCAGATCGTGGTCTCCGGCGATCTGAACGAGTACTCGATCGCAGCACTGCGCGTCGAGCCGGTGGACTCTTACGGAGTAGGCACCTCGGTGGTGACCGGCTCGGGCGTGCCGACCGCCGGAATGGTCTACAAGCTGGTCGAGGTCGACAGCCGGCCGGTGGCCAAGCGCAGCGCATCCAAGGAGTCTCGGGGTGGGGCCAAGAGTGCCCTGCGCCGGTATGAACCCAGCGGCACCGCCATTGAGGAGGTGGTCTTCCCGCGAAGGTGGCAGCCAGAGCTTGGGGAGCGTGACCGGCTGCTGCCAATGCCGCTGCTGCGAAACGGCCAGCCGGTCGCCGAGCTACCCACTCTGCAGCAGGGCCGGGAGCGGGTCCGGGCGGCGCTGCACAGCATGCCGTGGGAAGGCCTCAAGCTCTCCCGTGGGGAGCCGGCCATCCCCACGGTGTTCGCCTGACGAGGTGTTCGCCTGACGAGGTGTTCGCCTGACGAGGTGAAATCAACTCCCTCGCCAACCTGTCAGGGCAGCAACGGCACACTTCCGTCCGATCACGCTGCGGCCTTCGCTCGGACCAGTTCGGCGGCCTCCATGAGGGTCTGTCCCTTCGTGAGCTCGTCGTCCGCGACCACTACGCCGAGACGTGACTCCAGGATGACGGCGAGCTCGACGAGCACGAGCGAGTCCACCTCGAGCGAGTCGAACGTCGCGTCGAGCTGGACGGCGTCGGCTGGGATCTGGAACTTGTCGACCAGCAGGTCGATGATCAGTGCAGAGACCGGATCCATTGGTTCCCCTCGGAAAGGCGTCGCCTGCGCGACGCAGTTGGTCATGTGATGTGCAGGTCCGGCCACCTGAGCGTTGCCGAACCCCAGGTCAGTCCGCCGCCGAAGGCGGTGAGCAGCACCCGGTGACCGGCCTGGAGGCGCCCAGCCGCCGCAGCGTCCGCAAGGGCCAATGGGATCGATGCGGCCGAGGTGTTGCCGACCCGGTCGACGTTGATGACGGCGCGGCTGTGGGGTAGCCCAAGCTCGTCAGCGACCGCGGTCAGGATTCGGATATTGGCCTGGTGACCGACGAACCAGTCCACCTCGTCGATGACCCAGCCGGTCCGGCCTAACACGATGCGAGCGGACTCGGTCATACGTATGACCGCGTTGCGAAACACCGCTGCACCCTGCATCGTGAAGTACTCGCTGCCCGGCTCCGGTGGGTTCGGGTCCGAACGCTGCCGAGAGCCGCCGGCCGGAACGATGATCAGCTGTGCGTTCGACCCATCGGACCCCAGATCGAACCCGAGCAACGCTCCCGGTTCGTCGGCTGCACCGGCGCGGAGCACGATCGCCCCCGCGCCGTCTCCGAAGATCGCTGCGGTCGTCCGATCCTCCGGGTTGATGATCGTCGTGAACGCCTCCGCTCCGATAACTAACACTCGCTCGACGTGACCTGCCGCGATGGCACCAGCGCCCACCGCAAGCCCGTACACGAATCCGGAGCAGACCGCGGCAACGTCAAACGCGGCAACACCACGCAGGCCTAACCGGGTCGCGACCTCAGGGGCGGTGGCCGGACACCGGTGATCCGGCGTCGTGGTGGCCAGCACCACCATGTCCGCGCCCTCTACGCCGTTGTGCGCGGCGGATTTTATGGCGAGTGCGCCCGCGTCGACCGCGAGATCGCTGGTCGCTTCGCCCGGCTCCACCACATGTCGCTGCCGGATACCGGTGCGGCGCCGGATCCACTCGTCGGAGGTGTCGAGACGGGCGGCGAGCATGTCGTTGGTGACCACCCGCGACGGAACGGTGGCCCCGAGCCCGGCGACCACCGCCGCCCTCGGACTGGGTTGTTGCATCGTATACTCCCTCTCCATGGAAGGCCGGGCGGCTCAGATGGCGCCCGCCGTGACCCGCTCGGTTTCGGGCCGGACATCGAGCAGGTCGTATTCCCCTGTGGCAAGACGGATCGCCTCGTCGGTACTGACGACCGGCGTGAGGTGGAAGAGATCCACGATGCGCTCCAGGCGTTCGGGCATGGTGCCGCCGACGACGTGGTAGGGAATGCCCAGTTGGACGAGCGTCTCCAGGAGTCGCTGGTCGCACATCGATCGGAAGCGCTCATTGACCGGGCGGTGGCCGTCCGCGGCGAGCGGCAGCTCGTTCGGCAGGTGCACGAACGCGCTGAAGGTGCTCTTCACGTGGCGTTTGAGGGCCTCCCCCAGCTGGTCGATCACCTGTTCGAAGAACCGCAGCTCCTCGGTCAGCGGCACCCTCTCGACGTCCTTCAGGTGCACGGAGTCGTTCGGGTTCAACCCCACGATGACTCGCGCGCGACCGTAGATCCACTCCTGCAGCGAGGAGCCGTCGGAAACGAACCCGTCCCACAGCCTGCTCTCGTGCACTGCGCGGTCAACATGGCGGACAACGATCATCTGAAGGAGCTCGGCGGCCGTGCACTGCTCGAGCGTCTTGCCCGGCGCCGCGTCGGGAAGGATCTCCCGCATAGTCTTCGCGCGGGTCCGGGGAATCCCGGTGTAGCGGGACAACGCCATCGCGGTGATGGTCTTTCCCGATGAATATGTTCCTGAAATTCCTAGCCTCATGCCTACACCTGTTCTCGGAGTGGGCCGCGATACCGGCCACATGGTCGATGGAAGCGAATGCTGATCACTTACCGGGAGGGATGCGGTGGGCAACCGCGCAGCGGGTCTGCACGCCGCGGCAGGCGCCGAAGATGGTCGCAGTCCGCCAGGTCTCACCGCGGGCGACAATTCGCCTGCTGTCGACCAGCGTAACGCTCGCCGGGAAAGATCCGACGGCCCGACGGTGCGGTGAGTCGGTCCAAATCGTCGTGTTACGCATCCACAGTGTGTTGCTTTCGGCGCGCGGCACCCGGTCAGCCTCGTACAAGAGGACCTGTCCGAGCTGCAAGCTCGTCACGAACGAGTCCAGCATTGAGACCGCCGCCACCGGCGCGGTATCAATCCTCCCGCGCCGAGCAACCTCGACGGGCTTCTCGACGCCGGGGTCAACGGTGACCACGGCCTCGGCGTGATCACCTGTGGCGTCCACCAGTACCTCCCGGACCGTCTGCCGCCGGTGCCGGTAGCCGTCGCCGTACCACCACGCGTTGTTTCCCCCGGGTCGGTCCACCAATGCGAGGGCGGGCGTCTCAACAGCCGACGTGGAGTTGGCTCCGCCGTGCTGGACTTCGCAGTGCACGGTCATTGCCGCGACGGCACCTTGCACCGTTGAGACGGACATGCCCGGCGAGCCGAGGATCGACTGGGTGCGAGTGATGGCCGCCTCGACGCAGAACTCGTCAAGCTCATCCTCCACGGGAGCAAGGCCAGCCTTGATATCGACCCGGCGCAGCCACGCCAACCCGTCATGCGCCACCAGCACACCACCGCGGGCGAGCGACAGCTCGGCCGCGCGCACACCTAGGATCAGGGCGTCAATGGTGGACAGGTGCGGTCGCAGCTGCGTCTCCTCGACCTTGCGAGACCAGTCCTCCGGATAGTCAACGGAGGCGGTTGCCCGCACCGCGCCGAGCCCAATCGCCAGGTCGACGGGCTTGCTGCGCCATGAGTACCCGACCTTCCGAAAGCCAGAGCCGAAGAATCTCGTCGCGCTAGGACCGAGGTAGTCGTCCACCGAGTCCAAGTGGAGTGCCGTTCGCGGCTTCACGAGCGCATCGACAACGTTCATTCTACTCCTTTCGCTATCATTGTGACCGAACGAGCTGACGGTGAGGGAATGCATCGGGTACTCCTTACTCTCGTGATTGCCGGCGGTAATTCACCGTGACTGGCGTCCCGAGGCGGGAACCGTCCGGCGGCAGCGTGGGTCCAGGCGCCGGGTGGGCGGTACCGGGCACCGCGGGCCCAGGGCGCTCGGGTTCGGGACGGGTCAGCACCACGGTCGCGGTTTTCCCGCAGGAGTGCGTGCAGGACTACGAGCACCGCCGCGGTCTCATCGTCATTCGGTGCACCGCGGACTATCCGGATCTCGGCCATGGCGCTCACAACGGCGGGTTTCCGTGCTTGCGGTAGGACTGCGGTGCCTGCTTCGCCCGCAGCACCGCCAGCGAGTGGGCCAGCAAGGTTCGGGTGTCACGCGGGTCGATCACGTCGTCCACCAGGCCGCGCTCCGCAGCATGGTCCGGCACAGCCCCTCCCGAAACAGCGAATTCTCGTCCAAGACAATCAAGTCAAACAGCCGTGTCTCCGTCACCATCGATCTGCTCTCCTCTTGGTAGTTCGTCCGTCCACAGACCGTTTCGGCAGCACCCCCCGCTCCGGTCGGCTGGTTGGATTCGTCCAGGCCCTGGTCCTTGATTACCGTGAGCGTGGCGATTGCCCCGAGCACCGCCAACACCGCGAAAATCAAGTGCAACGCCGAGGTGACGCTTGCCGCCAGTGCGGCCGTGGCGTCCGCGGCGGCCGGGCACCAGGTACTCGGACCGGTCGGGATCATCCTTCGCCGCTGCTACCAGCTCCGCCACGACGACCTCGCAGGCCTGCTCCCCGAGTACCTCGGCCCCCTGCGTGGCGAGCCGGCGCCCTGCGGGCACGTGCGCGGACTCAGCGGGACAGTGGACCGTTGGCAACGGAAACTGCGGAAACTCTCCGAAGAGAGCCCTGACATCGGTATGCTTCTCGAAATTCACACTATCGTCGTCAGAGCTGAACCCTGTCATCATTTTCCCACGTTCTCTTCCGTCCACCAGCTCAAATCAGCAATCATGAGAAAGAGGATGCGCAACGCCCGGCAAGTACCTCATGCTCTGCCCCGATCGTGTGAACTTGCCGCGCTGACCGAGGCCTAAGTCGATCTGACCATCCGCGCACACCGCTCTACCGGCCCGCCGACCTAGGGACCAAGACGGAGTTCGACACGCCGTCACGGACTCACCGATTGCCCTTTAAGATCAATTTGTTGCGTAGAATTCACGTCCCTGGTCGCGGGCGTGCTGGGATACCGCCGTATTCGGGAGTTCGGCGGTGGAGTTGGCCGAGTGTAGCGTCAGGTTGGCGCGGGGATCGGTGGTTGCCAGGGATTGCCGGTGAGGGCGCTGCGGATGCTGGCCATGACGTTGGCTTTGTGCTTGCGAATAGTGTCGAGGGTCGCATGCGAATACGATGACCTCATCGATCACACGATCCGGGGTACATCGGCTTCACAGAATCGACCACTGAGCCACGCATGGCGGCTGGCGACCTAATGATCTCAAATGGTCAACAAATTGTTCGCCGTCCGGGACGGGAAGCCCCTGCGCGACTACGGCGGTACCGTAGACGTGGTAACGCGCGATCGCGTGTTTACCGTGCAGGTTATCCGGTCAGATGGCGCTGCCCGTGATAGACGACATCTCGTCGAGACTCCATGTCATTTTCGCCAATGGGCATATCCGCAGAGATCGATTTCACCATAGTAGTGGGTGCCGGGCATCCGTCGATGATGATGAATCCGCACCGCACCTCCGCCACCTTCGCTTCGCCGATCATGGGGACGGCGATCTCGCCGGTGTAGCGTCCGTTGCGCACCGCGGTGCGCGAGCATAGGACGACGTCGGCGTCGAGCAACTCGGCGATCGGGTCCACACACGCCCCGAACAACCCGAGACGAGCACCATGAGGTGACCAGCGGCGGCATGCCAGCGGTACCGGGTGAGCACGTCCGGATTGAAGAACGCCGGCGGGCGGAGCTCGGCGGCGAGTCAGCGTGCGCCCTGCACGGCCATCGCTGCCTCGTCTTCGCCGGCGAACAGCCGGGAATAGGCCCGGTTGACCTCCCGCCGCGGAGCGTCGCGGGCGGTTACCGATAGCAGCGCGCGCTTCGCACGGACGTATTCCGCGCGCGAGGCCGCACGCCTCGATCGCGAATGCGAGGAAGCGGAACATGCTCTTGATCGTGATGAGCGTCTCATCCACGTCGAAGAACGCTGCCCGGACCCGCACGCCGCGCTGACGGACCGCTATATCATAGGCGCGCAGGTGAGGCAAGCTGCGGTCGCGCGACCGTCATGACTGCCCGCTCAGGGTCGGTCGGGGCTGGATACTCGGGTGGTTACTGGCTGCTGGAGGGTCACGAGGACAGTGGCGCCGAGCAGCTCGAAGGCGCGGCGTCGGACGGGTGTGGGAGTGGTGATTTTCTCGATTCGCTCCGGTGTGAGGTTCGCGGTCATCAATGAATCCGGCAACCGCGAACCTCACGTCCAAGAGCGGTGGACTGCTATCTGGCAATCTCGAGGTCGTGACCGGCGAACTCCTCGGCGATCTCTCTCGCTCGGCTGCCGGCCGCCTCGAGGTCGGCAGCGAGGTTCACTGCCAGTGCGTTGCCGCTGAGCCGGATCTCGCTGACATCGACGATGCCGACGAATCGCAGCCAGTCGTTGAAGAACGTGGAGTGGAAGTCAGCGCCGAACTCCAGCGGAACGCCCGGCGTGTAGACACCGCTGGTGTAGACGATGGCGGCCTTCTTGCCGGTGACAAGTCCGGTGTATCCCTCGGTGGGGTCGAAGCCGAAGGCCCAGCCCGGTTGGGTCACGATGTCGATCCACTGCTTTAGCACATAGGGGACCCCGGCGTTCCACATGGGAACGTTGAATACGTAGGCGTCCGCGCCCTCGAACTGGTCGAACACGGCGCGTGCCCGCTCCCAGATCTCGACCTGCTCGGCCGTCAGGCTCTGGCCGGAGAACGCCGCCATCTTGGCGGCAGCGGCAACGCTGCCGAACGGAGGGAGAGGATCGTCGAAGAGGTTCAGTGTTGTCAGCGCGACATCCGGGCGACGTTCGCGGTACGCGTTGACTAGCTCGGTGGCGAGCGCCAGCGAGTGGCTCTCGGGCCCTCGCGGTGAAGCGTTGACATGGAGGAGTTTCTTCATATGTCATATTCCTCTGGGCTTGATGTCGGGCTGTGGCCTGCACCAGGAGTGTCGGACCTCAACGTTATCACTAACGTTAACGAGAGGATAGGGTGTGTGACGCCTGCTACATATCCGGCGTGTGATCGCGCAGCTGACTAGCAGCGAGCGCGCACGGCGCTCGCCCGAGGGCCGTGGCCGCCAGCAGAAGAAGGCACGCCAGGCAGGCGCACAGGGCAGGGTAGCCCGCCGCGCCCAGGGCGCTGGCCAGCAGGGGGCCAAGGCTCGCGCCGACGAACACCCAGAAGCCGTAGAGGGCCATTGCGGCGCCTCGTGACTCGGGCGCGCCGGCCGCGACGAGTGACACGACGCACGGCACGGCGGCCGCCAGGCCGGCCACCGTTGCCGCGCTGCCGACCAGCAGCGCGGCAACGGTTCCTGAGCTCGCCTGGAC
>JBOHHF010000389.1:0-7111 GCA_050700495.1 Pseudonocardiaceae bacterium
GGCTGGCATGCCGCCACGTTCGCAGTCAGAGTTCGATCGTGTCTGACGGTCGGGGGAGAAAGCTCTGGATGAGCAGGCCGAGTCGCCTGCGGCCAGCGTCGCCACTGAATCCCGAGGCCACCGATCCAACGCGCCAGTACTCGGCGCCGTCGACCATGATCTGCTGCCCATCGATCGCGGCGGGTCCGCTAAGGGTTGGCAGCTCAGCCATGACCTCTGCGTAGAACTTCGGCTCGCCCAGCCTCCCGCCTTTGGAGCGGATGACCTCGACCACCTGTGGGAGAACCTTGTGCAATGCCCCAGTGCCTTGGCTCTTCTGGACTACGAACTCCTCCGGGTTAGCCTCGAACGGCTCGGGAAGGACCTGGGCGATGCCCAGCCAGTAGGCGTTAATCACGTTGGCGATGGTCAGAGGGTCAGCTCGCTTGAGCAGGGGCATGTCGAGCACAGGATTTACAGACCGCACGAACTGCTGCATCGGCATGATCACCCCGTCGCCCTTGCGTTTGCGCGTGTTGGCGAGTTGGAAACGCCCCTTCCAGGGGCCGATGAGTCCTTCCAGCTCCTTCATCACCGCCTGCCCTCGGGTAATCCAGTCCTTGTCGGCTCCCGCGAGGGCTTCCCGCAGCTCAGGGTCCTCCTCGGCCATCTTGCTCAGCAGGGGCCGTCTGTGCGGTGGCGCCGTCGCTCACTTCGGCGCGCGTGCACCGCCAGTTGACCGGGCTGGGCGCAGCCCTCCACCCTTACCGGGATGCCACTGAGGTGGCCGGATTCCTCGGACAGCTCGCCACGCTCCCAGCCACCGCACCTAAGGCGTCGGTGTGGCCGGTGTGGCCAGCGACGACGCGGACCAGTTTGCCCACCTGGCCGAGGGCAACGCCCGGCAAGCGCGCAAGCGGATCGCCGCCGACGTGCTGATCCGCGACGAGCCTGGCCGGGTGCTGCTGGTCGATCCCACCTACAAAGACGGGTGAGACCTACCGGGCGGCATGGTCGAGGCCAACGAGTCGCCACGGGCCGCGGCAGTCCGCGAGCTAGCTGAGGAGCTGGGCTTAACCGTGCCGCTGGGTCGGGTACTGGCGATCGAGTGCGCGCCGCCACACGGCTCGTGGGACGACCAGGTGGTGTTCGTGTTCGACGGCGCCACACTGCTCGCCGAGCGCATCGCCGGACTGCGCACAATGGACGCCGAACTGGCCCGGCTGGGGTTCGTGCCGATCATCGACGCCGCCGCACGGATGCGCCCACACATATGGCGTCGACCCCAGCGAGCCCACACTGCGCTGCGTACCGGGGCCACCGACTACCACGAGCGCACCAGCGAGCCGTCCACCCTGGTTGGACCAACCGACGCACCCTCCTGAGGGTGTCAACCTGAACTGGCCCCAGGGTGTTGGGTGGCGAACCAGGCGATCCAGCGCCGTTGTCCGGGTGTCTCGACCGCTCGTCGTCGGTAGTGCTGCCGAGTCCAGTGAACGGCATCGACGGCGGGGTGTCCGGCGAGGATGGCCATGCAGGCGATGACCGTGCCGGTGCGCCCGGTGCCGCCGGAGCAGGCGATCTCCACGCGCTGCCCGGAGCGGGCCAGGAGGTAGGCGTGGTGGATTGCGACGGCGGTCAACTGGTCGTCGCGTGGGGTGCGGAAATCGGGCCAGTCGATCCAGTTCGCGGGCCAGGCCGGCTGCCAGGCGGGGCGGCGGGACAGGAGGCGGCCGCGCGGGGTGTCCGGGGGTTGGCCGAGGTAGAGGCCGAAGTCAGGCGGCGGCCCGGCCGGTAGTGGCTCGCGGCGGCCGCGGCCGCGGATGACGGTCCCGTCGGGCAGCGCGATCGCGCCGGTGAGCGGCTGGGTCATCGCATCCTGGGTGCCGGGTGGTCAGCTGGCGGTCCGTTGAGCACGCGCGTGGGCGAGACGATAGCCGCTGGTGCCGGTCTCGATCTGGAGCAGGCCAGCCCGATCGGCAGCCTCGCGGACACGCGCCGGAACAGCGCCCAGTCCGTCTCGATATGGCCGGATTCACGTCCCCGTGTCGGCTCCGCCGCGTTGTTGGTGACTACTAGAGCGAGTAAGGTGGACACGTGGAGATCGGGGTGCGAGAGCTCAAGGCACGGCTGTCTGAGTACCTGGAGCGTGCCGCCCGAGGCGAGCACCTCACCGTCACCGACCGGGGTCGGCCCAAGGCGGTTCTCGGACCGCTACCCGGGGGTGACAACGTCGCCAGGGGTATCGCGGAGGGCTGGATCACGGCTCCGCAGGCGCCGGGACCCTTGCCGCCGGCGCCGGCACGGGCCAACGCCTTGATCTCCGTCCAGGACATGCTCGACGAGGACCGAGCCGAGGAGTGACGCTCTACCTGGACTCGAGTGCGCTGCTCAAGCGGTACATCGACGAGCGGGATAGCACGTGGTACAACACCATCCTCGGCAGCGACGAGGCCTGGCTGACCTGCCGGTTCACCTGGGTCGAGGTCTGGCGCAACCTCGGCCGACGACTGATCGCGGCCGACGCGCTCGCCGCCCGGGACGCCTTCCACGCTGACTGGACGCGCCTGGCTGTGGTCGAGATCGACGCTGTGCTCGCGGAGGAGGCGGGCCGGCTCGCCGACCTGACGGGAGCCCGCAGCCTCGACGCGTTGCACCTGGCTGCCGTTCAGCGCACCGGGCCGACCGGAGTCACCATGGTGACGGCCGACCTGCGTCAAGCGCAGGCGGCTCGGTCCCTCGGGTGGCCGGTACTCGGCGCCTGACGCCGAGGAGCTGGTGCAGCAGGTGGCCTGGAGCTGTGACCCTGTCGCCGCCAGGTCTCCCCGGCGCATACACTCGCGTCGTTGGATCGTCGAAGCGTCCGGCGTGCCTGCTGGACCCTGCCGGTGGCGGTGCCTACCGTCGCCCAGAACACAAAGCTGACATAACTCTAATCCTTTAGCTGAGGTTGAGGGTTCTGCCACGCCGAGGGGAGCGGGATGCTTGGACGACGGCGCGGTGTCGGCAGCGACGAGGAAAGCCGCACTGTGTTACAGGGCGAGGGATTGGGCGGCGCAGGGTTGAACAGTAACGGCGCGACCAGATGACGCCGGCGCACAACTACCTCGCCGTGATCAAGGTCGCGGGCATCGGTGGTGGCGGTGTCAACGCCGTCAACCGCATGATCGAAGTCGGGCTCAAGGGCGTCGAGTTCATCGCGGTGAACACCGATGCTCAGGCCCTGCTGATGTCTGATGCCGACGTCAAGCTCGACATCGGCCGGGAACTCACCCGCGGGCTCGGCGCCGGAGCGGACCCGGACGTCGGCCGCAAGGCCGCCGAAGACCACCGTGAAGAGATCGAGGAAGTTCTCAAAGGCGCTGACATGGTGTTCGTCACCGCTGGTGAGGGTGGTGGGACCGGCACCGGGGGCGCTCCGGTGGTAGCGAGCATCGCCCGCAAGCTGGGCGCCCTGACCATCGGTGTGGTCACCAGGCCGTTCACCTTCGAAGGCAAGCGACGAGCCGGCCAGGCCGAGGACGGCATCACCGAGTTGCGCAACGAGTGCGACACCCTGATCGTGATCCCCAATGACCGGCTGCTGCAACTCGGCGACGCCAACGTGAGCCTGATGGACGCGTTCCGCTCCGCCGACGAGGTCCTGCTGTCCGGCGTCCAAGGCATCACCGACCTCATCACCACCCCCGGGCTGATCAACCTGGACTTCGCCGACGTGAAGAGCATTATGTCCGGTGCGGGTAGCGCCCTGATGGGAATCGGGTCCTCCAGAGGGGAGGGCCGATCAGTGCAGGCCGCCGAGAAGGCCATCAACTCTCCTCTGCTGGAAGCGTCGATGGAGGGGGCGCATGGTGTTTTGCTGTCCATCGCCGGCGGGTCGGACCTGGGCCTGTTCGAGATCAACGAGGCTGCGACCTTGGTACAGGAGTCCGCGCATCCCGACGCCAACATCATCTTCGGCACGGTGATCGACGACTCGCTGGGTGACGAGGTGCGGGTCACGGTGATAGCCGCCGGTTTCGATGCAGGCGGACCTTCGCATAAGAGGTTGAATCCCACACCGGTCGCCGCGCGGACGGTGGTCAGCGGCCAGTCCGGAAAAGTCGGCCAATCCAGCAGGGCGCCGCAAGCATCAACGCCCCCCGCGGCAGCACCCTCCGCGGCCCCGACCCGCCCGGCTCACCCCAATCCGACTCATCCCAGCCGCTCCGACTGGCGGCCTGCCACCGGTGGGCCTGAGTCCAGCCCGGCCGCGGCCGGCCGTGCTGGGCCGGGTCGTCCGGCGGAGAACCCGCCGAGCTGGGCCGTGCCGGTGACCGGGGACTTCGATGACGATGACGAGGTGGATGTGCCACCGTTCATGAGGCGGTGAGTGCCATCCGCGTTCGTCGGGTGGTGACCACTCGGCACGGCGGTGTCTCCGCGGCGCCGTATGCGTCGTTCAACCTGGGCGAGCACGTCGGCGACCGTTGCGAGGCCGTGGCGGCGAACCGGGCGCGGCTGGCTGCGGGGGTTGGACTGGCTGTGCAGCGGTTGGTCTGGATGGAGCAGGTACACGGTCGCACCGTTACCGTGGTCGACGGCCCGCTGGCGGCGCCGGTACCGGCCACCGACGCACTGATCACCGCTGAACCGGGGCTCGCGGTGGCGGTACTGGTCGCCGACTGCGTGCCGGTGTTACTCGCTGACCCGGTCGGACAGGTTGTCGGCGCCGTGCACGCGGGGCGGGTGGGGGCCCGGATCGGGGTGTTGCCCGCGGTGCTGGAGGCCATGCGTGAGCTCGGCGCGCGGATCGATCGGGTGGAGGTATTGCTGGGGCCGGCGGCCTGCGGGCAGTGCTACGAGGTACCCGCGGCGATGCAGGCCGACGTGGCGGCTCGCTTGCCCGGCAGCGCCTGCCGGACCCGGCGGGGCACCGCGGGACTGGACCTGAGGGCCGGGTTGTGGCGACAGCTCGCCGAAGCCGGCGTGGCACGGGTCGGTGTCGATCCACGGTGCACCATTGAGGACCCGGCGCTGTACAGCTACCGCCGCGAGGGCATCACTGGCCGGCTTGCTGCGTTGACCTGGTTCGAGGTGTGAAGACTGGGGGATCGGCTCGTGAACGACCGTCGCGACGACCTGGCTGCGGCGGTGGCGCGGGTTCGGGATCGCATCGTCACCGCGTGCGCCGTCGCGGGTCGGGATCCCGCTGGTGTGCGGCTGCTCGCGGTCACCAAGACGTTCCCGGCTGCCGACGTGGCACTGCTCGCTGATCTTGGTCTGCGCGACGTGGCCGAGGCGCGCGATCAGGAGGCAGCTCCCAAGGTGGCCGACGTCAGCGCGCTTCGGCCGTCGGTCGCGATGCGCTGGCACATGGTCGGCCGGCTGCAGCGCAACAAGTCACGTTCGGTGGCCCGGTGGGCGATGCAGGTGCAGTCGGTGGATTCGGTGCGGCTGGTCGTCGCGCTGGACCGAGCTGTCCGCGCCGCACAGGAAGCCGGCGAACGCGACGGTGCCGTCGGTGTGCTCGTCCAAGCCAGCCTGGACGGCGACCCGGTGCGTGGCGGCTGCCCCCTGCCCGAACTTGAGGCGCTGGCTGACCGGGTGGCGGCTGCCCCCGGGCTGCGTCTGGAGGGCGTGATGGGGGTTGCCCCGCTCGGTGTCGCTCCCGAGACGGCCTTCGCCGAACTCGCCGCCGCCGCCCAGCGACTACGCCGGGCCCACCCCGGCGCAGGTGAGCTGTCTGCCGGGATGAGCGGGGACCTCGAGCAGGCCGTCGCGCAGGGCTCAACTTGCGTGCGTGTCGGAACCGCATTACTGGGCGACCGGCCGTTAACCTCGCTTGAAGATCGGGACAGGAAGGCGAGGCGATGAGCGCGCTGTACAGGCTCAAGGCGTACTTCGGCATGGTCCCTGCTGAAGAGTTCGATGACTATCACCCCGACTATCGATCCGGCTATGACGACCCCGGCTACGACATGGCCGCAGCCGGGGTCGCTAGGGAACGTGACCACGCTGCTGAGCGACCCGGCATCAGCCGGGGCCACCGGGCGGATTTCGGCGGTTACGACGACGGCATGGCTGCCTACCCTGGGCGCTCTGCGGTACCCAGGGTGCATCCCAGCCGGCCCCCCTCCTGGGTCCCAAACTCTCGAATCCCCGAATCCAGGGCGACGGCGTCGTGGACTGCAGAGGCTCCGGTGCACGGCTCGCTGGCCATCGATACAGCAACCACCGCAGCGACGGTCCGCCAACCGGTTGCACCAGCGCAGCCCAGC
Organism: Pseudonocardiaceae bacterium; assembly: GCA_050700495.1. Classification (GTDB taxonomy): domain Bacteria; phylum Actinomycetota; class Actinomycetes; order Mycobacteriales; family Pseudonocardiaceae. Next base: position 6,240 of record JBOHHF010000389.1, read on the forward strand.
GCGGCATTCGCCAGCGATCCGTTCGCCGACAACCCGCTCGCCAGTGACTCGTCCGCGGACCAAGCGCACCCACTGTCGCGCATCGTCACCTTGCACCCGCACAACTACAACGAAGCTCGGCCCATCGGGGAACGCTTCCGCGAGGGCAATCCGGTGATCATGAACCTGACCGAGATGGAAGACCGGGACGCCAAGCGCCTCGTGGACTTCGCAGCGGGGCTGGCCTTCGCGCTGCGCGGCTCGATCGACAAGGTCACCAACAAGGTGTTCCTCCTGTCGCCGCCCAACGTCGACGTGTCGGCTGAGGACAGGCGCCGCATCGCTGAAGGTCGCTTCCTCGGCTAACTCCGCAGCCCAGGGACCCGGCTGCCCCCCGATTGGCCACCGCCCCGCCACCGATGGCAGAGTGTCGGCGTGGATGTGGTCCGGTTGGTGGTTTACTACCTGCTCTTCTTCTTCTGGTTGCTGCTCACGGCGCGTATCGTGGTCGAGCTTGTGCGTGCCTTCGCCCGCAGCTGGCAACCAGTCGGAGGGGTGGCGATCGCGCTTGAGTCGGTCTACACCATGACTGATCCGCCGGTCCGGGCGCTCCGCCGGGTGGTCAAACCTATCCGCATCGGAGGCGTGGGTCTGGACCTGTCCATTATGGTTTTGCTGCTCGTGGTGTTCATACTGATGCGAGTGGTAGACCCGAGAACGTAACGGCCGCCATGCCCGGGGCCGACACACCAGTGTGTGCATAGTTGAGGAGTGCGTGAGGTGATCCGATGCCGTTGACCCCCGCCGACGTTCACAACGTCGCGTTCAGTAAGCCGCCGATCGGCAAGCGGGGCTACAACGAGGACGAGGTGGACGCCTTCCTCGACCTGGTT
>JBOHHF010000390.1:0-4603 GCA_050700495.1 Pseudonocardiaceae bacterium
AGTGGGGAGCAGTCCAGTGGAGCGTCTCGTCCACACAGGGGTCAGCCTCCGACTGCACGGCACCTGCCGTTTATCGGGCCCACCCTGTGCCCCCGACCCTACTTAGACCAGCAGCTCCTCTGGACCGCCCCCAGCGATACCCCCCAGCCAGGATGTGAGGGAAGAACACCCTCAGGATGCAGCGGAAAGACCCGGTACGCGGCCGCCGTCCACGAAACCGGACCAAGTCCGGATCGGGCCCGCATCGATGCTGGTTAAGATGTGTGTGCGAATCTCTGAGATCGGACAACACTGGACGGATGAGTGAACCCTCGGTGGCAGGGCAAGGAAGCCGGGGATCCGGTTGCGGAGTTCTGTGCTGGGTTGAGACGGTTGCAGGAGGGCTGCGGACTCGACCGGGCGGCGCTGGCTCGCCGAGTGCGCTACAGCGGTTCCCAGTTACATACGATCTTGGATGGGAAGATCAGTCGGCCGCCGGACTGGGGTCGGTTGGTCGAACCCCTGATCCGGATGTGCACCGGTGATGACGAGCAGGCGGTCGATGGGTGGCGTCGACGGCACGAGGTGCTCGTGGAGGTGTACCACGCGCTGCGACATCAATCCAGGCGTGACACCACGCCCACGTTGGCCAGGGTAGCGCCGGCGCAGCTGCCCGCGGACGTGGATAAATTCACCGGTCGGACACAGGAGTTGGCCGATCTCGACCACCTCTTGGCCGCAACCGCCACGCAGGCAGGTGCGGCAGGCGGGGAATCGACAGCGGCGGTGATCTTTGCAGTCTCGGGTACTGCCGGGGTGGGTAAGACCGCGCTGGCGCTGCGGTGGGCGCATCGGGTCCGGGGCGAGTATCCCGATGGGCAGTTATACGTCAACCTGCGTGGCTACGATCCTGACCAGCCTATGTCGGCGGAGGATGTGCTGGCCGGATTTTTGCGCGCGCTCGGTCTGGCTGGACAGGAGATTCCCCTGGAGGTGGAGGAGCGCGCGGCCGCCTACCGCAGCCTGTTGAATGGGCGGCGGCTACTGGTGATGCTGGACAACGCTGCCACCGTCGAGCAGATCCGGCCCTTACTGCCCGGGACCGCATCCTGCTTGGTGGTGGTGACCAGCCGGGACTCCCTCGCAGGACTGGTTGCCCGGCACGGCGCCCAGCGCCTGGAACTCGATCCGCTTCCTCCCGAGGACGCGGTAGTGCTGCTACGGGCGCTGATCGGGAAACGGATCGACGCCGAACCCGAGGCTGCCGTCACGCTGGCCCAGCAGTGTGTGCAGCTACCGCTGGCGGTGCGGGTGGCCGCTGAACTGGCCGCCACCCGCCCGGACACCAGCCTGGCTGAGCTGGTCACCGAGTTGGGCGACGAGCATCGGCGGCTGGAGCTGCTGGACGCCGGTGGTGATCCCCGTACTGCTGTCCGTGGTGTTTTCTCCTGGTCCTACCAGCACCTCCCAGCGGACGCGGCGCGAATGTTCCGGCTGATCGGCTTGCACCCGGGTCCCGACCTCGACCCCTATGCTGCCGCCATCCTCGCCGACGTCAGACTCAAGCGGGCACAACACCTGCTGGACCTGCTGGTCCGGGCGCATCTCATCCAGCTCACCCGCTCCACCCGCCATGGCATGCACGACCTGCTGCGCGCCTATGCCACCTACCTCGCAGCCCAGGAGGACCCCGAACACAAGCGGCAGGCAGCGCTGACCCGACTATTTGACCACTACGTGGGGACTACGGCAGCCGCGGTGGATACCCTCGTTTCCGTCTCACAGGATCACCCGCCGCCTCGCCTGCGTCCCCGGATTACGCCCACCGGCCCGATGGCCGATCCGATCATGGCACGGGCTTGGCTAGATACCGAACGGGCCACCCTTGTCACCGTCTCCGCCTATACCGCTGCACGCGGCTGGCCCGGCCACACCACCCGTCTCGCCACCACCCTGTACTGCTACCTCGAGAACGGTGGCCACTATCTTGACGCCCTGACCATCCTCACCCATTCCCGCCACGCCGCTCGCCGTACCAGAGACCCGTCCGCCGAAGCCCGCGCGCTGACCAACCTTGGGCTCGTCTACTTCTGGCAAGCTCGCTATCAGCAGGCCACCGAGCACCACCAGCAAGCCCTAGCCCTGTGCCGCGAAATCGGTGACCGCGCCGGCGAGGCCGACGCGCTGACTCGCCTCGGTCTCGTTTACCAGCAGCAAGGCAGCGACCAGCAGGCCACCGAGCACCACCAGCAAGCCTTGGCCCTGTTCCGCGAGCTCGACCACCGGGACGGCGAAGCCAATGTGCTGGACGACCTCGGCGTCGCCTGCTGGCATCAGGGTCGCTACGGACAGGCCGCAGAGTATCTCGAACATGCCTTAGTCCTGTTCCGCGAGCTCGACCACCGGGTCGGCGAAGCCCACGCGCTGGGCTACCTCGGCCTCGTCCATCAGCGGCAGGGCCACTATGGACAGGCCACAGAACACCTCGAACGTGGCTTAGCCCTGTTCCGCGAGATCAACCATCGGATCGGCGAAGCCCGCACGCTGGCCATCCTCGGCGATGTCTACCAGCGGCAGGGCAGCTATGGGCAGGCCGACGAGGATCTCAAGCAGGCCTTGGCCCTATTCCGCGAGCTCGGCGACCGGGTCGGCGAAGCCGATGCGCTGGCCGTCCTCGGCGATGTCTACCAGCGGCAGGTTCACTATGTGCAGGCCGATGATCACCAGCAGCAGGCCCTAGCTCTTTACCGAGAGATCGGCCACCCGGCCGGCGAGGCCCGCGCCCTCAACAACCTCGGTGAGATCCGGTGCGTCACCGGACAGCTTAGCGAGGCACTCATCCAGCACACCGCCGCGCTTACCCTGGCCACCCAGATCGGCGACCGCTACGAACAGGCCCGTGCCCACAACGGTCTCGCCCACACCCACCTCGCCACCAGCGACTCCGACCTGGCCCGCCACCACTGGCAACAGTCGCTTACCCGCTACACCGACCTCGGCATCCCTAACGCTGAGGACATCCGCACCCACCTGGCCACACTCGACCACGCAGCGGCCGACAATGACCATGGATCCTGACCGCAGATGCTGCCCGCGAGGCTATGGCAATGTCCGGCTTCGAACCGTTCGATCGGGGCGCTCTCTTGGGCAGCATTGGGACGGACCAAACCTGTGAGTCGACGCCGCGCCAGCCGGTCCGGAGTGGACGATTCTGCGGCCCGGGTGGTTCGCGCAGAACTTCAGCGAGGGGTTGCTCCGCGACGGAATCCTCCGGGGTGAGGTTCGGCAGGCCGCCGGGACCGGTGCCGCTTCCTTCGTCGACACCGGGGACATCGCGGCGGTGGCTGTGATCGCTCTCGTTGAGGACGGGCACGCTGGGAAGATCTACGAGTTGTCGGGATCTCGGGCTGTGACCTTTGCGGAGGCTGTTGCCGAGATCGGGTCCGCTATCGGGCGGGGGTCCGGTACGTGGCCGTGCCTGCTGCCGAGTTCATCCCCGAGCTGGTCAGTCAGGGGTGGTCAGCTTCTGATGCCCAGTTGTGGACCGCTGCTCTGAATCCCATCGAGGAGGGGTTGGAGGCCAAGATCTCCGACGGCGTGCGGCGGGCTCTTGGGCGGGACGCAATCGACTTCTCCACCTTCGTGAAGAACGCCGCTGCCTCAGGCGCCTGGAGTTAAGAGCTTGTCGCTCGCCGCTGGCAGCGTTGAGTACCGCAGTCTGAGGTCCGGTTCGCACCAGTGATCGCCGAAACTGAGGCGTAGCCGTGCAGTACTGCACGGTCACAGCTCAGTTTCGGCGATCAACATTGTGGTTGCTCCAGGCCGGCGGGGCCGGCGCAGATGTCGCGGTGTGGTGGCCGGGCCCGGTGCTGGGCTCAGTGCAGGGGCAGCATCGCTGATGAGCACTGACACAGTCACGGCTCCCACACTGACAATGTAAAGTGCGACTGCGGTGATGACTCAACGATGAGAAATGACAGTTACCACCGGGTTAGTCTCTCGGCACACCGCAGCTGAAGGTCGTCGTTCGTCGGGTGGCCAGTTCTTGCGTACACTCATAACCCTTTTCGAATTCAACTGCGTAGAGGTACGCGGTATGTCAAAGCTGTTCAGCGCGGCGCTATAGAGCAGCACCTGCGCGTTGAGCAGTTCTCCGGTACCGTAGGTAGCGATCTTGGTCAGGTGCATGGTGAGCCGGTACCTGGGACCTGATCCTTGGACCCGATCGGGCGCGGCAGGCACGATGTGCAGCACTGTGGAAACCGGCTCTCAACGCCTTCGCGATCACCTTCGAAGGCTGGATCACCCCAACCGGAAACCAACCAACACCGGGGCCGGATCCACCGTTAAACCGACACTCATCGCTCGGCTGATCAGGCGGCCGGTCCGCGCCGGTCGTTGTTACTGTGGCATATGACCAGCGAACCCCCTGCGGTGAGGCGGTGTCGTCGCGAGCAGCTCCGCGATTTTCTGCGCATCTGCCGGGCGCGCCTGTCGCCCGGTGACGTCGGCATGGCGGCGGTGGGCAGGCGCCGGACACCGGGTCTGCGGCGTGAGGAGGTCGCCGTGCTGGCCGGGGTCGGCGTGTCCTGGTACACCTGGCTCGAGCAGGGCCGCGACATCA
>JBOHHF010000391.1:0-29308 GCA_050700495.1 Pseudonocardiaceae bacterium
GCGTGGAAGCTTTCTCCAGCACGATCGTATCACAATCGATAGTCACCGAGATACGACGAGCCGAAGCATTTCGGGCCAACCAATCCCGTATGGTATCGATCAGAACGGTCAGGACACCACCGGGATCACTCAAGGTAATGAATAGAGCAGCAAGAGTAGCCGGATCTACTCCTTTGGCGCGCTCGGGTGCGGCCTCCGAAGCCGCCCAGGAAATGGACTCGACGTCCAATACCGTGAGCTCGGCACGCAACCACCGAGCAGACCGCTCAGCCTTGTCCGGATCTACGTCCGGTTCCGGTTCGAGAACCAGCAGAAGGTTCCGCAACCCTCCGCCTGGCCCAGGCCCGCTACTCGACATACCACCCCTCCGGGACAAGCACAGCCCACCGTGAGAATGCTATAGCAGCAGTGACCTGCGGTGCAGCATATCCCGGCATCGCGGTCGAGCAGCAGGCTCACCAAGGCTGACTGGAGCACCATCAGTTCGACCCGGCAGACCCGGCAGACCCGGCGCACACCCGGCAGGATGCCGAACTGCCGCAGCCACCAGATCATCGTCCGCCGGGCCCGATCTGCCTGCCGAGGCCCCACCTACGATGGATGAGGCAGACCGGGCCGTGATGTGCCTCGCGGAGATCCAGATCAGTCGCTGATCACCCAGGCGGAATCGATGCGGATGCAACCGCTTGAGACGTCACCCTCACAGGACCGCACGAGAACATTCATACCGCCGCACGAAGGGTCGATCCTGATTGTTGTCCGGATCCACGTCCGGCACTGGCTCAAGAATCAGAGAACAGCCCGCCACTCGCTGGCCGACCCAAGCCCGTCACCCGACATCTCAACCTGCCGCCGACGTGACGGGGTCATGACACCTCGTGAGCGACGGTATGCGGATCTCGGAGCTGCGATCATGCCGATCCGTAGGAGGGGTGCCTTCCCAGCCAGCAGCTGGACGGCTACGGTCGGATCAGTCAACTGCACACGCGGGAGCTCGTACCGAAGCGGGCTGAGAGGGCGGCTGGGCATCGGGCCCGGGGCTGTCGACCGCAGGAACCTGTCCGGGTAATGCCGGCGTAGGGAGAGTCATCGCATGACGACACTGCATGACCGCGCCATCGAACCCACCGTGACCACTGGTCCGATCACCGGATCGAGAAAGATCTACCAGGAGATACGCGATGGGCTGCGGGTTCCGGTCCGCCGGGTGGAGCTGACCAACGGCGAGCACTTCGATCTCTACGACACCTCGGGTCCCTACACCGATACCGATGTGCCTATCGACGTCCGCAGTGGGCTTCCTGCCCTGCGTGCGCCGTGGATCGCGCAGCGCGAACCGGTCAATGGTGCGATGACCCAGCTCGCCTGGGCCCGGGCCGGCATGGTGACCCCGGAGATGGAGTTCATCGCCGCCCGTGAGGGCATCGCTGTCGAACTGGTGCGTGCCGAGGTGGCCCGCGGCCGTGCGGTGATCCCGGCCAACCACCGCCACCCCGAGTCCGAGCCGATGATCATCGGGAAGAAATTCCTCGTGAAGATCAACGCCAACATCGGTAACTCGGCCGTCACCTCCTCCATTGAGGAGGAGGTGGACAAGATGGTCTGGGCCACCCGTTGGGGCGCAGACACGATCATGGACCTGTCCACCGGCAAGCGGATCCACGAGACCCGCGAGTGGCTGCTGCGCAACTCCCCCGTCCCGGTCGGCACCGTGCCGATCTATCAGGCGATGGAGCAGGTCAACGGTGACCCGGCCGCGCTGACCTGGGAGATCTATCGCGACACCGTGATCGAGCAGGCAGAGCAAGGTGTGGACTACATGACCGTGCATGCCGGTGTGCTGCTGCGCTACATCCCGCTGACGGTGCACCGGGTGACCGGCATCGTCTCCCGCGGCGGGTCGATCATGGCGGCCTGGTGCCTGGCGCACCACCGCGAATCGTTCCTGTACGAGAACTTCGAAGAATTGTGCGAGATCCTGCGCCGCTACGACGTGACGTTCTCCCTGGGCGATGGCCTGCGCCCCGGTTCCATCGCCGACGCAAACGACGAGGCGCAGCTCGCCGAGCTCAAGACCCTGGGGGAGCTGACCCAGATCGCGCGGCGCCACGACGTGCAGGTGATGATCGAGGGCCCCGGGCACGTGCCGATGCACAAGATCGTCGAAAACGTCCGCCTGGAGGAGGAGTGGTGCGACGAGGCGCCGTTCTACACCCTCGGTCCGCTGGCGACCGATATCGCGCCGGCCTATGACCACATCACCTCGGCGATCGGCGCAGCGATGATCGCGCAGGCGGGCACCGCGATGCTGTGCTACGTCACGCCCAAGGAGCACCTCGGCCTGCCCGACCGCGACGACGTCAAGACCGGCGTGATCACTTACAAGATCGCCGCGCACAGCGCCGACCTGGCCAAGGGCCATCCGGGCGCGCAGGCCTGGGATGACGCACTGTCGACCGCCCGGTTCGAGTTCCGCTGGCACGACCAGTTCGCGCTGGCGCTGGACCCGGACACCGCACGGTCCTACCACGACGAGACGCTGCCCGCCGAGCCGGCGAAGACCGCACATTTCTGCTCGATGTGCGGGCCCAAGTTCTGCTCGATGCGCATCTCCGCCGACGTCCGGGCCTATGCCGAGGAACATGGGCTGTCCACGGTGGAGGCGCTGGAGGCCGGGATGGCCCAGAAGTCCGACGAGTTCACCGCAGCCGGCGGGCGGGTGTACCTGCCGGTGACCGGGTCGTGACCGCTGTGCCCTCCACTGGGCGGCCCTCCACTGGGCGGCCCCCCAGTGGGCCCCCCGTTGCGCTGACCATCGCAGGGTCGGACTCCGGTGGGGGGGCGGGCCTGCAGGCCGATCTGCGCACCTTCACCGTCTGCGGCGTGCACGGCTGTGTCGCGGTCACCGCGGTGACGGTGCAGAACTCGTTAGGCGTTACCGGAATCGTGGAGATCCCTCCGTCCACGGTGGCCGACCAGATCCGGGCGGTGGCCACCGATATCGGAGTGGCTGCCGTGAAGACCGGCATGCTGGCCTCGGCGGCGATCATCTCCGTGGTGGCCGCAGTGTGCGACGAGCTGGGTATCGGTGCTTCGGTGCCGTTGGTGGTTGACCCGGTGGCCGCCTCCATGCACGGCGACCCGCTGCTGACCGACAATGCGCTGGACGCGCTGCGCGACGAATTGCTCCCGCTGGCCACCCTGATCACCCCGAACCTGGACGAGGTGCGGTTGCTCGTCGGGGTGGACGTCGGTTCCCGGGCGGAGCAGTACACCGCAGCAAAGGCGCTGCATGCTTTGGGCCCGCAGTGGGTGCTGGTCAAGGGCGGGCACCTGCGCGCCGACCCCCAGGAGAGGAACCCACAGTGCCTGGATCTGCTCTACGACGGTAGCGAGTTCACTGCCTTCACCAGTCCCCGATCAGCCACCCCGCACACCCACGGCAGTGGCGACACCCTGGCCGCGGCGATCACCTGTGCACTGGCCCGCGACGTCGCGGTGCCCGAGGCGGTCGGGTACGGCAAACGCTACATCGAGCAGGCGGTAGCCCACGCCTACCCACTCGGCGCCGGCGTCGGTCCGGTCTCTCCGTTCTGGCGCCTCCGTTCCCCCTGAGGAGACGGGAGCGGTTCGGTTGACCTTCGCCGGGCAGCTCTGCTGGTGATCACGGGCGGTCGTCATGGGTGGGCTCCCGGTCCCAGCTCATGCTCGTTGAGCTTGTCCCGCAGCTGCCGAAGGGCCCGTGCCCGGGTGGGCCCGATGCCGCCGGGCGAGATTCCGACGGCGCGGGCGACCTCGGCGTAGGGGCGGGGATTGTCGGTGAACAGCGCCCGCAGCAGCGTCCGCCGGCGAGGCGACAGCTCGTCGACGAGCTTCCGCAACGTTCGCGCGGTGTCGGCGTCGATAACGCGCTGCTCGGGGCCCGCCGAGAGATCGGCCACAGTTTCTGGGGCTACATCAGCGAGATCCCGAGCTGGTTTGGCTTCGCGCAGAAGGTGCAGGCATTCGCGGCGGGCGGTGGTCGCCAACCACCCGCCCAGCCGCTCGGGACGCTGCACACGGTGGGCGTTTTGAGCCAGCCGCAGCCAGGTCATCTGCGTGACGTCGAGTGTGTCGGCGTCTTGCAGTCCAAACGACCGCACCGTCATGGAGACGAGCTTGCCGTACCGGCGCAGAATTTCGTCCCAAGCCGCTGGATCCCCATCGCGGATCCGCAGCAGCAGACTAGCTACGCTACCCGTGGCATCGGTCGGATCGTCGCTGGCGACGAATCTGCGCAGCGGGTGGCGCAGTGGTGAACTACTCCTCACGGTTCACCTCTTCGTTGTTGAGCAATCGCCTGCCTGGCCGCACCAATCTCTTGCCATTGCTCATTCAGGCAGCGCTGCACTGCCGCTTGTCTCCGATCCCGCACATCTAGCAGCCACTGACTGAAAGTGCACCCCATGAGCACGCCAAAACCCACCAAGAGGGTTGCCACCAGAACAATCAAAGCAATGGCTTCCATACTCCCTCCTCAGATAGACGTGACCCGGCGCGGGCTTTTCATCGCTTACCAGTAAAGCTTTCCGCCACTATCTGTGGCTAGGGGGCAGCCCTCACCAGCGTCAGTGGCCCGCGACCGTGGCGACGAGGTACTCGCGCACCGCCTCGACCGCCACCTTCGACTCGCGAATGCCGGTGTAGGCTCCGAAGATCTGCTGCTGGATCTCCGCGCTGACCGTGGTCCACTCCGGTGTGGCCGGCCGCGGCGTGGCCGCCGGCAAAACCTTCGCGAGCAGCGACATCATCGGGTCGCTCGCCAGGTCCTGGTAGATCGCCGCCATCGTCGGTGCCAGTGAGTGCCGCTGGGCCAGCGATAGTTGCACATCCCTGGAGGTCGAGACGAACCTGACGAACTCTGTCGCCGCGGGGATGTCGCGGGAGAAGGCGCTCACCACCAGGTTGTGACCACCCAACGCGGCGACCGGCCGGAATCCGGTGAACGCGGGGAGCGGTGCGATGCCGACCTTCCCGACAACCTGGCTGTTCGGATCCGTGCTGTTCATCTGCTGGTAGGCATACGGCCACGAACGCATGAACACAGCCTCGCCGGATTGGAAGGTCCTGCGGGCCTCTTCGAGTGTCATCGTGTTGAATCCCGGCGCGTAGACGCCCTGGCGAAACGCCGTCCGCATGAACTCGGCAGCTTGCTGGGCCTTGTCGAGCTGAAATCGCACCGACTGACCATCGCTGTCGAGCACGTCGCCACCGAGACCCCAGAAGTATTCAAGGTACTGGACAACCAGCCCCTCATACTGGGCACCGTCGGCAACGAACGGCGCGATTCCGTTGCGCTCGCCAACCCGGCGGCCGACGTCGATCAGTTCCTGCCAGGTGGCCGGCGGCTTGTTCACCAGATCCGAGCGGTAGTAAAGGATTCCCGCGTCGGTGACGTACGGCGCGGCCCACAGCTTCCCGTCCCAGACTGCGACCTGCAGCGGGCCGCGCAGCGAGACCTGCTCGAGGTCCGGGCGCAGGCTTTGCAGGTCCACCAGCCAACCACGTTGGGCGAATTCCGGGACCCAGGTGACGTCGAGATCGACGATGTCGAACTGGTTGAGGCCGGCGTTGAGCTCCACCGCCAGCAGCTGATGCGTGTCGTTGACGGACTCCGATGGGAGCGGCTCTACCCGCACCTTCGGCCCGTTCGGATGCAGCTGGTTCCACTGCTCTGCGATGTCCAGGGCGGGGGCCTGGTCCGCGGCAGCGATCCCGCCGGTGGCCCACACCAGCTCCGCCGCCGAACGGGAGCCGGTGGCGTCCACGCAGCCAGCGGTGACCAGGACGGCCGCGGCCAGTACCGACCGCCGGCTCACCATCGTGCCCTTGCTCATCATGTCCATGCGCCGGCTGCCATGAAGATCGTCATAGGGTCAGTCCCGGTATTGCGGTGTCGGTGGTGACGGCGCTGGGCCCAGCAGCGGCATCAGCCAGCGCTCGTAGCTGGTTTGCCACCGGCCGTCCTGTACGCGACGCTCCAGCACTGCGTTGACAAACCGCACCAGATCCGGGGTGTCTTTGCTGATCGCGATGCCATAAGGCTCTTCGGTGATCCGCGGACCGATGATCTCGGTCCGCGGATCCTGGGCGGCCATGCTCGCCAGCAGAGCGTCGTCGGTGGATATAGCATCGATCTCAGCGAGCTGAAGCAGCATCAGGCAGTCCGTCGTGGCGGCCACGCCTACCGCGACCGGCTTCGAGGGGGCGGCCAAGATCTTTCCCAGCGATGTCGAACCCCGGGCCGCGCAGACGCGCCCGATCCTCGGATCGTCCAGGCCCGTGACGGCCGAACCGCGATTCACCAGTACCCGTTGCCCCGCCTCGTAATACACGGTGCTGAACTCCACCTGTTCTCGGCGCCTGCAGGTGATGGTCGACGTGGCGACCAACAGGTCGACGTGGCCCGACTTCACAGTTCTGACCCGATCGGTCACATCCAGCGGCCGGAACACCACTCGCTCGCGGTCACCGAAGATCGCCTCGACGATGTCCCGGACGATGTCTATGTCGAATCCCTCCTGCCACAACGTCGTGTTCCGGAAGGCGAACTGGTGGGTGTCCTGGTCGATTCCGGCGATCAGGTGGCCTCGCTCAGCGATTCGGGCCATTGTGGACCCGGCGGGCATCTGGCCGGGTGCGGGCATCGGACCCTGCGGGCGCAGGCTGGCCCGGAAATTTTGCGGGTTGCAGTCCGGTTCGGCCGATGCCGGCCCGGGCGGCTCCACTGCCGGACGTGGGGCTGGCGTCGGTCCGAGCCCTGCCGTCAACAGGTCGGGGACCGGGTGTTTTGGCCACTGGTCGCCTGCCGCAACGCCCAGGATAACGACCGCCAGCGCACCGCAGGTGAACGCAAATCGGATACTCATCGGTACTCCTCCAGCCGCTGCCGGACGCCCAAGGCCACCCCGACCGCCGCGATGAGAGCCAGCGTGCCGATACCGATAGGCAGGCCGGCGAGCCAGCCTCGGGCGCGGTCGATGTCTCTCCCGAAGGCCGCGCGCTCGTACTCGACAGCGGCCTGGATCGCTGCGGCGAGCCGGTCGAACGCCGCGGCGGCGCTGCCCTGGCGGCTGTTCACCGCGGCGTCGACCGCTTTGGTGTATTCCCCGGTCTCGTTCAGCCGACGGACCTCCTGGTGTGCCGCGGCGTAACCGCTGGCGTCATCGACCGCCGCTCGCACCAGCGCTCGCCCCTCCGGGTCGGTGGCGAATTGCTTGGCTGCGCCCAGCGCTCCCCCGGCACCGCCGTTGCGGGCGAGCTGCTGCATCCGGGCGTCGAAGTCCGGCTCGCTGTCACCATCGCGGGTGACCAACCCAAGGCTCTCGACGGCGCGCGCCTGCAGCGCAGCGATCTGCGCCGGCCCCAGCGCATCGGACACCGACCGGCTATGTCCGAGCGAGCGCGCTAGCGAGCCGGCCGAAACCATCCCCGCGGCCGTCCACCACACCAGGCCGGCGAGCACTGCCCCGCTCGCCATGACCAGGCCGATGTTGAACATCCGGTGGGTGCGCTGGAACAGGAAGACCTGCACCCAGATCAACCCGGCCAGGCTCGCCCCGCAGGCCGCAAGCGCGACAACCGGCACCGACTCGGCCCGCTGGTAGGCCCCGTTGAGCTGGGATGCCTGCCGTCGTTGCAGCTCAGCCCCCTCCGGCAGGATCGACCTCTGCATCAGCTCCGAGGCGCGCCGGAGGTAAGTCGTCCCGACCGCCAAGCCCTGCCGGTTGTTCGCCCGAGCCCGTTCGACCAGGCCGGTGTAGACCGGCAGCTGGGTGGTGATGTCGGCGATCCGGTTGGCGGTCACCAGCTCCCCGCCGGCCTGGGTGCCGGCCTGCGCCAAACTCGCCGTCGCCGTGGCCACGTCGCGGTTATAGCGGGCACGGACCTCGTTGGGTTCCACTCCGCCCGATAAGAACCCAGCCGCGACCGTGGCGTCTGCATCGGCCAGCGACTGGTAGAGCGTGGTCACGTTCGCATTGAGCGGTTCAAGACGCTCGGCGATGTCTCGCGTGGTGTCCACGCGGTCGTTCGCGGTGACGACTCCAACGGCTCCGGCGAGCACTATCCCGATCACGAGGACTAACCGGGTCAGCCGGAGCTTGCCGGGTGTGGTGTCCCAGTCGGCGATCAGCCGGTCGATGCGACGATGGGGCCACCCCCGTTCTGGAAGCTGATCTGGCGGCGCTGACCTGTTCTCGACGGCCGGTCGGCTCAGCTGCACTGTCGATCGCGGGTTCGTCACCATCCCTCCCGCTGATCAGTAGAACTCCCCACCACCATCGGTGGCTAGAGGGCAGCCCCCGGGTGAAGGGTATGTGTCCGGCGGAGCCAGGTGAACGCTCGCCGGTGCCCTCACCGAGTGCGGACTCGATGAGCTGGCGCAGGCCGGGGACGTCGCCGTGGCCATCGGTGCCCCGAGCTACGAGGTATGCACTATTTGCCCGTTACCGCCACTGGCTGGTCAGCCAGCGGTGCTGTTGCCGAGCCGGCGAAGAATCTCGGCCAGTAGAACGCCGTGCTCGGTCAACGACTGCCGCATCTCGACCTGGGACCGCTGCATCGCGATCTGGGACTGCTGGATCTCGGCGAGGGTGTCGGTGTGCTGGTCGATGGTTTCCTTGATGTCGAGCACGGTGTCGCTGAGGGCGCGGACGGTGTCGTCCTGCTCGTCGAGACGGCGTTCGAGGCGGGCGACTTCCGGGCTGGCCACGCCGGGCAGCGTATCGCGCACCGACCCGAGACTCTCGCGGAGAGTAGCTGGAACTGAGCGAGGAGAACATGCCGTTCAGGGTCGGGGTGGCAAGGGCGGTGTCGAGGTGGACGGACGGTCGGCTGTGGTCGGCGCGGTGGCTGCGGGGGTCTGCGCCAAGGCCGCCAGCGCCAGCTCCAGCGCGGTGTCCAGCTGCGGGTCCAGACCCTGGGCCCAGGCCTGCGGTGGCACGGGCACCTCCACGTCCGGGTCGACACCGTGGTTCTCCACCGACCAGCGCCGGTTCATGATCCACACGGCGTGGCGGGGCTGGGTCACGGTGGTGCCGTCCACCAGCTTGGTTCCAGGCTCGACGCCGACCACGCCGCCCCAGCTGCGCATGCCCACGACCGGACCGAGGCCGCATTCCTGAATCATCGCGGTGACGATATCGCCGTCAGAACCCGCGTTCTCGTCGGTGACGGTGACCAGTGGGCCCCGTCGCACGTCCCTGGGGTAGGTGTAGGCCACCTTGCCGCGGGGCACGATCCACCCGGTGAGCTCGCGGGCCAGCTTCTCCAGCACCAGCTGCGAGGTGTGCCCGCCACCGTTGCCGCGCACGTCGAGAATCACCGCCTCGCGCGACATCTCGGTGTGCAGGTCTCGGTGCAGCTGCGCCCAGCCCAGCGCCATCATGTCCGGCACGTGCAGGTAACCCACCCTGTCCCCGCTGGCCCCGTGCACCACGGCGCGGCGGTCGGCCACCCAGTCGTGGTAGCGCAGCGGCATCTCGTCGGCCACCGGGACCACGACGACGGTGCGCTCGTCGTCGGCGGCGACCGCCCGCAGGCGCAGCTCGATGGGCTTGCCCGCGGTGCCCACCAGCAGCGGCCAGGGCCCGGTCACCGGGTCGACGGCGCGTCCGTCGACCTCGACCAGCGCCTCCCCGGGCTGCACTGCTGCACCCGGTGTGCGCAAGGGGGAACGGCCGGCCCCCGCGGAACTCTCCCCGGGTAGCACCCTGGTGATCCGCCAGAGCCCGTCCGCGCCCCGTTCGAGGTCGACACCGAGGTGGCCCAGCCGCCGCGCCGCCTGCACCGGGCTGCCGGGAGGCATCTCGTAGGCGTGCGAAGTGCCCAACTCGGCCTGCACCTCCCAGAACAGGTCAGAGAGGTCGTCGCGGGTTGCGACCCGCTCCAGCAGTGGCCGGTAGCGGGCCAAAAGGGCGGGCCAGTCGTTGCCGGCCATGTCGGCCACCCAGAAGTTGTCCCGCATCAGGCGCCCGGCCTCGTCGAACATCTGCCGCCACTCCACGGCCGGCTCCACCTGCACGCGCACCCGCGACAGGTCGACATCAAGGGCAGCCGACGGGTCACCGCGCTCGGCGTCCTTGTTAGCCGGGCGCTCGGCGGGGAGCACCCGCAGCTCTTTCCGGTCGCGGATCACCAGGCGCGTACCGTCGCCGCTGACCCAGACGTCGTCGATGTCCTCGGCGAGCACGGTCGACGTGCCGGTGGCGAGGTTCAGGCGCTCCAGCACCGGGCGCGGAGCATCGGTGTCGGAGGTGGCGAGGTCGTCGCCGAGCACGCCATGCAGCGGCTTTCGCAGCCACACCAGGCCGCCTTTCGTCGCGGCCAGCGAGGTGTACCACGCTGCGGGCACCGGCACGGGCACGGCGCGCTCGGTCAGGCCGTCGAGATCCACCTCCACGGTCACCTCGCCGACGTCCTGGCCGTCCTGGCCGCCGTTGGCAGGTGTGCCGGCGCGGCCCTGCGCCGTGGGGGCGAACGGTGACGGGGCGCCGGCCGCCAGCGGCAGCAGCTGCGGGCGGGTGCCGGCGGTGAAGGACAGGTCGAAGACCTGCGCGTCGTACACGGGGTCGAAGGTGCGGGCGGACAAGAACGCCAGGTGACGGCCGTCCTGGGTAAACGTGGGCTCGGAGTCGGCGAAGCGCAGTGCAGTGGCGTCGACCACGGTGCCGTCGGGCACCTGCGCCAGCTTGATCTGGCACAGCGAGTGCGGGCCGGGGTGTGTCCAGGCCAGCCACCGGGAGTCGGGGGAGAACACCAGGCCCTCCACGGCGCCGTGTTCCGAGCGAGCCAGCTCGGTGTCTGCGCCGGTGGCGGGGTCGACCAGCAGCACCCGCCCGTCGTGCGGAGCCACTGCGAGCCGGCTACCGTCCGGTGCGGCCGCGAGGTCCAGTACCCGCCCCAGCCGACCCGCGGCCAGGGTGCGCGCGGTGGAACCGTCCCGGGTGGACACGACCAGCGCGTCCGCACCCTCGGCGTCGCTGACCCACACCACGTCCTCGCCGAGCAACTGGGGCAGCCGGGCACGCACGCTCGAGCCGGTCGCAAGAGTGCGTACGGGGCCGTCGGCGTGCGTCATCCACAGCACGCTGCCCCGCACCTCCATCGCGCTCGCCCGGCCGGTGCGGTCGACGGCGACGTCGCCCAGGTGCTTGCCCGTCGGCACCGGGGCGCACGTGCGGGCCGCGCGGGGTCCCCCGGTGCGCAGCTCCAGCCGGCGCGGCTGGGAGTCGGCGGTGAGGTCGTCGAGCAGCCAGAGCTCACCTGCGGCGGCGTACACCACGCGCTCGCCGTCGGTGCTGGCGTGCCGGGCGTAGTAGTCGTCGTGGTCGGTGTGCCTGCGCAGGTCGGAGCCGTCCGGTAGCGCGGAATAGACATTGCCCACGCCCTCGTGGTCGGACAGCAACGTCACCCGCTCACCCACCCACATGGGCGTGGTGAGCTGACCGTCCAGCTCCGGCAGCAGCCGGACGAAGGTTCCCGAGCCCTCGGGGTCGATCCACAGCCGCCCAGCAGTGCCGCCGCGATAGCGCTTCCACATTGCGTAGTCGCGCCGGCGCCCGCCGAACCCCGTGCCCAGTACCACCGCTCCCCCCGTCGCGACGTCCAGCGCGGTGACCGGGCCGTATGGCAGACGCTGCGCGGGTCCGCCGTCCAGCGGCACCGCACGAACCCAGGTGCGGTGGCGCAACGGCTGGCCCACGGCGGAGGCCACGTGCACCCGGCCGGCCCCGGCCCAGCCCAGTACACGGGCATGGGCGTCACCCCACCACGTCGTGCGCACCGACGGGCCACCCGCGGTGGCGACAACGTGCAACTCGGGTACCCCGTCGCGCTGGCTCAGGTGGGCCAAGTGCTCACCGTCGGGGGAGAAACGCAGGTCCTTGGTCGGGGCGTGATCGGAGGTCAGCTGCCACGGCCGCCCACCCTCCAACGGGGCGAGCCACACGTCGTCCTGGGCGACGAAACCCACCAGATCGCCGTGCAGGGTGGGATAGCGGAGGTAGGAGTCATTTCCGGGACTCAGCACCCCCGCACCCTAGCCACGTCGATCATCCCGGGGCTGGTTGCCCGCGGCGTGGTCGAGGCGTCGGCTGGGCGTAGCAGGGGCAGCACGACGTCGTCGAGGATGCTGACGATGGTCTTGTCCGGAACCGGCGTTCGATCAGCTGGATGAGCCGTCGCTACGTTGGACGGCATGGGCGAGAAGACGATCCCGACCCTCCCGTGCCCCTCGATCCCTGACGTAGTGGCCTTCTACCAGGCCCTCGGTTTCGAGGTGAGCCTCCTGCAGACGCGTCCCAATCCCTACGCCTCGCTGCGGTACGGCGGCATCGACCTGCAGTTCTTCGGACTGAAATCGGTCGACCCGGCCGCCTCAATGAGCACCTGCTACGTCGTGACGGACCGGGTCGACGAGCTCTACGCGGCCTTCCGTAACGGTCTCAAGCAGTCGCTCGGCAAGATCCCCACTCGTGGCATCCCGCGGATCGGCCAGATCAAGGGCACCTCCTACGGCGTCCGCCAGTTCCTGATGACCGACCCCGGCGGCAACTGCATCCGGATCGGCCAGCCCACCGGCGAGAGCCTGCACCACGCCCCGGCGCCGGAGGAGCCGTTCGCCAGGGCACTGCACAACGCCTGGATGCTGGTCATCTCCAAGGGCGAACCCGCCCAGGGCGCGAGGATCCTCGACCGTGCGCTGCAGCGGGAGTCCCCGGCCTCGGCCGCCGAACGCGTGCGCGCCCTCATCCTGCGCGCCGACCTCGCCGATCAGCTGTGCGACGGCGAGCTGGCCGCGCGACTGCTCGACGACGCGGCCGGAGTCGAGCTCACCGACGCGGAGCGCGCCACGCTGCGCGACGACCTCGGCCGCGCCGATGATCTGCGGGAGTCCCTACTCGGCTGATCTTTCACCGGCTTCTGGCAGTCCGACCGGCTGGTGATCCGCTGGCTGCGTGCCCTGGCCGCCTGCACAGCTGCCGTCCACGCAGGTACCGAGGTCGCGGGCGGGCGACGGTCAGGTCGGCGCGCTTGGTAACGCACAGGTGTTGTCGGTGCCAGGTGAGAGGATGCCCGGCATGACCGGATCGGAGCCGAAAGCGGATCTTTACGGTTCCCTGCAGGCCGCCCGCGAAGCCCTGCTGTGGAAGCTCGACGGGCTTTCGGAGTACGACATCCGCCGGCCAGCCAAGCGATACCCCGCCGCCTCGGTTACCGCTTGGACCGTATCGCGAGTCAGGGTCGCTTGACTTTTTGTCAAACACACTTAACACTGAATGGAAAGTTTACTTGACACTGATGGGAGAGCCTGATGATCGTCCGAGCACCGACCGACGGTCAGGCGACCTCCGAGGGCCGCGGACCGGGCGCACCGGTGCTGGCCACCGTGCTCCTGATGCGGCCCCGTTCTGATCGTGCTCGGCACGGTCGCCACCTGCGGCGTGGTCGTTGTGTTAACCGACTGGCCGAACGCGTGGTCTTACGCCCAAGCCTTGAGCAATGTGCACACGGTCTTACTCGCGACGATCGCGCGGTGTGCCCGGTGCGAGGGGGTGCAACGCTCGCGCTGCCGCTGATCGCGCTCGCGTTCAGTGTGCCGGCGCTGCTGCTGTCACCGGGAGTCGTCGTATGAGCGGGACGCAAGACGCGCAGCGCCGCTACAACCGACGGCTGATGACGGCGTTACTGGCCTACGCCGTGCTGCTGGGCGGCACTATCTTGCTGCTGAATGACGTCCCGGACGCACCATGGCGCTACGCGGTCGCGCTTGTGCCGATGATCCCGCCGGGCTACCTGGTGTGGGCAGTCGTGCGCTACCTGCGCGAGATCGACGAGCTTCAGCGCAGGATTCAGCTCGAGGGGCTGGGGTTCGCCTTCGCGGCCGGGTCGGTGATCACATTTGGATACGGGTTCCTACAGATCACCGGGCTCCCAGAAGCGTCCTGGTTCTACGTCTGGCCGGTGTACGGCACGATGTGGATGCTTGGTGTGCTGCTCGCCCGGCGCCGTTACGTATCACCGCACACGGAACGGTGAGGAACCGGCTGCGGGCGCTGCGGGCCGAGCGCGACTGGACCCAGGCCCTGCTCGCCGAGCGGCTGGACGTCTCCCGACAGACTGTGAACGCGCTCGAGACCGGCCGGTATGACCCAAGCCTGCCGCTGGCGTTTAGGATCGCCCGGACGTTCGGGAAGCCGATCGAGCAGATCTTTTTCGATGACGGTGACAGCTGAGCAAAGCTCAGCCAGCAAGCATCGGGTGCAGGAACTGGGCTTGGCGAGCGACTGGACGCCGGCTCGGTGTCGGCGATGCCACGTGTTCGAGTCCGCGAACACGGGCTGCGCCGGTACCGCACGGTCAGCAGCAGAATCAGCAGCAGAAGAGGACATTCGCCCGGCGACTCACCCCGCATGGCTATGCGGTGGTTTGCAGCTGGTGACGACACCCTGATCTAGCGCGCTGGTGATCGCCAGACTCCGCGAGGCGGCCCTCAGCGGCAGCCGGCCGACGTCTTGGATGCCGGTCGACTTATCCAGTAGAGGATTCTTGACCGGAATTCCTGATGTGGCCGCGCCGGTAGGACCGAGGCTGTTACCGCCTTGCGCCGCCCCTCTCCCGACTGGCGCAATAAGATAGCTGCAATGAACAGGTACCGGCCGGGGCGGGTCGCCCGCACGCTACTGCGGGCACCAGCACGGCTTTACGACTGGCGCTGCGGATGGTTACTCGGTCATCGATTCTTGCGGCTGACCCACGTCGGCCGCAACTCCGGCCGTCACTACCAGACCATGCTGGAGGTGATCGGGACCGGACCAGCGGTCAACGAGTTCATGGTCGTAGCTGGTCTGGGCCGTGCGGCGGATTGGTATCGCAACCTGCGAGCCAACCCGGCCGTGGAGGTCGCCGTCGGTCACAGCCGGTTTCGGCCCGTCCATCGCATTCTCAACGTCGAGGAGGCCGTCGCCGCCCTCACTGATTACGAACACCACAACCGCTGGGCCACGCCCATCATCCGGCGAGTGTTGAGTTGGCTGCTCGGTTGGCGCTACGACGGCAGTAACCCCGCTCGACAACGGCTCGCGCGCGAGCTGCCCATCGTGGCGTTTCGACCCGCCCACGAGGAGTGAAGCGCGGAGACGAGACCGTTTCCCGCGGCTTCACCTCGACCGCGACCGACACCTGGCTCCGCCCCTGCCATGCCGCACGGCCGACACGCGGTGCTGCCGGCGACCACACGACCGCAGTCAGGCAGCCAGGATCCGGCACGGCGATCGCCGGCTACCTCAACGACCGGTGGCCCGGTCACGTCCTGGACCGAGGTCAAGGAGGTGATCACACGGGATGACCTCAAGCGCGGGACATCCACCGCGGCGTCGTCGACAATGTCACTCCAGGCATCGACGGGCGGGATGGAGCGGGCATGGAAATCGGATACACCCTGATGACCGAGCAATCCGGGCCGACCGACCTGGTGGAGTACGCGGTGGCCGCCGAGCAGGCCGGGTTCGCGTTCGAGGTCTGCAGTGATCATTACTTCCCGTGGCTGGACGCACAGGGCCACGCACCGAACGCCTGGACCGTGCTTGGCGCCGTTGCCCACGCCACCGAGCGCGTCGAGCTCATGACCTATGTGACCTGCCCGATCATGCGGTACCACCCCACCGTGGTGGCCCAACAAGCGGCCACGTTGGGGCTGCTGTCGGGCGACCGGTTCACCCTGGGCCTGGGGTCTGGGGAGAACCTCAACGAGCACGTGGTGGGGCTTGGCTGGCCGTCGGTCACGGTGCGCCACGAGATGCTCGTCGAGGCGTTGAAGATCATCAATGCGCTGTTCGACGGCGGTTACGTGACCCGGCGCAGCCAGTACTACCACGTCGACTCGGCGAAGCTGTGGGACCTGCCGACACAGCGGGTGCCGATCGCGGTGGCGGTGTCGGGCGCCCAGTCTTGCGAGTTGTTCGCCCCGCTGGCCGACCACATGATCGCCGTCGAACCGAACGCCGAGTTGGCCACGATGTGGAACACCGCGCGACCCGGAAAGGGCACCAGTCGCCGGATCGGTCAGTTGCCGATCTGCTTCGATGCTGATCGGGAGACCGCGATTGCCCGGGCGCACGAGCAGTTCCGCTGGTTCGGCGGGGGCTGGAAGGTCAACGCGGAGCTGCCTTCCACTGCCGGGTTCGCCGCCGCAAGCCAGTTCGTCCGGGCAGACGATATCGCCGAGCGCATCTCCTGTGGACCCGACGTCGACACGCATGTTGCGGCAGCGCGGCCATTCGCCGAGGCGGGGTTCACCGATCTCGCGCTGGTACAGATCGGCGGCGCTCCGCAGCACCAGCAGCCATTTCTCGACTATGCCCGGGACAAGCTGCTGCCCGCGATGCGCGCCGAGTTCACCGTAGGCCAGCCATGACCCGATTGCGTTATGGGGCGGATCGCACCAATCGCCAGCTGCAGCTGCTCATGCGCCAGGTGGCGCTTGTCAGGTCGGTTGTGCTCACTTTCCCAGCTCCCTTGCCACTTGAGTGATCAGTTCCTGGGGAGCCCTCTCGTCCAGAGACGACACCCAGATGTCGGTGAACGCCGTGTCGTACCGGTCAACTTCGCGGGTTTGTCCAGGTACAGCGCCCCGGTACCGGCGTACGTGGCTGGAGATGCAGCAACGGTGACCACGGGTGTCCGTGTCGGGGCCGCTGATCCGCAGGGCTCTGGCTATTCCGTCACGAGTTGACGAGCTGGGACACCCGCCGGGTGGACATCTTGAGCACTGCGGCGATGTCAGCGCCGGACAGGCCAATCTCACCGACCCTCCTGACGCTCGATCTCTCCTAGGTGACGTGCATAGATGCGCTCTGCTGCTGGGATGGCTTCGAGGTACCGGCCCAGTCCATTGCAGCGGCGGTGAACCAGGGAAGCGTCTCCGTTGACCTGGCGGGTCTTGATGAGGGCTGGAAACTCGACGTGCTGGCCCGCCCAGACGTTGACACCACCCAGCGCATCCTCGTCCAGGCACCCAACATCGACTGAGCTCAGCTAACGGCACGTCGCCGCCTCCCCAGCGCTCCGCCTTCCGCCTCTACTTATGCTCGATCAGGATCGGTCAGCGGAATACTCCGACCACGCGCATCGCGGTAGAAGAGTGCGTCAGTGCTGCGGCGCGATCGTGCATTCCCCGGCACGGATACCAACCAGGTACCTCGGCGCGACCTCCTCGAGGCACGGGAGGGGTGTCGTGCCCTCCGAAGCGGGCCGTCGACGGGTCGGCGTGGCCTCGCGGATCGCGGCGCGGGTCCGCCTCGGCGTCACGCCACACTCCATTGCGCCGATGTCGCGAGTGTGACTCGTGGGCGATCCGGCCGTTGCACCGAATAATACCTAGAACTACTATGCATCGTAGCTCTAGGGTATGGGACGTGAGGAGGTCTCGTGAGGGTCGCCAAGGATCTCGTGGCCGCCTCGGCGACACCGATGGTGCTGGGCATCCTGGCCGAGGGGGACAGCTACGGCTACGCCATCCTCAGGCGGATCAGCGAGCTGTCCGGTGGCGAGCTGGACTGGACCGAGGGACTGCTTTACCCGTTGCTGCACCGGCTTGAGCGCCTCGGCTATGTGGAGTCGAGCTGGCAGTCGGTCACTGGGGAGCGGCGGCGCAAGTACTACCGCATCACCAACAAGGGCCTGGCTGAGCTTACCGAGCAGCGCCGCCAGTGGGACACGGTCGTGGACGCGCTCAAGGAGATCTGGCTCGGTCCCGGCGATGTCAGGCAGTTGACCGCGACCCCGCTGGAGGGTAAGGCATGACAGCGTTAGACGGTCAGGACGAGCTGGAGGCCCAGTTCGCGCAGTGGCGTCACTACGTGCAGCGCCGCCCAGAGCTGCAGCCCTCCGATGCCGACGAGCTCGAAGACCATCTCCGCGGTTGCGTCGACGAGCTCGTCGCGGTCGGCCTGCGCGCCGACGAGGCGTTTTTGGTCGCGGTCAAACGCATGGGGAGCCTGGACGACTTGTCCCGCGAGTTCGCCCGGGAGCATTCGGAACGGCTGTGGAAGCAACTGGTGCTGACCGGCGAGACCGACAGCCCGGTGGCACAAACCCGGTCGCGGCGTGACCTGCTCGCGATGGTCATCTGCGCGGCGGGCGCGGCGGCGTCGGTCAAGGTGCCGGAGCTGTTCGGGATGAGGTTGGAGCAAGACGTCGCGTTCTACGGGCCGAACGTCAGCCTGTTCGCGCTGCCCTGGCTGGCGGCCTTCCTCGCCTGGCGCCGTCAGGCCCGACGCCCGCTGATCGGGATACTGGTGGCGCTGTTCGCGCTCGGCGCCGTGGCGGCCAACGCCTATCCCCTGGCCGAGGCGTCGCAGTCGGTGGTCGTTACCAGCATCCACCTGCCCATCGCCCTGTGGTTCGTGGTGGGTCTGGCCTATGTGGCCCACGGCTGGCGCTCGTCTCCTCGACGCATGGACTTCATCCGCTTCACCGGCGAGTGGTTCGTCTACGTCGTCCTCATCGCTCTGGGCGGCGGTGTCCTCATCGCATTCATGGTCGGCACCTTCGAGGCCATCGGGATCTCCCCGGAGGAGTTCATCACGAAGTGGCTGCTTCCCTGCGGCGTCGTGGCCGCGGTCGTGGTGGCCGGGTGGCTCGTCGAGGCCAAGCAAAGTGTGGTCGAGAACATCGCCCCGGTGCTCACACGGCTGTTCACTCCCCTGTTCACCGCGGTGCTGCTGGCCTTCCTCGTTGCCCTCGGCTGGACCAACGCTGGCATCGACCGCGAAGCGCTGATCCTGTTCGACCTCCTGCTGGTCGTGGTGCTGGGGTTGCTGCTCTACTCGATCTCAGCCCGCGATCCGCTGGCCCCGCCCGGCCTGTTCGACACACTGCAGCTCGCCCTCGTGGTCAGCGCGTTGGCCATCGACGTGCTGGTGCTCCTGGAGATCACCGGGCGCATCACCGAGCACGGCACGACACCCAACAAGGCCGCAGCACTCGGCGAGAACGTCATCCTGCTAGCCAACCTCGCCTGGTCGGCATGGCTACTGCTGAGGTTCGTCCGCCGACACACACCGTTCGCGGCACTCGAACGGTG
Source organism: Pseudonocardiaceae bacterium (assembly GCA_050700495.1). Classification (GTDB taxonomy): domain Bacteria; phylum Actinomycetota; class Actinomycetes; order Mycobacteriales; family Pseudonocardiaceae. The sequence goes on from JBOHHF010000391.1 coordinate 19,127, forward strand.
GCAGACCGGCTACCTGCCGGTGTACGCCGCGTGGGCCTGGATCGTGGTCCTGGCCTTTCCTCCGCTGTTCAGCTACCTCTGACCGACCAGATCCCGACCAACGACACCAATGTCAACGACCGGAAAGTCGATTTGACCCCAAGACCGCGGACAACGCGTGCGCGCCAAGCACGTCCAGCCCGACCGTACCAGGAACACGGATGGGCCCGCGCTGGTGCGCTCATCGAGAGAGTCGATCGTACGCGTCGAGGTCCATGATCGAACGCGCGCTCGGCGGCATCGCGGCATGAGAGTGCGATCGGCTGCGGTGGTTGGAGCGGGTCGACAGCTCGGATCATCGAACTGTCGCACGGGGGACGTCTTCCTGTTCTCGCCCGAGCCCGCCTGCTGCCCACCCATGCCGTCCGTCAGCCCGCTTGACCTGACTTTGGTGTGCTTCCGGCCTAAGATCGTCTTCTGTCGAAAAGGGGCCGGATGGACCGAAACATCCGCACGGTGGACGACGTATTGCGGCTCTTGGACGGGCTGTTCGCGCCGGAGGCCGACCGCTGGACAGCCAACGCCGGCTCCTGCTGGTGGGACAGTTTCTACACCGACCGCTCCAAGCCCGTGCCGTTCTTCGTGACCAAACCCGACGAAAACCTCGTCTCCTACCTCGACCGCAACCTGCTCACCCCGGGCCGCGCGCTCGACGTGGGCTGTGGCCCCGGCCGCAACGCCCTACACCTCGCCTCGGCGGGATTCACCGTCGACGCCGTGGACCTGTCCCCGGCGGCCATCGCCTGGGCCAAAAGACCGCGCCCGCGATGCCGACGTCGAGGTCCACTTTCATTGCGGCGACGCCTTCGCCCTCACCACGACCGACCTGGCCGGCCCATATGACCTGATCTACGACTCCGGCTGCTTCCACCACCTGCCACCGCAGAACTGCGCCGCATGCGCGACCAGCCACCCGGGTCCCCTTGTTTCGGCGAGCCTTTCCTCTGGACGGCCCTGTTCCGCCACGACCCCCACCCCTAACCTCCATGGGACGCCCTAGGAACTAGCTTGCTTGGGCCGGCGAAGCCGGCAAGATTGAGTCAAGTCTGATGTGTTACGTCAAGCGGCGAGGCCAGCGGTTCGCGCGAGTTCATTGATGGCGTTGTCGGTTTGGGCATGCGCCACGCCGTCCTGCCACCCCTGGACGTGGACGCGGTCGGATAGGCGGATACTCGCCAGATGACAGCGGCTACCACCAAGGTCGAGCGTTCCGGCCCGGCGATCCGGGCGGCGTTGGCCGAGTTCGCACTCGATGAGTGCGCGCAATTCGAGGCCGAATATGCCCAGGCACTGAACCGCGCCGGTGCCGAGTGTGACCTCGCCCCGGCCGAGGCGGTGCTCGATCGCTGGTGGGGAATCGCCGCGATCCGGGCCAACCCCCTGTCCGAGCAGGAGCGCGCGCAAGTCGCGCGAGCCAAAGCCGGCGACTTCACCGGGCTGCTCGCCCGCGACGAGCACGGGGACTGGGTTCGACTGTAGATGCCCCACTACGGCCCGGTGTGGCTGGAGATCGCGCTCGAGCAGTACGCCGACCTCCCAACCGAGACCCGGGAGCAGGTCGACGCCCGCGTGGCCTGAGTCAACCAGGCGACCCGGCGCCAGGAGTCGAGGGCGCGGTGCACGGCGGTGAGGTCGAGAGTCTCGGTCGCGGCCGCCATGACCGCGCGCCACTGCCGGTCGAACTCCGTCACGTCCTCGGGGATCAGCGCGGCACGCACCTGTGCCGGGGACGCGTCAGCGAACGGGGAGCCGACCGTCGAGGGCGGTGGTCCGGTCGCTGCGGCTGCGGTCATGGGCCACACCCTATCGGCTGGCGCGAGCACCGTCCGGCCTTCACAACCGGGCAGGGCCCACTGCGCCCGGTGAGCGGGTGCGAGGTGGCGCGGCCGGCGCCGGGGATGGCGTGATGACGGCGACCGACCCGGCGCCGACGGCGGTGATTGCCCGGGCGCTTTCGGCCATGACGTCGAGGGGATGTCCCGGTAGTCGGGGTTATTTCCCCGCTGAGCAGCATTCGATTTGCCATACAGTCCCAACTCGGCATTACCACGTGACCTGCGCACGAATGGACCGTTTCTGGTCAGGCAGTGCGCCTTTTGAAGTGGTCTGCGCAGAAAACAGCGCGACCGGGTGGCACAGCCATAGTCTGCATACGAGCTCACCGGCAGGTCGCTAGATCACGACGGACGCCGCAGCAACCGGTCCATCGCGGCACCCGCCTCGTAACAGTGCCGGCAGGCGTCACGGCCATCACGCCAGGCGACACCGTCGAACCACCTGGTGGGCAGCGTCGGCAGCGGGTGGCCTTTGGGGCAGTCCGACACCGGGCACCGGGGCGTCACAGCGACCTCACCCCGAACAGGTTAGGGCGTAAAGACAGTTGCGCAGCCATGTACACGGTGCCCTCCTCGACGTACCCGGCGTAGGGGAACGTCATCGCCATTGCCGATCCGCGCGTGGTCTTTCGGCCCCACCGAGCGTTCCTCCTGGATCACCGCGGACATGTCAACCCGGCCGTAGATGTCTAGTTGAGACAGTTGCCACGCAGTCTGATACACGCAGATCCGACGCATCCCTGCCCAATACAGGTCCCGCGTGCCGGTACGGGTCGCCGACGTGCAGCTCAATGGTCGAAGTGGAATGTGGTCTTCACCCACCTGATCAGCCCCGGGCGCGGCGCGATGGGCTTGGCTCACCGGCAGTCAGCTGGACCGTCGGGTGAACGCTTGACGATGCAGCAGGGCAGTGGCGATGGCGCCCTGGGTCGGTGCCAGCGCTGTCTCGCCGTCCTCGATGTCCCACAACGCGTTCTGCAGCACGCGGCCGAGCGTATCTCGTCGTCAGTCCACCCTGGAATGGACTTTATACTGTCGCAAACAGCTACCTCAATGGTGACTCCCCGGATCCCAACCAGGGCACGCATGACACGGTGGTGGATCTTCGAGTCCCCGACTGTTGAATCTCGGGAAGTCGCGAAAAAGGTGCACATCAGGGCACTGCAAGGTTGATGGTGCTGGGCTAGGTTACCTGTCGGAGGTGAGGCCAGACTGGGGTTCGTGGAGACCACGACGTTGTCGCATAGCACCATCGCTTCGTGGTGCTGTGGGCCACCGTCGCGATCATGACCCGGCAACTGCCCCGCAAGACGACCGGCGCGCCGCCCTACCAATGGGCTCTTAGGCGCACAACAGTCCCCCGGTCGCCGGAGCGACTATCGGGGATGCTGGTGACGTCGGGTCAGTCGAACTCTCCGGCGCAGACAGCGGCGGTGAACGTCAGGGCTGCGCCGGTGGAGTTCTTGCTGTCCCGCACGGCACGGGCACCGCCATCAAGGTCGGCGACCTCAACGCTCCGCTCCGGTCTGAAAAGCGCATTCAGCAGGCTCAGCGGGGTTATTCGGGTGCTGTTTACCCCGCTGAGCCTGCTGAATGCGGTGGGTCAGAGCTTGCCGGTGCGTAGGGCGGTGGTGAAGGTGGTCCATGCGGTGGGGGTGACGAGCAGGGCTGGGCCGGTGGGGTTCTTGCTGTCCCGCACGGCACGGTGCCCGCCGTCGAGGTCGGCGACCTCGACGCAGTTTCCTTGGCCGTTGCTGCGGCTGCTCTTGCGCCAGGTGGCGCTTGTCAGGTCGGTTGTGCTCACTTTCCTAGCTCCCCTGCCACTTGAGTGATCAGTTCCTGGGATGCCCTCTCGTCCAGAGACGACAGCCAGATGTTGGTGAACGCCGTGTCATACCGGTCAACCTCGCGGGGTTTGTCCAGGTAAATGGCCCCCAGTTGACGATAACCTCGTGGGCGTCGGGAAACCGGCTCTTGGTGGCGAACACCCGTCGCGCGTCGCACACCGTCACGTGGTAACCAAGAAAAACCCCAATCCTGGCTGGACGCCGACCAACTGCTACGCGCCGGGATCTGCGCCGCCGAGCTGTCCGCGATGGCCGGCACCGGGCAACAGGTGACGCTGAACGAAGGTTGAACGGCGGCCACGCCGCCGGAGTGGGGCACGCAACCTACGCGATCAGTGGTTGGGAGGTGGGAGGTGTGGCGCCCAACCTCACCGCGCTGACCCGGTCCGCGCGCTGTCCACGACGGTCGCGTTGGCACTGTCACCTGGTGGGCAGGACTGTTCAGGCCCGCAGGCTCGCCTCAGTCGAGCTGCCGCGAGCGTCGGAGGACGCGCCGCTGTTGGTCGTGCATGACGGTGGCGCAGTGCGCGAGAGCGGGCGACATTGCTACGGCGAAACCCTTAGTCTGGGTCGAATGCGGACCGACCTTCCAGCCGGCGCAATCCGTCGCCTCACCGAGCACTACGGCCCAAGCGTCCGGCCATGGTTTGACGAAGTGAACGCAACGTTGGTGACCGCCGCAGAGCGTTGGAAGGTCAAGGTGAGTGGTTACCACGATGCTGGTTGGACATCGGTTGTCGCGCTTGGCACCGGTGCGACCGGCCAGCGTGTGCTCATCAAAGCGTCACCTGACGTCAAGCGCTACGAACAGGAACGTGCGGCGCTGCTGCACTGACGAGACGCACCGGTGAACCGATTACTCGACTTCGACGACACCGATCGGTTGCTCCTACTCAACGCGGTCGCTGGCATCCCCGGCGGCAGCCCACGCCCCGTTGAGCATCAGCGTCGCGTAGCCGCTTCTCTCTCGCGGCTGCACGGCAAGACGGCGCCGGTCGACAGCTCGGTGCCGCAGCTGACCGACTACTACCTCGGCGCGGTTGTACCTCGAGTCGAACGACGCGCTGAGCGGTTCGGGCACATGGTCGGCTATGACCACGTTGCTCGCTGCATCCAGTTCAGTCACGAGTTGTGTGGACGGTCAGCCCGTCGGCGGCTGCTGCACGCCGACCTGTACGCCGAGAACGTACTTTTTGACGCCGACGGCAAACCGGTCTTCATCGACCCGCACGCCAAGATCGGCTCGCCGGCGTTTGACTGGGCGTTCTGGTGCGTTTACTACCTCCCGACCAGCGGTTTTGAGGATCGGGTCGCGCTCTGCCGGGAGTACGCGCCGAAGGAGATTGAGGAAGCCCTGGCGTGGTCGCGACGCTCGCGGTCGACGGCGCGCTCTACTACCTCGACACAGGCGACGACACCGCCTCGGCGATGCTTGCCGTCTGGACTCCGAACCGCTCGCGCAACTCTCGCCATCGTCTGTTGGCTACCCTCTGCGCTAGGCAACTGGCATTGGAGATCTCATGCACGACCCGCGCGTTCTGCTCGATCCGGCTACGGACGCGGTACGCAAGCTGGCCCGGCGGGGCTACGACCTCGACGTGGAGCAATTGGACAAGCTGTGCAGCCAGCGCAACACCACCATCCAGGCGTCCGATAAAGCTCGGGCCGAGTCCAACCGCGTCGCCAAGGAGGTGGGTGCTGCCGCCAAGGGCGGTGAGAACGTCACCCAGTTGCGTGAACAGGCCCGCGAACTCAAGACCCGCATCCAGGAGCTGGAGGAGCAGCAGCGCCTAGTCGAGGCCGATCTGCAGGAGCTGCTGCTGAGCATCCCCAACCTGCCCAGCAACGAGCTGCCCGACGGCAATTCCGAGGACTTCGCCGAACAGGTCCGCATGTGGGGCAATCCACCAGCGTTCGACTTCGAACCGGCTGATCATGTACATATCGGTGAGCGGCTGGGCATCTTCGACTTCGCGCGCGCGACCAAGCTCTCCGGGCCGCGGTTCGCAGTGGTCAAGGGCGTCGGTGCCCAGCTCGAGCGGGCGTTGGCGCAGTTCTTTCTTGAGCTGCACACCGATCGGCACGGTTACACCGAGTTCTCGCTGCCGGCCATCGTGAACCGACCAACCATGACCGGCACCGGGCAACTGCCCAAGTTCGAGGAAGACCTGTTCAAGACCGTCGTGGCCGAGCGGGAGCTGTTCCTCATCCCCACGGCCGAGGTACCGCTGACCAACCTGCACGCTGGCGAGACGCTGCAAGGCGAGACCTTGCCGCTGGCGTACACCGCACACACGCCGTGCTTCCGCTCCGAAGCCGGCTCCTACGGCAAGGACACCCGCGGCCTGATCCGGCTTCACCAGTTCGCCAAGGTCGAGCTGGTTCGTCTCTGCGCGCCCGACCAGTCCCGCCGCGAGCTGGAGGTCATGTTGGCGCATGCCGAGACGTGCCTGAAGGAGCTCGGCCTGGCCCACCGGATTGTCAAGCTGGCGGCTGGCGACATCGGCTTCTCGGCTGTGTTCACCTACGACATCGATGTCTGGTTGCCCAGCCAGCGGCGGTACCGGGAGATTTCCAGCGTCTCTGATTGCGGCACGTTCCAAGCCCGGCGAGCGGGCATCCGCACCAAGTTCAAGGACGGCACCCGGGGGTTCGCCGCCACACTGAACGGCTCCGGTCTGCCGATCGGGCGCACCGTGGTGGCGATTCTGGAGCAGTACCAACAGGCCAATGGGTCGGTGTGCATGCCGGACGCGCTGGTGCCTTACCTGCGGTTCAGGCAGATCAACCCGGATGGCACCGTCACGCGGTGAGAGTCGGCGTCTGCGACTATCCGTCCCGCTACGCATTCCCACCCCATCGCTACGGCGGCATCGAGCGGTGGCTGTGGGCGGTCGGGGTTGGCGCGCGGCGTGCCGGTGCCGACGTTCACCTGCTCGGGCCGGCCTGGCGGCGCGACCTGCCGCCCGAGTACGGCCGGTTGCCGGTGCGTCTGGAAGACCTTCGCCCAGGTGAGGCGGGGTTCGACATGCTTGAACGCCTAGATCTCGACCTTCTCGTCGTGGGGCACGAGTACCCCTCGCTGCCGGCCTGGCGCGAGACGTGGGCGGCGCTCGGCTGCACCGTGGTGACTTTCCAGCACTGTCCGGACTTCCGGCACCTGCCCGACGCGTTCGACGGCGAGCTGTCGCGGCTGTTCTGCTACTCGCCGGAGATGGTCGACCGGTACGCCGCCTGCCATCCCACCCAGGCAGTGAGCGTCCAGTTCGGACTCGGCGAGGAAGACCCACCGGCGGCCACGCGAGGCAAGGAGTTGCTGTGGCTGGGCCGGATCCATGGCCAGAAGGCGCCACACCTGGCGGCCATGGCCGCCCGATTGCTCGGACGGCGGCTGCGCATCGTTGGCCCGCTTCTCGACCGCGACTATGCAGCTGAGCACGAGACCGAGCTGACAGCGCCGCACGTCGAGTGGGTAGGCGAGCTGGCCGGGGCGGCCAAGCTCGACGCGCTTCGAACCGCCAGCACCCTCGTCTACACCTGCGCCCACGACTACACCGAAGCCGGGGCCGCCGTGTTCGGTGAAGCGCTGCGCAGCGGCACCGCTGTGGCTGCCTTGACCTGGCGATCCGGCACCTGCGCGCAGACAGCGCTGTGTCACGAGACCGGAGTCATCGCGCAGGCCAACCCGGATAACGACGACGAGAGCGCCGCCGGCCGTCTGGTCGAGGCCATCACGGCGGCCGAGCGACTTGGGGTCCGTCAGGTGCAAGAGATCGGGCTGGCCCGCTTTCGACCCGGCCAACCACTTCAGGACGCTGGCCGGGCTTGCGACCGCGCAGGCCGGTGCAGGGCAAGCCCAAGCGACGCGTGCCGTCGCCGGGTGAGGTTGTCCCCGCGATGCAAGAGGTGTTCGCCGATCACGGCGTTCACCGGCCTCCCCTGCTGCCGATCCGATGGGGCCGGGACACCGACCTGCTGATCTCCGCCATTCAAGGGCTCGACCCCTGGCTTAAGGACGGTGCCGACCGGGTGTGGCGCGAAGGATTCCTGCCACAGCCGGTCGTGCGCTTCACCGGCGAACACGATGAGGGTGGCTCACTCCGCGACGGCTTCCTGACCTCGTTCGTGAACCTGTCCTGCGTCCAGCGGATCTCCGGCGTCGATCGGCACGTCGTTCTACTCGACGCGTGGCTCGACGCGCTGTCCACCGTGGGCATTCACGCAGGCCGGCTGCGCATTGCCGGGAGCCTGGACGTGTGGCTGCGCGGGACGGTCAGCGGCATCACGCTGCACATGAGCTGTGACGGCATCGGCTTCGCCGACGCCGTGCTGCTGTGGCACACCGCGGACCGGCGCTGCCTGGCCACCGATCTCGGCTCCGGGCTCGAACGGCTGCGCTGGCTGCTGTCGCCGCTGTCCTGGGCCGAGACGGTCTTCGGAGCCGACGCCGAGCGGTTCGACATAGACGTGCTGGATGCCGTCCGAACAGCCACCTTGTTGACCATGGCTGGCATCCGGCCAAGCGGCAGCGGTGCCGGCTCGGTTCGGCGGGTAGCGCGCCGCATCCCGGTCACGCTGGCGGCCAGTGGCCTGGGGCGTCTGGTACGTGCGCAGCGGACATACTGGACAGAGATCGGCATGGCTGGACCGCCGTGGCCGCAGGTGGCAGAGATCCTTGAAGCCGAAGTCCTCAGGCGAAGAGCAGCTCGCCCGAAATGATCTCCTGGGTTAGCTCGGGAAACCGTGACAGCACGCCGCGCAGGATGGCCCGGACCTCCTCGTGATCCACTTCGGACTGCGATAACCGGATCAAGGTCTGCCACGGACGCGCCAGAAGTTGGCCGGTGGCGCTCACCAGATGTACCTCGGCGTAGCCGCCGAACCGTTGATGTAGTAGCTGGGCAATGCGTCGAGCGGCCACGTTGTAGAGCTTGCCGACGTGGTACACCGGGTTCTTACCGTTGGCACCCTCCAGGTTCATCGGTCGTAACGGGGCGATCAGGCCGTTGACCCGGTTACCGCGGCCGACCACGCCCTCGTCGCCGGACTCGATCGAACTTCCGGTGTAGGTCAGGTATAGCTCGTCCCGGTCCACGATGTCGCGGGCGTTGAGCCGGAAGGACGCCTTGAGATCCGGCAGGGCATCCGCGGCGCGGCGGTAGCACTCCTCCAGCACGTCCTCGCAGTTCGCGACGTAGACCGCGCGGTTAGGGACATGGCTGGACTTCTGCGGCACGCAGATCACGGCATCGAGCCGTTCGGTGTCGGCGAGGATCATCAGCTTGACGTCCGAGCCGCACCACGGCCGCGCGACGGTGAAGTCGCTCGGGCTCGATAAGCGGTCCACGAGCGATCGGGCGAACATCTCAACGTCGTTGTCGGGCGCCCACCCGGTGCCGAGCGAGGTGTCGTTTGCGATCAATTAGCGCCGCTCGCGCAGGTCGTCCACCGATGCCGGCGCGAACCACGCCGCGCGCTCCGGCGGCATCGCGCCCGCCAGGACGGCGCCAGGGCTGGAGTTGCTGGTGACGTTGCGCTCGATGGTGAGATGCGGCGCGAGTTCGAGGAGCCGTGCGGCGAAGAACGAGCGCACCGTCTCGTTGATCAGGTCGTCGACCGGTACGACAACGCCACCGCACCAGCGCGTGGCGCGGCCGTTGGCCAGCACCCGCACCGGATCGAGCACCCTCCCACCGCTGTACCAGACCTGGGCCGCACCGCCGAGCAAGGCGAGCTTGTCGAAGTTGTGATGCAGCACGGCGCCGCAATGCTCCAACGTCCAGCGGCTGTAGGCCCGCGACAGCTCCTCCGCCAAGTGATCGGCGAGCGTGTCCGGATGCCCGAAGCCCTTGCGTTCCAACAAGGTGAAGCTGCTTCCATCGGGCACACCCGTCTCCACCGTCAACCGAGCGTCGGCGTGGTCCTTGTCGGCTGGCACCTCGATCTCAGTCACTCAGCATCTCCTCGCAACGTGCGTACAGGCGGTACTCGGCACGTTACGGGGTGGGACCGACAAGATCAGCCGTTGATCGGCCGCAGCCTCAACAGATCCCGCTCAGGCTCGATCTCTCGGCCCGGTCACCTTGCACCTCGGGCCAGGCGAGTTCCGGGCCTGGGCGCGCAGCAGTCCCCCGGTTGCCGGAGCGGCGACCGGGGGGTGCTGGGGACGTTGGGTCAGTCGAACTCTCCGGCGCGGACACCGGTGGTGAACGCGGTCCACTCGGACGCGGTGAACGTCAGAGCTGCTCCGGTGGGGTTCTTGCTGTCCCGCACGGCGCGGTGCCCGCCGTCGAGGTCGGCGACCTCAAGGCAGCTCATTTGGCCGTTGCTGCGACTGCTCTTGCGCCAGGTGGCGCTTGTCAGGTCGGTTGTGCTCACTTTCCTAGCTCCCTTGCCACTTGAGTGATCAGTTCCTGGGATGCCCTCTCGTCCAGAGCCGACACCCAGATGTTGGTGAACGC
>JBOHHF010000392.1:0-14865 GCA_050700495.1 Pseudonocardiaceae bacterium
CGGTCACACCGAGGAAGCGCTCGCCGACAGGCTGTTCACCGAGACCTACACCGGCACTCTCGGTCCGTCGATGCGCGCGGTCACACCGGTCTTCGGTGAAGCGAACCGGGTGGTCGCGTTGGTGGCGGTCGGCATCACCGTCAAGGTCATCTCCGCGGAGCTCCAACAACGCCTGCAGACCTGATCGCGGTCGCCGCCGCGGTGCTGATCATCGGGACCGCGGGTAGCTACCTGGTCAGCGCACGGTTACGCAGGCAGACTCGGGGTGTAGCGCCGGACGAGCTGAGCCGGATGTTCGAGTTTTACGGGGCGATGCTGTACGCCGTCCGGGAAGGCCTCATGTTGCTCGACCGTGAGGGCCGCGTGGTGCTGTGCAACGATGCGGCTCGAGAACTTCTCGGCCTGCGCGCCAACCCGCACGGTCTCGCCGCGGGTGGGCTCGGCCTGGCGTCGGAACTGACCGCGGCATTGGTGTCCATCGAGCCACGCTCAGACGAGATTCACGTGACCGACACCAGGGTGTTAGTGATCAACACCGCTTCGGTGCGGTCAGGAGACCGCGCGATGGAAATGTGGTGACCCTGCGTGACCACACCGAGTTGCAGGTGCTCACCGGCGAACTCGATACGGTGCGCGGATTTGCCGAGTCGCTTCGCGCGCAGGGGCACGAGGCGGCGAACCGCCTGCACACGGTGGTATCGCTGGTGGAACTCGGCCGTACCGAGCAGGCCGTCGAGTTCGCTACCGCCGAACTGCCAACCGCTCAGCAACTCACCGACCGTGTGATGGGGGCGGTGGTCGAACCGGTACTGGCGGCACTGCTGCTGGGTAAGTCCACCGAAGTCAGCGAACGGGGAGTCAAGCTTGTCATCACCGAGGACACCGCGATCGACGGCACCGACGGCGCTATCGAACCTCGGGACCTGGTGACAATTCTCGGCAATTGGATCGACAATGCGGTGGACGCGGCGATCGCGGGGGTGGACCGTCACGCCGGGCCACCCCAGGTAGTGGTCACCGCGCGAACTGACAACGGTGAATTGGTGCTGCGAGTGGCCGACAACGGTCCGGGAGTGGATCTCGCGTCCGTGCCGGTGATGTTTCAGCGTGGTTGGACCACCAAGCTGTCGGACGGTTCGGTCGGGCACGGTCTAGTCGGCCAAGCAGTGCACCGCTACCACGGCGGCATCGAAGTAGAGCAGGACCGCGGTGCGGTGTTCACGGTCCGGCTTCCTCGACTACGGGCCGCGAGAAATACGGTTTATGTCATCGCTGTGACGTTGGAACGGGACCTGGCTGCGGTTCACCGAGCATTATCCATGGGTATCCAGCAGTATCTGCTCTAACCGTTCGCATTCGCATCGCTGCGCGACAAGCACCCCACGGGCTATCCGCCGCGGCTGCCGCCAACCTCATCGGCGTGTCCAGAGTGACCGCAGGGAGGTACCTGAAATACCTTGCGGACACCGGTCTCGCGCAGCGCAGGCCGCACTACGGACAGGTGGGCAGGCCGGAAGTCCGGTTCATCTGGCGTCGCGCACAGCCGCGGTAGCTTCTGGAGTGTCGCAGTGCGGTCGCGGCCAGGGCGGGACTAGAGTTCGAACGGGTGTTCGCTCATCGCAGGGGAGGTGCCGGTGCGGGTGCTGGGTGTGGACCCCGGCCTCACCCGCTGCGGACTCGGCGTGGTCGACGGTGGCGGGGGGCGGGCGGTCAGCTGCGTGGCGGTCGACGTCGTGCGTACCCCGCCCGACGCGGACCTCGGCGTGCGGCTGATCGCGGTGGCGGAAGTCGTGGAGGATTGGCTCGCCGAGCACCGTCCCGACGTCGTCGCGGTGGAGCGGGTGTTCAGCCAGCATAATGTGCGCACCGCGATGGGCACCGCGCAGGTCAGCGGAGTGGTGGCGTTGGTCGCGGCCCGGCGTGGCCTGCCGGTCGCCTTCCATACCCCCAGCGAGGTCAAAGCGGCGGTCACCGGCTCCGGCCGGGCGGGTAAGGAACAGGTAACCACCATGATCACCCGGCTGCTCGCACTGCCGGCCAAGCCGCGCCCGGCTGATGCCGCGGATGCGCTGGCGCTGGCGGTCTGCCATCTGTGGCGGGCCCCGATGATCGAGCGTCTGGCGCAGGCGCGGGCCCACTCGGCGCAGCTCGCTCGAACCCATCGTGCACGCTTGGCGGCGGCGGCCCGCACGTCGGAAGGGGCTCGGTGATCTCCAGTGATCTCGTCGGTGCGTGGCCAGGTGCTGTCCGTGGAGCTGGACCATGCCGTGATCGAGGTCGGGGGCGTCGGGCTGGCGATACGCGCCGTTCCTGCGACTCTGGCCACCTTACGGCGCGGCGAACAAGCCCGGCTCGCCACATCGCTGGTGGTGCGCGAGGACTCGCTGACGCTGTACGGCTTCGCCGACGGCGCGGCCCGCGAGTTGTTCGTGCTACTGCAGACCGTCTCCGGGGTGGGTCCGCGGCTCGCGCTGGCGATGCTGGCTGTTCTCGAACCTGACTGCCTGCGCGCGGCGCTCGCCGAGGGAGACCTCACGGTGCTCACCAGGGTACCCGGGATCGGGCGCAAGGGGGCGGAGCGGCTGGTCGTGGAGCTGCGGGACAAGGTCGGGGTGGCCGCACCGGCTGCATCGGGACTGATCACCAACGGCGCTTCGGCGGTGCGTGCCCAGGTGACCGAGGCGCTGATCGGGCTCGGGTTCGTGGCACGGCAGGCCGAACAGGCTGTGGAGGCTGTGCTTTCCGACTCCAACGGGGAGGCTCGTGAGACATCTGACACGTCGGAGGTGTTGCGCAGTGCGCTGACCCGGCTGGGGCGCAACCGGTGACCACACCAGGACCGCTGGCGGCCGAGGTGGACCCGGCGGACGTCGAGCTCGAGACCACCCTGCGGCCACGCCGGCTGCCCGAGTTCATCGGGCAGGCGCGGGTTCGCGAGCAGCTCGAACTGGTGCTGGAGGGCGCCCGACGGCGCGGCGCCGTACCGGACCACGTGTTGCTGTCCGGCCCGCCAGGGCTGGGCAAAACGAGCCTCGCGATGATCATCGCCGCGGAGCTCGGCAGCGCGATCCGGGTCACCTCCGGGCCGGCGCTGGAGCGCGCCGGAGATCTCGCTGCGATGCTGTCCAACCTCGTCGAGGGTGACGTGCTGTTCATCGACGAGATCCACCGGGTCGCTCGGCCCGCCGAGGAGATGCTCTATCTCGCGATGGAGGACTTCCGGGTCGACGTGGTGGTCGGCAAGGGTCCCGGGGCCACCTCGATCCCGCTGGAGATCGCTCCGTTTACCCTGGTCGGCGCTACCACCCGGTCCGGTGCGCTGACCAGCCCGTTGCGCGATCGGTTCGGGTTCACCGCGCATATGGAGTTCTACGAGCCCGACGAGCTGGAGCTGGTGCTGTGCCGCTCAGCCGGCATCCTCGGCGTGGACCTGCGTCCCGACGGCGCCACCGAGATCGCCGGCCGCTCCCGGGGCACGCCCCGGATCGCCAACCGGCTACTGCGCCGGGTACGTGACTACGCCGAGGTCCGTGCGGACGGCGCGATCACCCTCGAGGTGGCCCGGGCCGGCTTGGCCGTCTATGACGTCGACCAGCTCGGCCTGGACCGGTTGGACCGTGCCGTACTCACCGCGCTGGTACGCACCTTCAGCGGTGGACCGGTTGGGGTGTCCACCCTCGCCGTTGCGGTCGGGGAGGAGCCGGCCACCGTGGAAGAGGTGTGCGAGCCCTTCCTGGTCCGCGCCGGCATGCTAGCCCGCACCCCACGCGGACGGGTAGCCACTGCAGCCGCGTGGCGCCACCTGCAGCTGGAGCCGCCCGCCGACACTCTCGGAGATCCCACTCCGGCGTTGTTCGACGCGTGAGGGTTGCAAAGCCACGACCCGCCGGGCGACCTGGCACACTCAGAAACGAGAAACACTGCTGGTGATCGGAGAACCATGGACCCCTTACTGCTGCCTCTACTGTTCATCGCCGTGCTCGCGCTGCCCCTGATCCTCGGCTCCCGCCGGCAGAAGCGGGCGATGGCCGAGGCGCAGCGATTGCAGAGCTCGCTGACCGAGGGTGACCAGGTGCTGACCACCTCCGGCCTGCAGGGCACCGTCGTGGGCAGCACCGACGAGACCACGATCGACCTGGAGATCGCCCCGGGAGTGCGCACCACCTGGCTGCGCGCCGCGATTCGGGAAAAGATCACTGAACAGGACGAGCCCGCAGCGGCCAGTGCGCCGCTGGCAATCCCCGTCGACGACAGCCCTCGCACCGACAAGCCCTGACCGGGTCCGTCGTGGAGAGTACGCTCCGCATCCGGCCCCCACCACACGTGCCGACGACGGCCCTGGCACAGTGGAGAATGCGGCAGGGGGGACCGCGGCAGGTCGCCGGTGATGGCGCCCGGCGCAGTCAGCTGTGAACGAGGAGAACCACCCACTGTGGCACCACCGGCCGGGCACTTCCGCCCCTGGCGAAACTTGGCGATCTTCGCTGGGATCGTCGCTGTCCTTTACTCGTTGGTCTTCTTCACCGGTAGCGGGGATCCGACCCCTAAACTGGGCATTGACCTGCAGGGCGGCACCCGGGTGACCCTCACCGCCCGCACCGTCGACGGCCAGCCGGCGTCACGGGAGTCACTGGATCAAGCCCGGCTGATCATCGAGCAGCGGGTCAACGGCATCGGGGTGAGTGGGGCAGAGGTCGTCCTCGACGGGAGCAACCTGATCATCACGGTGCCGGGGGAGAACGGTGACCAGGCTCGCACCCTCGGCCAGACCGCCAAGCTGTACTTCCGGCCGGTGATCGCCGGGGTGCCAGCAGGGCCGAGCGCCACGCCTCCGGGTGGCCAGCCTCCGGGTAGCGACGCTCCGGGTGGTCAGGTTCCGGGCAGTACCGAGCCGGCCCCACCCGGAGTCTCAGGCCAACCGCCGACTACTGACGGTGCACCGGCACCGGTCCAGCCGCAACAGCTACAGCCGCCGTCGGACGCGCCGACCCCATCTCCGACCCCTCCGGCATCTCCAGCGCCTGCCGCACCGTCGACCAGCCCACCGTCCCCGGTCGGCCAGGCGCCAGCAGATTCGGCCGACCCCCAGGTCGCCGAGCAGATCCGGCAGGCCCGAGAACGGCTGCAGAGCCAGGATCCGGCGGCGCAGCAACAGGCGCTGGCCGCACTGAACTGCGCCGCTCCCAACCCCCTGCGTGGCAACGACGACCCGAACCTGCCGCTGGTCACCTGTGACCAGAACCGCACTGCCAAGCACCTTCTGGGACCCGCGTTCATGTCCGGCGAGCAGATCTCCGATGCGTCGTCGGGCTTGAACTCCAACGGCACGGCTTACGAAGTACGGCTGAACCTCAACCGCCAGGGCGAGGATATCTGGGGGTCATACACCGCGCGCAACGTCGGCGAGCAGGCCGCATTCGTCCTGGATGGCGAGGTGGTCTCGGCTCCGGTGATCGAGGGCGCGATCCCGCCGGGCAGCCAGACCAGGATCACTGGCAGCTTCACCCAGGCCGAGGCCCAGAACCTGGCCAATGTGCTCAAGTACGGCTCGCTGCCGCTGTCCTTCCAGTCGTCGGAGTCCGAGACGGTCTCGGCCACTTTGGGTCTGGCCTCACTGCGCGCGGGCCTGCTCGCCGGGGCGATCGGGCTGGCCGTGGTGTTCGTCTACTGCCTGTTCTATTACCGGGCGCTCGGAGTGTTGACGATCCTGTCTCTGGCGCTGTCTGGACTGATCGTCTACGCCGTGCTCGTGCTGCTCGGGCGATCGATCGGGTTCACCTTGGACCTGGCCGGCGTCGCGGGCTTCATCGTCGCCATCGGTATCACCGCGGACTCCTTCGTGATCTTCTTCGAGCGTCTCAAGGATGAGATCCGGGACGGCCGGACCTTCCGATCCGCGGTACCCCGGGCCTGGTTGCGGTCCCGCCGCACCATCCTGTCGGCAGACGCGGTGAGCTTCCTGGCCGCTGCGGTGCTCTACATCCTTGCGGTGGGGCAGGTGAAGGGTTTCGCCTTCACCCTCGGCATGTCGACCGTTCTGGACCTGGTGGTGGTCTTCCTGGTGACGCACCCGCTGGTGGCGATGGCGGCGCAGTCCCGGCTGCTGTCCCAACCGGGGGTCTCCGGCCTCGGGTCGGCGCTGCGAGCCGGCGCTGCGAGCCGATCGGAGCTGGCGACGGCGGGAAAGGGGTCCTGAGGTGGCAAGCAGGCTGGCGCGCCTCTACAGCGGGACGGGTGCGTTCGACATCGTCGGGCGGCGACGGATCTGGTATGTGCTGTCCGGGGTGCTCGTCGCAGTCTGCCTCGCCTCGATTCTGCTGCGCGGATTCAACCTCGGCATCGACTTCGAGGGTGGAACCCGGGTACAGCTCCCGGCGCAGGGGGCCCGCGGCCCGATCACTACCCAGCAGGTGGAAGGCATCGTTACCACCACGGTCGGCCAGCCCCCGGTGTCGGTGCAGACCGTCGGTACCGGTTCCGCGGCCAGCATCCTGATCCGCACTGAGGCGCTGGACACCCGGGAGTCCTTCGTCCTGAAGAAGGCGTTGTTCGAGCAGCTGCGTCCGCTCGGAAAGGACGGGCAGCCCAGCGAGCAGGCGATCAGCGACAGCGCGGTGAGCGCAACGTGGGGCGGCGAGATCAGCCAGCAGGCGCTGATCGCACTGCTGGTATTCCTCGGCCTGGTGACCGTGTTCCTCGCCGTGTACTTCGAGCCTCGGATGGCGCTAGCCGCGCTCATAGCGTTAGTGCACGACGTGTTGGTGACCGCGGGGATCTATTCGTTGGTCGGCTTCGAGGTCACGCCGGCGTCGGTGATCGGCTTGCTCACCATCCTGGGGTTCTCGCTGTATGACACTGTTGTCGTGTTCGACAAGGTCCAGGAGAACACCCGTGGGCTGCTCGGGCTGACCCGACGAACCTACGCCGAGGCGGCCAACCTGGCCGTCAACCAGACTCTGATGCGTTCGATCAATACGTCCTTGATCGCGGTGCTTCCCGTGCTCGGCCTGCTGGTGATCGGCGTCGGTGTGCTGGGAGTCGGGACGCTCAGAGACCTCGCCCTGGTGCAGCTGGTCGGAATCGTGGCCGGGGCGATGTCCTCGATCTTCCTGGCGACGCCGTTGATTGTCGACCTCACCATGCGCAGGCCGGCCTATCGGCAGCAAGCCGAGCGGGTTGCCCAGCGCAGGGAGAAGCTGGCCCGCAAGGCCACCTCCAGCTCGGAGGGCGAGGATGAGGCGCCTTCGATGACCGGCTCGCGAACCAGCGCAGCGGACGGAATGGCCGCTGGTGTGCCGGCTCGGGTCGGCAAGACCGTGCCGACTGGACGACGTCGCGGGCACCCCGCAGGTAAGAGCGGCCGACCGTCCGGCAAGGCCGGCAGGTCATCGAGTCGCTGACTGACCCGGGTCGCTCAGTTACCCTGAGCTCTATTGATTGCACAGCGTAACTCTTTGGTGACGAAGAGCCACCTTCCACCCACTCTTAACCGCTCATTTGGTGAGGTATCGCCCTGGGTACTTGCCTATGGCCCTGTTTAGGAGAACGCTCTGTAGTCAGACGCCGGATGACACTCCGGGGAGTGAGGGGCCGGGGGGCATTGTGAGAGCCGACCAGGGAGGATCGGGGATGGCGGGATGGTCCGTTCCGGGCGTGGTGCATCTCCGGGAGGTGCGTGAGGACCCGGTGGGCCGGCGGGTAGTGGCCCGTCACCGCATCACCCGCAGGTCGCTCGCAGTGACGTACCTGTCCGACGAACTGTTCGCCGACACTGAGTTCCGCGCCCGATTCGCCCGCGAGTTCGGGCGGCTGACGCGGGTCCGGGATGCCCGAGTGCCACGGGCCCACCGCTATGTTGAGGGTCCCCATGGTGCTGCCGTCGTTAGTGACCATGTCAACGGAACGCCGCTACGTGCCCTGCTCCTGGCACATGGTGCCGTAAATGCGGAGGCCGCGCTGGTCGTGTTCAAGGACTTGCTGCGAGGTCTGGCCGCTTGTCACACCGCAGGCCTGGCGCACGGCGACATCAAGCCGGAGAGCGTGATCCTGACGCGTGCTGGCGGTGTCCGGCTTGCCGACTTCGGGCTGTCAACCTCCCACGGCCGGCGGATGCTCGCCCGATCGACTCCTTTCTACCTGGCCCCCGAACAGTGGAGCGGTTGTCCGGCTACCCCTATAGGCGACGTGTACGCCGCCACGGTCACGTTCTTCGAGTGCCTGATCGGCGCGCCGCCTTTCTACGCCGACGGCTTGGCCGAACTCTCAGCCAAGCACGAACAGAGCACCCCCCCGATCGATGTGATTCCCGAACCGGCTCGCGAGCTCGTGCTGCTCGGCATTGCCAAGGACCCACACCGTCGGCCCGAAGCGCGCAACCTCATCGCTCACGTCGATGACGTGGCCTCCCGTGCTGTGGGCAGCGGCTGGGAACAGCGCGGGCGACGTGAGCTGACCAGACTGCTGGACAGTCGCTCGGCCCTGCCTGACGTGGCCACGCCGGCTCGCCGGAGAAGCAGCGTTGGCTGGGAACAGCGGCAGCCGGTCCGACTGGCTGCTGTCGTGGGCGGCGCGCTGGTGTTGGCCGCAGGCTTGTCCAGCCCGCCGTTGGCGGTCATCATGCCGGGAGGTGGCATCTTCGGCTCAGACGCGAGGTCGCCGGTGCTGGCATTCCCCGACCCCGCTCATGGCACTTCTCCGGTGCGTGCCGCGACCAACGGTCGGTTGGCGGATCGCGCCCCGAATGCCGCGCCCGTTGCGAAGAATCAGCTGGCCGGGCAGCTTCTCGTCGCCCCGTCACGGCCGAACAAAGAGCTCTCGCCGCCACCGCCGATTCCCATGGCGAACCCTCGGATTGCGCTGGACGAGCACCCCACACACGGCGAGTATCCGGCTGGCTCCATTCACCGGAACGAGGAGGGTGTGCAGCCTCAGTCCGCACCAGGCTCGGCCGGGACGGCACCAGGAACGACGCCAGGCCACGTGCCAGCGTCGATCAAGCTGCCGGTACCGATTCGGTTGCCCGTGCCGATTCAGCTGCCCGTGCCGATCGAGCTGCCTGCGCCGATCCATGAAAAAGTCCAGCCTCAGAAAAAGGTCCAGCCTCAGAAAAAGGTCCAGCCTCACAAGGTCCAGCCTCACAAGGACATCCGCACCCTGAAGGACTCCCGCACTCGGAAGGGTTCCGATACCCAGGTCAAGAGTGCCGACAGCCAGAAGAAGAGCGCCGACAGCCAAACCCAGACGCACCAGCCGCGGCGTCAGCAGAAGGAACGGGCGGCTGACTCTCATGAGCAGCGGACGGGAAGTGAGCGCAACTAGTAGGTCCGCGGTGTGCGCTCGGGTCACGTGGACGACCTAGCGGCTCTTCTCATACCGCTGATCCGAGAAGTGCCGGATTTTCCGGAGCCCGGTGTGCTCTTCCGGGACCTTGCACCGGTGCTGGCCGATGCGACTGTGTTCCGAGCGGTGGTGGACGCGCTGATCGCCCCGACGCAGCACGTCGATGTTGTGGTCGGGGTGGAGGCGCGCGGCTTTCTGCTCGGTGCCTCCGCAGCCTACGCTCTGGGGGCCGGCGTGGTAGGAGTCCGCAAGCCGGGAAAATTACCCGTAGTGGCCGACCGCGAGGCCTATGCCCTGGAGTACGGCGTCGCCACGTTGGAACTGGCTGACGGCGCTCTGCGACCGGGGCAGCGGGCCCTGGTGATCGATGACGTGTTGGCCACCGGGGGCACGGTGGCTGCGGTCTGCGCGCTGGTCGAGCGGGCCGGGGCCTTGGTGAGCGGCATTGCGGTGCTGTTGGAAATCGGATCGCTTCGGGGTCGGGACCGGCTCGGCGGCCGCTCCCTGCATGCCCTGTTGACGGTCTGACGGTATGACCGGTCACCAGATTCTCCCGGTCCTGCCGATCCGGCCCGCAACGCGGCGGTACGCTGTATACCTGATCGATACCTGATCGGTTACCACGTGGCGGGAGAGCGCGCTTGAGCCAGGACCTGCAGCGCACCGCTGCGCCGCTGGCCAGCCCGGATCCGGTCACGGTCGCTGCGCGGTTGCCGTCGGCGACCCGGCGGGTTCGGGCGCGGCTGGCGCGGCGGATCACGGCGCAGCGGCCCGGCCCGGTCCGGCAGGTACTCGAACCGCTCGCCGCCGTGCACCGGGAGCTGCATCCCAAGGCTGACCTCGCACTGCTACAACGCGCTTACGACGTCGCCGAGGACAAGCACTCCCAGCAGCAGCGCAAGTCCGGTGACCCGTACATCACCCATCCGTTGGCGGTCTCGACGATCCTCGCCGAACTGGGGATGGACACCACCACGCTGGTGGCCGCGCTACTCCATGACACCGTGGAGGACACTGACTACGCGCTGTCGCACCTCACCGAGGATTTCGGTGACGAGGTTGCGCACCTCGTCGACGGCGTCACCAAACTCGACAAGGTCAAGCTCGGCACCGCCGCCGAGGCCGAGACCATTCGCAAGATGGTCATCGCGATGGCGCGTGACCCACGGGTGCTGGTGATCAAGCTGGCGGACCGGCTGCACAACATGCGAACCATGCGCTTCCTGCCACCGGAGCAGCAGGCTCGCAAGGCCAAGGAGACCCTTGAGGTACTCGCCCCGCTGGCGCACCGGCTGGGCATGGCCACCATCAAATGGGAGCTGGAGGACCTTTCCTTCGCGATCCTGCACCCGAAGAGGTACGACGAAATCGTACGGCTGGTGGCCGACCGGGCCCCGTCCCGCGACACCTACCTGCGGACCGTGATCGATGAGGTCTCCACGCAGCTGTCCGGTTCGCGGATCACCGCCACTGTCGAAGGCAGGCCCAAGCACTACTACTCGATCTACCAGAAGATGATCGTGCGCGGTCGTGATTTCGACGATATCCACGACCTGGTCGGCGTGCGGATCCTGGTCGACGAAGTGCGCGACTGCTATGCCGTGGTCGGCGTGGTGCATTCGGTGTGGCAGCCGATGCCCGGCCGCTTCAAGGACTACGTCGCACAACCCCGGTTCGGGGTCTACCAGTCGCTGCACACCACGGTGATCGGGCCGGACGGCAAACCGCTGGAGGTGCAGATCCGCACCCGCGAGATGCACCGAACCGCGGAGTACGGCATCGCCGCACACTGGCGGTATAAGGAGACCCGTGGCACCCACAACGGGACCGTGGATGTCGATGAGATGGCCTGGATGCGCCAGTTGCTGGACTGGCAGCGGGAGGCCGCCGACCCCGGTGAGTTCCTCGAATCGTTGCGCTATGACCTGGCCACCCGAGAGATCTTCGTCTTCACCCCCAAGGGTGAGGTCATCACGCTGCCCACAGGGTCGACGCCGGTCGACTTCGCTTACGCGGTGCACACTCAGGTCGGTAATCGCTGCATCGGCGCGCGGGTCAACGGCCGGCTCGTTGCGCTGGAGCGGCAGCTGGAGAACGGCGAGGTCGTCGAGATCTTCACCTCGAAGGCCGAGGGTGCCGGCCCCAGCAGGGACTGGCTGTCCTTCGTCGCCTCGCCGCGGGCCCGGGCCAAGATCAGGCAGTGGTTCGCCAAGGAGCGCCGCGAGGAGGCCATCGACACCGGCAAGGACGCCATCGCCAAGGAACTGCGCCGGGTCGGGCTGCCGGTGCAGCGGCTGGTGTCCGCTGAGTCGATGGTCGCGGTGTCCCGAGAGCTGCACTATCCCGACGTCAGCGGCTTGTATGCCGCCGTCGGTGAGCATCACGCCTCGTCCCGCCATGTGGTCCAGCGCCTCGTCGCGCTGCTGGGTGGTGAGGAGGGCGCCGAGGAGGTGCTGGCCGAGCGGGCCACCCCCTCCACAGTTCAGCGCCGCCGTGAGACCGGTGACTCCGGCGTGCGAGTGCGTGGCGCCGGGGACGTGTATGCCAAGCTCGCCCGTTGCTGTACACCGGTGCCCGGCGACGAGATTCTGGGATTCGTTACCCGGGGTGGCGGGGTGAGTGTGCACCGCACCGACTGCACTAATTCCGACTCGCTGCGGGCGCAGCCCGAGCGGTTGGTCGACGTGGAGTGGGCGCCGTCATCCTCATCGGTGTTCCTGGTCGGGATCCAAATCGAAGCGCTGGATCGGCACCGGTTGCTGTCCGACGTCACCAAGGTGCTCGCCGACGAACGGGTGAACATCCTGTCCGCCTCCGTCACCACCACCCGGGACCGGGTGGCGGTAAGCCGGTTCTCCTTCGAGATGGGTGATTCCAAACACCTCGGGCATGTCTTACGTGCGGTGCGCAACATCGAGGGCGTCTACGACGTCTACCGAGTCACCTCGTCGAACTGACACCGTGGAGCTTCAGGGTGCCGCGATGTCGACGGATGTGATCGTGACCGGCTCCTTGGGTTTGCCGCCACCGGGTGATGGCTCCAGCGAACCATCGCTGCCTGCCTTGGCTATCTGGTCGATGACTGTGAGGCCGTCTGGGGAGATGGTGGCGAAGACGGTGTAGCTGGGCGGGAGCTGGGAGTCGCCATAGATCAGGAAGAACTGGCTGCCGCCGCTGTCGGGTTGGCCGGTGTTGGCCATCGCCACGTATCCGCGGGGGTAGGTCAGCTCCGCGAACACCTCGTCGGGGATGGTGTAGCCGGGTCCGCCGGAACCGGACCCGGTCGGATCGCCGCATTGCAGCACCTGCAGCCCGGGGTTGGTGACCAGTCGGTGGCACGGGCTGTTGGAGTAGAAGCCCTGCTTGACCAGGCTGACGAAGCTGTTCACGGTACACGGGGCAAGTGCCCGGTCCAGGGTGAGACCGATCGGGCCGGCCGAGGTCTGCATGGTCGCGGACACTGTGCCCTCGGTGGTGGTGGGGCCGGCTGGTGGGGGCGTGACCGGCTTGGCCGGGGTCTGCTGGGTGACTGCGTACTGGCAGTCGACCGAGGCGGGCAGCGGCTGCGGCCGGGTCGGCGGGCCGGCGACCGTGCCGGTGGGTTGCGGCTCG
Organism: Pseudonocardiaceae bacterium; assembly: GCA_050700495.1. GTDB lineage: Bacteria > Actinomycetota > Actinomycetes > Mycobacteriales > Pseudonocardiaceae. Next base: position 12,952 of record JBOHHF010000392.1, read on the forward strand.
GTGGTGTCCGTGGTGGCGGGCGTCGGTGCGGGCGAGGGCTTCGCGGCGATGTCGGCCGTCTGATCACGGCCACCCAGTGACACGATCAGTACTACAACACCGACGACCAGCACCACCGCGGCCGCGCTCCCCGCTACCGCGTACCGGCGGCGGGCCTTGGCCCGCTCCGCACGGCGGGCGAGCTGGCGGTCCAGTTTGCGCTTGGCCGCCTCGCGGCGCTGCTCGTTCGTGGGCACCAGGACTCCTGTAACTGGACAACCGTGAGTGGGGCAACTTGATCCGCCGCGCAGTCTAGGTGGGCTGCAGGGGAGCCGGACGTCAGCCTCCCAGACGTGCACTGGCCCTAGGCTGGAGAATGTCCCATCTCCGTCTCAGAACAGGATCGCGGTGTTCATCGCAGGTTTTCCCACCGGTTCCTTCCAAGCCAACTGCTTCGTGCTCGCTGCCGAGGCAGGTGGCCCGTGTGTGGTGATCGACCCGGGGCAGGGCGCGGAGCAGCCGCTGGACGAGCTGTTGCGCCAGCACCGGCTCGACCCGGTGGCGGTGCTGCTCACCCATGGGCATTTCGATCACATATTCGCCGTGACCCCGGTATGCGACGGCCATGACATCCCGGCCTGGATCCACCCTGAAGACCGCGTGTTGCTGTCGGACCCGATGCGTGCGCTGTCCGCCGACGCGCGACAGTTCTTCGGTGGCCAGGTCCAGCTGCGCGAGCCACGGGAGGTGCGTGCACTGGACGACGGGACGTCCTTGGAACTGGCCGGGCTGACCCTCACTGTCGACCACACCCCGGGACATACCCGAGGATCGGTGACGTTCCGTTCGGCGACTGGTGCTGGGCCCGATCAAGAGCAGAGCCTGCTGGTCTCCGGCGACACCCTCTTCGCCGGTTCGATCGGGCGAACCGACCTACCCGGTGGTGACCATCAGCAGATACTCGCCTCGCTCCGGGACAAGATCCTCGTGCTCGACGACGAGACCATCGTGCTGCCCGGTCACGGACCGGAGACCACCATCGGCCGGGAACGCACCACCAACCCGTTCCTGTATGGCCTCGCCGCGCCCGGCCGGCCCCGAGGACTGTGATTGGGTGCCCTTCAGGGGCTACGACCGCCTGGAGGCGTCGCGCCCGACTGCCACTCGCCGATCCGGGCGTATCGAGCCAGAACCGCTGCTGGTCAGCGGTTACGGTGAGGCCGAATCGGTCGGCGGTTGGTCGGCCAAGTTGGGACCAGAGCGCGGCGATGTGCTCGATCTGATCCCAGATTCGCCGCGGTCCGCCTTGCGTCACGGCGTGCTGCTCGTGCCGCGCGCTGAGGTCCACTTCGGCCCAGGTACCGTCGCGGCCATGGACGCACAGCAGCTCTGTGCTGTCGCGGGTTACGCGCCAGACCGCCTGAATGGTGGGTTCGCGCAGCTGCACAAGGAACCGCAGGCCGGGGCGGTCGAGCACACCGGGGTCGAGCTGCGTGAGACGCTGGGTCGAGTCGTCTCGGTCAATGGCTGTGATGAACTCGTCGCCGTCGCGTAGGGGATTGTCGATGCCGGATCGTAGCCACGTGAAGTGCCCAGGGGTGGTCAGGACGCGACCTTCGACAGTTATCGGGTTGATCTTGCGGAAGACGGTGAGGTTGCTGGAGATGTCGCCCCGCAGGTCAGTGACGATGACACCATCCTCCCGGAGTTGGGTGATCCACTGGGGCGGAACTGCAGGCACCGCGCAGGTCGCGATGATCCGATCGAACGGCGCGGTGTCGGGTACTCCGTGCGCGCCGTCACCGCTGACCAGGGTAGGGCGGTGGCCGAGTTCAGCCAGATGGGCGCGAGCTGTGCTGACCGGATCGGGGTCGATGTCGATGCTGGTGACGTTGCCGTCTCCGAGCCGGTGGCACAGCAGCGCGGTGTTGTAGC
>JBOHHF010000393.1:0-2183 GCA_050700495.1 Pseudonocardiaceae bacterium
ACCGGCGGAGGCGATGATGCGCTGTGCGGTCTGCGCCAACGGGGAAAGGCGCCCGGCCAGACGCCCGTACGTCGAGGAGCGGGGCCACCGGGTCGCCGTTGTGACGGGTGTCCCGGTTGAGGAGTGCCCGGCTTGTGGGGAGATCTGGCTCGATGAACCGGTGGCAATGCGCTTGGATGCACTATTAACGGAGATTCTGGCGACCGAGACCGTAGCGGTCCGTCCCTTCCCAGAGGAGCCGACTGCCGCCTAGTGCAGCGCCGCATAAGTCCGTCGGGGGATCATGCGACCTTGAGGTTGGCGGCGAGGCGATGTGTGGCCAGCGACATGGATGCTTGTCGCTGTCCAGAGGCCGTCTTGAAGCGCGACATGGATGCTTATCGTTGTCGGGAGGCCCTCTCGGGCTGCGATATGGATGCTTGTCGTGATGGTGCAGCTCCTGACCTGGACAACCCCCCGAAGAATAAACGTGGCGCAGCACTAGTCCCCTGCGCTACGGCTTACTGGACAGTTGCGACGCTTCGTGGAGGCTTCCCGGTACGAGGCTGTGGCGATCCCGACATACAGCAGTCGCAGGGCCGAGTCGGGGTTGAAACCGTCAGTCACTCCCGGATGTCGTCGTGCCCGAGGGTGAGGTAGGCGGGCCGGAGTAGCTCGGTCAGCGGCCGATCGCGCACGGCGACGGTGATGTCGGGAAGCTGGTCGAGCAGCGTCGTGGACGAGGTCACCGGCGGGCTCGGCGGGCGAGTCTCGGCCTGCGAGGCGAAGTAGCTGTCGAGGCAGTCGGCGAGTGGTCGGCCCGACTGTTCGTCGAGGTCGGCGGCCGGTGGACCCTCGGAGCGGGCGGCCTGCAGGTTGGCCAGCAGGTCTTCGCGGTCACGCCCGCGCCAGGCGAGGATGGCGAACGGGTCGGTGTCGAAGGACTCGGCGAGCAGGTAGAACGTCGCGGCCAGGTGCTTGCACGGCACCGCCTGGTCGGGGCAGGAGCAGTCCAGCGACAGGTCCCGCGCGGTGGCCGGGAACAGCGACAGCCCTAGCCCGGCGAAGACGTCCTCGATGTCGTCGGGCATCTCACCGGACAGCAGCATGGCGGTGTACCAGGCGTTGCCGGCAAGGGCGTGTTCGACCTGCGCCCACTCGGACTTGCCGAACGCGGCGAGCCCGATCCGCACCCGGTAGGGCCGCGCCCGGCTGCCCTGCACGACGGCGGTGACCGAGCCCGGACCCACGTCCATCGAGATCACCTGCCCGGTGCGGGCGTAGCTTCGCCCGCGCTGGAGCCGGTTACCCATGCCGATGCCTTCGAGGACCTCGATGAACCGCTCCGACCACCAGGTCTGGGCGATCGCGCCGCGGGTGCTGCGGGCCTTGAGCCCGCCCTCGACGGCGCGCGGGCGCGACTTCGGTGGAAACCAATTACTCACCGACGGCCCCCGTAGACAGCGCGAACACCTCGCGCAGATCGCGGGTGGACAACTCGGTTAGCCACCCCTCGCCGTCGCTGACCACGAGATCGGCCAGCGCCCTCTTCTCCTCGATCATGTCGTCGATCTTCTCCTCGAGGGTGCCCGTGCAGATGAACTTGCGCACCTGCACGGTGCGTTTCTGCCCGATCCGGAACGCGCGGTCGGTCGCCTGGTTCTCCACGGCCGGGTTCCACCACCGGTCCAGGTGAACCACGTGGTTGGCGGCGGTGAGGTTCAGCCCGGTTCCGCCCGCCTTCAGCGACAGCAGGAAGATCGGCGGGCCGTCGCCGGACTGGAAGCGGGCCACCATCTCGTCGCGCCGGTTCCGGGGGGTGCCACCGTGCAGGTAGGCCACGTCCTGGCCGAAGCGCGCGGCCAAGTGCGGCACCAGCATCTCGGCGAACTCGGTGAACTGGGTGAAGCACAGCACCCGGTCGCCCTCGGCGAGGATCTCCTCCAGGATCTCCTCGAGACGGATCACCTTGCCCGACCGCGTGCCGATGGGCGAGCGGTCGTGCAGCAGTTGCGCGGGGTGGTTGCAGACCTGCTTGAGCTTGGCCATCGCGGCGAGCACGTTGCCGCGCCGCTCGATCCCCTGAGAGTTCTCGATCTTCACCAGCATCTCGTCGACGATCGACTGGTACAGCGAGGCCTGCTCGGTGGTGAGCCGGCAGTACTGCTTGATCTCGATCTTCTCGGGCAGGTCGTCGATGATCG
>JBOHHF010000394.1:0-6203 GCA_050700495.1 Pseudonocardiaceae bacterium
CATATCCTCACCGGTCGTACCCGACCGCGCACCCGCGTCCGTCTCAGCCTGGCGCACCCACCGGCGTAACGACTCACGCGACACACCGACTTTCCCCGCGATCGACACAATCGCTTCCCACCGCGACGCGTACTCCGACTGATGCTCCAACACCAGCGCCACCGCGCGCTCACGCACCTCACGAGGGTGCCTCGTAGACCGGGCCATCTCTCCATCCTCCACTCAGGACAGAGCCTCCATCAGACCCGGGTTGGTTCAGCCACCTCGGGCCTGTGCTTCAAGGGTGGGTGGAGGAGCGTTCCTTCGCGCACGCACACCCACCCCTGACTGAGGAATGAGGTACTCGGCGACCAGCCATCCAGCTACTCCTCGAAAGACACCGTCCCGTGAAGCGATCGCCGTGGCCGGACGGCCGGCCCGCGAACCTCGCCTCGGGTGCCGCTCGATCTGACTGGTAACTACTGACAAGGACCCTCCCGTCGGGACAGGTAGTTAGTTGTGGAGTTCCCGGCATACAGGTCGGTCAGGGCAGCCCAATGGCGCTCGTCAGCGGCGGCGTCGTAGGTCGGGTTGTCCGGCACCGCGAACCCGTGCGCGGCGGGATAAACGTCGAGGGTGTGCTTCACCCCGGCGGCGGTAAGGGCCTGTTCCAACCGCTGGTATTGCTCGGGTGGGAAGACGTCGTCGTTCTCGGCCGCCGCCACATGGACGGCAGCGCGGATCCGGCCGGCCAACAGATACGGGCTGTCAGGGTCGTCCTCGGCGGTCAACCGCCCGCCGTGGAACGACGCGGCGGCGGCGACCCGGTCCGGATAGTGCCCGGCTACGATCAGCGAAATCCGGCCTCCCATGCAATACCCGGTGGTTCCCACACCAGTCCCGGACACTTCCGAACGACCCTCGAGGAACCTCAGGAACGCACCCGCATCGCGGACGTGCATCTGAGCGGTCACACTTGCGGCCAGAGACGTTAGACGCTCCATCTCAGCCGGGTCGCTGAACACCGTGGCGATATCGAAGGGGGTATATCCGCCAGTTCGATAATAGACGTCGGGTAGGAGCACCGCGTAACCAAGCCCAGCAAGTCGATCCGCTATGGCGCCGAAAGTTTCTCGAACCCAGCGGCGTCAGGGTAAAGAATCACCGCGGGCCAGCTGCCGCGACTCGATGGCGTGTGCAGTGTGGCGGGGCAGGCGCCGTCTGCGGTGAGGACGGTGGCATCCGTTCGTGGCCCGCAGGCTCCTAGCGTGGCGAGGATGTTGAAGAACATCTTCCCATCGGGTCGGTCGGATCGTAGACCTGCCCGCCGAGTGGGAGCTTGCTGCCCGGGCGGCCAGATCATCACCAATCGCGCGGGCGTCTGGGACCGAGCGGGCGAGCCGGCCGAGTTTCGGCACGACCAGGGTGTCGCTGGCGCGGACCGCGACAAGGGCTTGGTCGAGGCCGGGGCGTTTGCGGGTGGTGCCGGTCAGGCCGTGGTCGAGGTAGATCCGGTCCCTGGCGACACCGAGTTCGACCAGTCGTTGGCGTTGGGCGGTGAGGCCTTGGCTATCAGTGGAGCAGCGGGCGTAGCCGACCAGGGGCAGGACATGATCGGAGTGTAACGGATAGCCACCCCTCATTGACAATATTTCCGTACCATCTCCGGTTGGGGATTCCGCTTGCGGATGGCGGATCGGTGTGCGGGAATCAGCGGCTGGGAGTGCCAGCCAGTAATGACACGTCGGGCCAAGTGAAGCGGAGCTTGTAGGGGCAACCGGCTAACCGAGATGGCACACCGCCGGGGGCCGAAATCAGTGCTTTTTCAACGCAGGTGCCGCCCGTTGCCCGGTAGAACCGCTGAGCAGCGATATTCTGCTCTTGGACCCACAGATAGAGGGACTTCCCTCTCGCCTGTTCGGCGACGCCCTCGGCTGCGCAGGTGAGCAACACAGTACCGACACCGGTGCGCTGACGGTCGTGGGTGACATGCAGGGTGTCAATGAGGCTGCCCCATCGGCCATCGTCGTCGAAGACGACATGCACGAAGCCCACCAGCCCGGTGTGGTCCTCAGCGACGACCGTCCTACTGTCGGCTGACGCGGCGAGCCGCGCAGACCACACGGACAACCTGTCGGTGACGATGTCGCCGTCCAGGTATGAATCGGAATAGGCTCCACGGTAGTGCCGCTGCCAGCTATCAGCGTGCAGCAGCGCAACCTTCTCGGCATCGTCGAGACCCGCTACACGCAACCGCAGCGACGTCATGCGACCCCTCACAGCCTGATGAGCCACGGCTTCGCGGCCGGGAACGTCTTCCGGTGACTCGTGGCACGCTAGCCAGAGAAAGCGCCTGCCGTCCATGCGGTTTCCCAACCTGGTGCGTTCCCACTGTGCGTGACCGCACCAGGATCTCGTTGATCCAAGTGCGACGTCGGTGTTGATCAGACCGACGCCGAGTACTCGATGGTGTAGACATCGGCGACCGCGGTCAGGCACTTTGGCTGCGCGAGGGTGCGATAAGGCGCGCCAAAGCCCGCCAGCCGATCAGGAACAGTGCCAGGCTTGCAGCGGCGATCAGCACGAACGTCAGCGGTAATCGGTGGGTGAACGCAGCGCGGACGCCGAGACCGACGATCACAACCCCAGCCCACACCGCCACCCCGACCGGCAGTCGTAATGGCGCGCGCCACGCCCGGACAGCGAGCCACCCGACGAGCAACCCGAGCAGGAACGGCGCCGCAGTGGTCAGCACCCTGAACGCATCCACCAACTCGGCATGCGAGCTCTGACCCACGGCGGCGAACACCAGCACTGCGAGCACATCGGCCCCAGCGGCGAGCATTACGGTCGTTCGGCGGACGGTCTGCGCGGTCACACCGGCAGCCCTGGGGGTAGTCATGCGGGATCAGGAACGACGGCGATCGCCTCGATCTCGATCTGCCACTCCGGCCGCGCCAGAGATGCGACCTGGGCGATCGTGTCCGCCGGATAGGGCGGGGTGAAGAACTCGCGGCGGAGTTCGATGACCTGGTCGATCACGGCCATGTCCGTGACGAGAATCGTTACCTTGACGACATGCTCGAGGCCGGAGCCGGCGTTGCGCAGCACCGTGGCGAGGTTGGCGAAGGCCTGCCGGGCCTGCACGTCGAAGTCGGCTCCGCCGACGGTGTCACCGTGTTCGTCGACCGCGGCCTGGCCGGAGACGAACACGAGGTTTCCGACGCGGATGCCCAACGAGATCGCGTAGGGCTGGTACCAGTCGGGCTCGGCGCTGATCTGGCGACGTGCGCTGGTGATCTCCATGAGGGCCAGCATCGTCAATACCCAGACATCGCACAAGTACGGCCGAGGAGCTGATGCTGCATACCGCCTACACGCAGATGCCGCCGAAGGTGGAGTACTCCCTGACCGATGCCGGCTGCAGCTTCGAACCAGGTGGAGTTCTGCAGCGATCCCACCAACGTCTGTTTTCGGATTGAGGTGAGGGCTGCCGTGGGTCGATCCGCGGGACATCGGCGAGGTCGTGGCGGCGAGACTGCTCTCGGACAGCTGGTCGGGCCGCCACGTGCAGGCCGTACACGGCCCGGAGGATCTGTCCTTTTCGCGGACGGCCGAGATCGTGAGTCAGGCGGTCGGCCGTCAGGTGCGAGCGGAGACGATACCGGACGATGACTTCCGCAGCTCGCTGCGATCAGCAGGCATTGGCGATCAACAGATCGAGGGCATAGTCGGAATGTCCAGCGGGCTGCGCGGGGATTTCGTGGCTGAGGACGAGCGCAGCATCCTCACGACGACACCGACAACGCTCGCCGCCTGGGCCTACGCGCACCTTCCCCCCGCGCTCTGAGGTGTTCGGTCACCTTCGTCGGGCCTGGATGAGCCAGGCTGCCGAGTCGTAGAGCACGCCCCGCTCGGTGTGGTGATCGGCCAGGCTGTCCCGCAGGTTCTCGAGCGCGCGAGCTCTCGTGTCGGGGGCGAGGTTGCGCACCATCCCGGCGTGTTGGGCAGAGACGAAGCGGAAGGCGTCGTCGGGGTCCGGGCCGAAGTACATCGGCGCGCTGAGACTCTGCAGTTGCACGTCGGAGAACCCGCCCGAGGTCAGCACTGATCGCACCCGGTCGGGGTCGCTCAGGGAGAATGGACCTGGCGCGTCCGATGGGGGATGGGCAACTCGCGACCGGTAGCCAGAGCTGTGAAGAAGGCGCTGAGCCACTCGTTGCGCTCGAACGGCTGCCAGGTCAACAGAACGAGGCGCCCGCCGGGGTGTAGGGCTCGGACGATATTGGTGAACGCGGCGACAGGATCGCCGAAGAACATAGCCCCGTGCCGGCTGATGGCGATGTCGAAGCTGTGGTGGGCGAAGGGGTGGACCTGCGCGTCGGCCTGCTGGAAGGTCGCGTTCGCTCCCTGCTCGCTGTCGGCTCGCCGCCGGACGAGCTCGATCATGCGCGAAGACAGGTCCACTCCCAGTGCCGATCCGGCGGTGGCGCACCGGGCGGCGTCTCGGGTGGCCTGCCCGTTGCCGCAGCCGACGTCGAGCACGGTCGCGGTCTCGTCGATCGCCGCTGCGGCGAGGAATTGATCGCGGTATGCGGCGACTGCTTCGTCGAAGCGGTCGGCGTGGGCAGCCCAGAAGGCACCCGCATCACCGTCCCAGTTGCCGAGCTGTCCGGTGTTGGATGGATCGACCAATTCTGTAGTGCGCACCAACATCGCGTCGACAGGCTTGTGGTCGCTCACCCGTCCATGCTCTCAGACAGTTTGGCCCCACAGTCCTGGCCGATGAGCGCCGCCGCATGTGATCGCTTCGGGTCTCGCCCGCAGGTAGTCTTGATCTCCAGCGCGCGAGCTTGTCCACGCTCGACCGGGGACGGCCGCCGTCGGTCGGAACGACGACCTCGACCTGGGCATCTGCTCCACCGATGCCCAGGAAACCCTCCACCGTGGGGTTAGCTTGCGGATATGTCCGCGACGGAGAACGTTGGGGAGCTGAGGTGCCGATCCTGCTCTACCGCTTGTGGAAGCTGGTCAACACCCGGTTGCACGGTTGGCGGTTTCCGCTCGTCATCGCCGTTGTGGTCTTCGCAACCAGTTGGCTCGGGATGTGGCTGGTCGAACCTGTCGGCAACGAGATCACTCGACCAGCGAACTACTGGTGGTGGTTCCTGGTCACGGGGGCGACGGTCGGCTACGGCGACTTTTTCCCGACGACCGCTCTCGGGCACGTCGTGGGGGCCTACGTCATCATCGGTGGCATCGTCACATTGACCGTCTTGTTCACCAGGCTGGCATCCCACCTGCAGACCGTGAGAGGAAAGCGAATGAAAGGGCTCGTCGCGCTCGACGTCCGGGGTCATACCGTCATTCTGGGTTATCTGGCAGGCCGCACCGAGCGCATGGTCGGAGAGCTCAACGCCGACGGTAGTCGCCAGCTGGTGCTGTGTGCCTGGGACGACATCACCGCGCACCCGATGCCTGAACAGCTCGACGTTCAGTTCGTTCGTGGGGACCTGACCTCGGTGGATGTCATGACCCGGGCCTGCGTGGCGCACGCAGCCACGGCGATCATCGACGGCCGTGACGACAATGAGACGCTGGCGATTGCCCTAGCCGTCGACCACGCCAATCCGGCGATCCACATGGTGGCGGCGCTGCGCGAGATGAACCGTCGCGAGCAGCTGCGCTATGTCAATCCGAAAATTCAGTGCGTGCAGTGGCACATTTTGAATCTGGTAACCGAGGAGGTCCTCGACCCAGGAATCACTCAAGTCTACGCCGACCTCATGAGCAGCGGGGGAGGTGGCAACACATATTCCGTGCAGCTCCCGGAAGATCTCTCGAGTAACACGTTCGGTGAGTGCCAGGTGCATTTCGGCCAGAATTTCGGAGCGACTTTGATCGCCATACGCAGCGCCGGACGGGTCGTGGTAAGCCCCGGTTGGGATGCCCCGGTCGAGGCCGGGGCGACCCTCTACTACCTCGCGGCGCAGCGGATCAGCGGATCGGATCTGACGCCGTCCCGGCGGCAGCGCTGACGCCCGTCACAGCACGGAGGGGCCGGACGATCGTCGAGGAACCGCAGTTCGGGCGCAGCGGGGGAGATTCGTAGTTCGGGTGGTGTCCCGCTGGCCTGGGCCAGTACGAAGCCCCAGTCGCCGAAGCTGGGTACGTGCACGTGATAGGGGGTGACGGCAAGCCCGGCTGAGGCGACCGTCGACACG
>JBOHHF010000395.1:0-5878 GCA_050700495.1 Pseudonocardiaceae bacterium
GCGCAGCGATGCGCAGCACCCTTGACGCGGGAGGGGCCGGCCCGTACAACGCGCAGCCCCAACCCGCGCCCCCTTGACACCCAAACCCCGATAGGGAATCAACAGTAGAGCTGTTAACGCGACCACAGACAGCGCTGCTGTTGAGTTCGGGAACAGGAGCGCTGGTCACACCGAAGATCCGCGGGACGCGCGCTAGTCCACGCGTCCTGGCGGCGCTCGTCGCAGACGAGCTTCCCGGAGCGATTCCGGAGATGAGAAGGCGCGGCGCTATGGGCGTGTGAGCTCCGCACCGAAGGCCTGCAGGAAATGTGGAGTGGTTGCTTGCTTCGAAAACAAGGTGACCACGACCCGCTCTGCTGTCGCCGAGTTTGGCACCAGCGCTGTCTGAAGCGGACCGGGCAGCCTGGTGTCGAACTCGGCGCACGCAGGGCTGCCACGTGGTGGGGACCCGTCGCGCGGCACTGGTGGACGGCGGCATGGTCCGAGCGACGACCGGGAGTGAGTTCGGTCAGTGTCCCGAAAGTCCCGAGAAGTCAGCGCGGCCCACATCAGCGCGACGGGGTCATCAACGCGACGATGCGCTCGAGGTCGTCGACCGATCCGAACTCCAGCACGATCCGACCCTTGCGGCGGCCCAGTTCCACCTTCACCCGAGTGTCGAAGGTGTCGGAAAGGCTCTCGGCGAGCTGCTGCAGTCCGGGCGCCTGTATCGGACGGGATGCTGGCGGCTTCGAGGCAGCCGGAGCTGGCTCGCTGCGGCTCAGCGTGACTGCTTCCTCGGTGGCCCGGACCGACAGCCCCTCGGCAACGATGCGCGCCGCCAAACTCTCCTGCGTGGACGGCTCGTCCAGGCCGAGCAGAGCCCGGGCATGTCCGGCGGAAAGCACGCCGGCGGCGACTCGCCGCTGCACCGCGACCGGCAGCCTGAGCAGCCTGATGGTGTTGGTGATGACCGGTCGGCTGCGCCCGATCCGCGACGCCAACTGCTCGTGCGTCACGCCGAAGTCCTCCAGCAGCTGCTGGTAGGCGGCCGCCTCCTCGAGCGGGTTGAGCTGGACCCGGTGGATGTTCTCCAGCAACGCGTCACGGAGCATGGCGTCATCGGCGGTGCTTCGTACGATCGCCGGGATGCGCTGCAGCCCAGCCTGCTGCGCCGCCCGCCATCGCCGCTCACCCATGACCAGCTCATAGGCGGGGTGCAGTTGTCCGATCGCCGGGTCCGCCGGGAGTGGCCGGACCACGATGGGCTGCATCAGACCGAACTCGCGGATCGAATGCTCGAGCTCGGCCAGGGACTCCTCGTCGAAGGACTGCCGGGGCTGCTTGGGATTGGGCACGATGGATCCGGTAGGCACTTCTTGGTAGACCGCTCCCGCAACGCCGCCGCTCGGGACGTCCGGGCTGTCGTCTCTGCCATCTTCTGGGCGCTGGCGTGACGCTAATTCACTCACCGCGGAACCGACTGGTCCGGTAGGGATCAGCGCAGCCAGCCCGCGGCCGAGCCCACCCTTGCGCTGTCCCCCAGCTATTTGGGATCCAGCTATTTGGGATCCAGATAGTGGAGATCCGGGTGTTTGGGGCATCGTGCTGCTGGTGGACATCAGCGACGCACCTCGCGGGCATCGGGGTAGTAACCCTCGCCCGGATTGTCGCGTCCCGGGTCGGCATTGCGCAGGGCCATCTCCCGCGCGGCCTCCAGATAGCTCAGCGCCCCGCGCGAGCCAGGGTCATAGACCAGCACGGTCTGCCCGAAACCCGGTGCTTCGGAGACCTTCACGCTGCGCGGAATCACCGTGCGCAGCACCTGGTCCCCGAAGTGGTTGCGGACCTCAGCGGTGACCTGATCCGCCAGCTTCGTGCGCCCGTCGTACATCGTCAGCAGGATCGTGGAGACGCTCAGCGCGGGATTGAGGTGCGCCTGTACCAACTCGATGTTGCGCAGCAGCTGCCCGAGCCCCTCCAACGCGTAGTACTCGCATTGGATGGGGATCAGCACTTCGGGCGCAGCGACGAGTGCGTTCACGGTGAGCAGTCCCAGCGACGGGGGGCAGTCGATGAAGACGTAGTCGACGTCCAATGCGTCGAGTGCAAGATCTGACAACGCCCGGGCGAGGCGTGACTCCCGGGCCACCATGCTGACCAGCTCGATCTCGGAACCGGCGAGGTCGATGGTGGCAGGGATACAGAGCAGGTTCGGTGACTGCGGGCTCACGACGACGGCGTCCGCGAGCCCGATCTCTCCGATCAACACCTCGTACGCCGAGCGGGTACCTGAGCGGTGCTCGACTCCTAGCGCAGTCGAGGCGTTTCCCTGCGGATCCAGGTCGATCACGAGCGTGCGCAGCCCGTGCAGAGCAAGCCCCGCCGCGAGATTGACCGTGCTTGTGGTCTTGCCAACGCCACCTTTCTGGTTTGCCACCGCAAGTACCCGGCGCCGGAAGGGACGGGGCAACTGATCGGTGGGGTGCTGTACCCGGGTGGCGCGCTCTGCTTCCTCGCATATCGGTGTCCATCCCACATTCGCGGGCGGTATCGCCAAAGCAGGCACGGAGGGGGCCGGCGCCGTGGGGTGTACGACCTGATGGACGCCACTGTGCCGTTGAACCCCGCCGGGCCGTTGAACCCCGCCGGGCCGTTGAACCCCGCTGGGCGAGCACGGCTGCGGCGCATGGCTGACGGCACACAGCCGCCTGGTTTCACGTGAAACGCTCAGCACTGCACCGTGCTGCACTCCGTAGTTCCGCACTCCGTAGTTCTGCGCGGTGCCATCCTGCCACTTGGGGGGGCTCACGCTCACCGATCCTTCCTCCTCCGCGTCCTCGCTGTGCGAGTGACACTCCGAATGACAGGCGGGGTACGTCGGGGTACCACGATGACCGTCGTCGGCGGCTGCACGATCGTGCCACCACACTGCACGATCTTCACCGGCCCCCCTCCCGCGGTCCGCACCGCAACAGCGTCCCGGTTGGCTTCTTCGTGTGCAGTGGCGCCCTTGACCGCGAACAACCGTCCGCCCGGCGTCACCAGCGGAAGGCTCCAGCTTGCCAACCGGCCCAACGGGGCGACTGCCCGGGCTGTCACGATGTCTGTATCGCCAAGCTCGTCTCGCACGTGCGGGTCTTCAGCGCGACCGCGATGCACCGAGACCGCTAAGCCGAGCTCAGCGACCACCTCCTGCAACCACGCCACTCGCCGGGCCATCGGATCCAGCAGGTTGATCGTGAGATCCGGTCGAGCGAGCGCAAGCGGTATTCCTGGCAGGCCCGCACCGGAACCTACATCCAGTACCCGACAACCTTCGGGCACGAGCTCGCCAAGTACGGCGGAATTGAGGATGTGGCGTTCCCACAGCCGATCCGCTTCTCTCGGGCCGATGAGTCCTCTCACAACCCCGGGCCCGGCGAGCAGCGCGACATACCGTTCCGCTAACGCGTACCGATCACCGAACACGGTCTGTGCGGCCACTCGGACGTCTAGTCCCATCTGAGGTTCCACGTGGAACATCGACCGCCTGGAGGCCTGCAAGCTCGGGCAGATCAGGTGGAGGGGAGCACCACGACGCGCCGTTGTGGTTCTTCGCCCTCACTCTCGCTGCGCACACCCTCCACCGCCGCGACCGCGTCGTGCACGATCTTGCGCTCAAAGGGAGTCATCGCCTGCAGCCGAGCCGGCTCGCCACCATCACGGACCTGTTCCGCTGTCGATCGACCCAGCTTGCTGAGATCACTGCGGCGCATCGACCGCCACTGCGCGATATCGAGCATCAGCCGACTGCGGGCACCGGTCTGTTGTTGAACCGCTAGCCGGGTCAGCTCCTGTAGTGCCTCGAGCACCGCGCCGCGAGGCCCCACCAACTTCTCCAGATCTCCCCCGCCATCGATACTCACCATGGCGCGGCCGGCCTCGACATCGAGGTCGATATCACCGTCGTAGTCCACCAGGTCGAGCAGCCGTTCGAGGTAGTCACCCGCGGCGTCGCCCTCCTGAACGAGTAAGTCTTCGCTCAGCGGCCCATTGCGCGTCGACCGCGTGGTCGCGATCGGGTCACCGGCGTCAGCCACACCACCGGTCTCCGCAGCATCCGTCACCACACCATCAGTCTTCGCAGCATCCGTCGCCACAGTCTCGGTTTCCACCGTCTCGGTCGCCAGTGTCTCGGCCACTACTGTCTCCTCTCCGCCGATCCTGCCTCAGGAGCTCTTCCGGTTGGTCTTCTTCGCCCGCGAGCGCTGCTGTTTCGCGCCGGGCTTCATCGAGCTGGATGTCGGCTTCGTGCCTTGGCCGTTGGACGACGATTCTGATCCGTCGCGGCTCGACGCGGTCGATCCCACTCCGTTCGAGGCGACGTCGCCGCTCGGTTCAGCACCGCTCGGTTCAACGTCGTTCACTTCAGCACCGCTCGGTTCAGCACCGCTCGGTTCAGCACCGCTCGGTTCAGCACCGCTCCGTTCAGCACCGCTCCGTTCAGCACCGCTCCGTTCAGCACCGCTCGGTTCAGCGGAGTCTGACCGGGACTCTGAGTCCGACTCGGCATCGCCGTCGGTCCGACCAGCGGCGGGGTTACCAGTGGTCTCTTTCTTCGAGCGGATCGGCTTCTGGCCCGGGCGCGGAGCTAGCGCCTGGCGCTGCGCGATCGTCGTCTCCTTCTTGTCCGCCTCCTCGGCGTCGATCCGGTTGTAGACGAACCACTGCTGAGCGAGCGTCCACAGGTTGTTGGACAGCCAGTAGATCAGGATCGCCACCGGGAAGAACGGTCCACCGGCCACCACACCGAGCGGGAACAGGTAGACCATGAGCTTGTTCATGAGCTCGGCCTGCGGGTTGGCCGCCTGTGCTGCTGCGCTCTGCCGCTCCACCGAATGCTTGGCGGTGAGGTGGGTGAGAATGCCGGCCACGATGGTCAGCGGAACGGCCACCGCCGCGATCTGCCACCGAGAGATGTCCCCATACCGTGCCAGCAGCTCGGAGGCCTCGGTGATGTACGACGACAGTGGCACGCCGAACAGGTCGGCGCCGAGGAACGACCGCACGTCGGCCGCGCTGAACACGTAGTTGCCGATCTGCTCGTTCTGTTCTGGGGTGAGGAAGTCCCGGTTGAACGACCGCAGCACCTGGAACAGACCGATGAACACCGGAATCTGCACCAGCACCGGCAGGCAACCACCGAGTGGGTTCACTCCATGCTGGGACTGCAGCTTCTGCATCTCGGCCGCCATCTTCTGGCGGTCGTCGCCGTATTTCTTCTTCAGCTTCTGGATCTCCGGCGCGAACTCCTGCATCTTGCGCATCGCGCGGACCTGGCTGACGAACGGCTTGAACAGCAGCATACGCAGGGTGAACACCAGGAACACCACGGCCAACGCCCAGCCGACGCCGCTGCCCGGACCTAGCAGGTAGCCGAACGCCTCGTGCCAGAACCACAGGATGGCCGACACCGGGTAGTAGATGAAGTTCAGCACGACGACTCACTCTCGGCAGGGGAGCGGGGTGATCTCGGCGCAGGTACCGGGTCCACCCCTCCAGGGTGCCAGGGTCCGCAGCGCAGTAGCCGCCGGACGGTCAGCCACGATCCCCGCATCGCGCCGTGAACGGTCAACGCCTCGACCGCGTACGCGCTGCACGTGGGGTAGAAGCGGCAGGTGGGCGGTAGGGCCGGTGAGATCCACCGCTGGTAGAACCGCAGCACGAGCACCAGCATCCGGACTACCGGACGAGCCCGGTGCGTCGGGTGAGTCCCCCGAATCAGGGGAGCCAGGGAAGTCACTGCCGGCTGCCGGGGCCAGCCTCAGTAGAGGACACCGGGGTGGAAGACACAGGGGTGGAAGACACCGGGGAAGACACCGTCAGCCGCCGCAACGCCCCACCGAGGTCATTACCC
>JBOHHF010000396.1:0-1170 GCA_050700495.1 Pseudonocardiaceae bacterium
TCGCCTTTGTCACCATTGTGGACCCGAAGATGCCGGTGGCGCTGGATATCACAATCTGGGATCCGCCCCGTAGGTAGGACAGAAAGCGCCCGCAGTGGCGTGCAGCGTAGGGCAGCCTTCAGCAGCAGTGTGCCGGTGTGTGTTGCGCTGGTATCACACTGTTGTCACGTCGTTTCAGTCGCTAGGAGGCTAGGCTGAGGCGCTCACTCGGCAGGATGCAGAGGCGTGGGGGAGATGGCTCGGGAACCGGACGACCTTGCCGAGCTGCGCCGTGCGCTCGGTGCGCAGCTTGCCGTCTTCCGAGTGGCGGCCGAGCTGACCCAGGGCCAAGTCGCCCAGGCCACCTTCTGTGACCGCACCACTGTGGCGCACATTGAGAAGGGACGCTCCCGCGGGGATGAGCGTTTCTGGACGATTGCCGATGGGTTCTGCGGGGCCGATGGCGTTCTCTTGGCCGCGTTTCGCACGGTGGCAGCGGCGAAGCAGGCCCATGAGGTGCGGATCCGCGAAGCGCAACTTGTCGAGTCTCGTGCCAAGGCGCAGCAGCTGCGGCTGGCGTTGAGCCGCGACTCAGAGCGGCTGAGCATCGCCACCCACGCTGGTACGGTCGAAGGGGATTGCCGCCCCGGGACCGTGGAGGACCAGGAGATGAAGCGGCGCGAGGCGATCGCGCTCGCCGCAAAGATCGCCGTCGGGGCCGGTTTGACGTCAGCGGACCGGGCCATCGTGGATACACCGGTCACGGCCACCCCAGTCCCGGCCCGGATCGGTGCGCCGGACGTAGCCCGTGTCACGGCGATGACGCGCAGTCTCATGGCGCAGGACAAGGCCCGCGGTGGCGGTTGCTGCCGAGACGCTGTGCTCGGTTACCTGAACTGGGCGCAGCAGCTGCGGGGGGCGAACGCATCCGGCGACGTGCGGCGGGCACTGGAGGCGGCGCTAGCCCGGCTGGAGAGCCTGGCCGGCTGGACGTCCGACGATCTGTGCCTGTCGCGCTCGGCGCAGCGCTGCTACTTGCGCTCACTGGCATCGGCCCGCCGAGCCGACGAACCGGTGCTCGCTGCTCACGCGCTGGGCAATCTTGGGGGACTGTACCAACAGGCCGGGCACTTCGCGGAGGCGTTGTCGCTGTTTCGGATGGGTGCGCTGCCCGTCCAGGATGCCGCTGCG
>JBOHHF010000397.1:0-6169 GCA_050700495.1 Pseudonocardiaceae bacterium
GAGTCCCCACCCAACTCGAAGAAATTATCCTCGACACCAACTTGTTCCACACCCAACACATCAGCCCAGATCCCGGCCAGTACCCGCTCGGTGTCGGTTCGGGGGGCGAGGTAACCGCCCGCCGCGGTGGCGGTGAGGTCTGGTGCGGGCAGTGCTTGACGATCCAGCTTCCCGTTCGGGTTTAGTGGGAGCTCGTCAAGGATCACGAATGCTGAGGGCAGCATGTACTCGGGCAGCCTGGTTGCCAGGTGGGTGCGTAACTCGGCTGGTTCCAGCGCCTGACCCGGTCCCGCTACCACATAAGCGACCAGCCGTTTCACCTCTGGCTGGTCCTGGCGGACGATCACCGCGGCACCAGTGATCCCACGATGCTGACACAGCGCGGTCTCGATCTCACCGGGCTCGATCCGGAACCCACGGATCTTGACCTGGTCATCCGTGCGACCCAGGTAGTGCAGCTCGCCGTGGGTCATCCAGCGGGCGAGGTCACCGGTGCGATACATCCGCGATCCCGCCGGGCCGTAGGGGTTGGCTATGAACCGTTGCGCGGTCAGCCCGGGGCGGTGCAGATATCCCCGGGCCAGCCCGATCCCGGTGATGTGCAGCTCCCCGGCCACCCCTGGTGGCACCAGTCCCAGATCACGGTCCAGCACATAGACCCGGGTGTTGGGAATCGGGCGCCCGATCGGTGGGGCATGACCCGGGGTCAAAGGCTGGGTCCAGGTCGCGACCACCGTCGACTCGGTAGGCCCATAAGAGTTGATCATCCGGTGGGTCGGTGCCCACCGGGTGACCAACTCCGCCGGGCATGCCTCACCACCCACGATCAGGGTCTGCAACCACCCCAGCCCGTCTAGGGCTAGTTGCGGTGACATCGTGGCCAACGCCGCCGGGGGGATCAACGCATGCGTCACCCGATACTCAGCCAACACCTGCGCTAGCTGCTCACCCAGCAACGGACCCGGTGGTGGCACCACCAACACCGCCCCGATCGGCAGCGACATACACAACTCCAACACCGAGGCATCAAAACTAGGCGAGGAGAACGCCAACACCCGATCCCCCGGCCCCACCGCATACCGCGCGGCCTCAGCCGCGGAGAAACTCGCCAACCCCGCATGCGAGACCACCACACCCTTAGGCACACCCGTGGAGCCCGACGTGTAAATCACATACGCCGCATGCCCCACCAACAACGGCGACACCCGATCCGCATCCGTGACCACCCCCGCTGGCATCCCCGCCAACACCGACACCACCTGCGGATCATCAACAACCACCACCCCCACCCCCACCGGAAGTGACAACCCCACCACGACCTCCGCCAGCGTGACCACCACCACCGGATCCGCATCAGCCACCATGAACCCCACCCGCGCAGCCGGATAATCCGGATCCACCGGCAAGAACGCACCCCCCGCCTTCGCCACCGCCAACTCCGCCACCACCATCTCCACCGACCGCCCCAACACCAACGCCACCACCCGATCCGGCCCCACCCCAAACCCCACCAACAAACGCGCCAACCGATTCGCCCGAGCATCCAACTCCGCATAAGAAAGCTCAACCCCACCACACACCACCGCAACAGCCCCCGGAGTCCGCGCCACCTGCCCCTGAAACAACCCCGACAACGTGCCCGGCGGCACTATCTGATCGGTGTCATTCCACTCCATTAGGACCTGGTTGCGCTCGGCCTCAGACAGTATTGATAGTTGCGACACCAGCCGGTCCGGGCCCTCAACAATCCCCACCAACAACACCCGCAAATGCCCAGCCATCCGCTCAATCGTAACCAAGTCAAACAGGTCGGTGTTGTACTCGATTGCCATATTCAGCGAGCCATCTTGTGGCAGGAACTCAACGACCAGATCAAACCGGGCAGTGTGCCGGGGCAGATCGTGTGCCGCGATGCGCAACCCGTCGATCTCCCGTGAACGCGGCATCGCGTTCTGCAGTACGACCATGGCTTGCACGAGCGCGTTGCGGCTGGGGTCGCGCTCGGGTTGAAGCTCTTTTACCAGCCGGTCGAATGGCACCTCATCATGGGCGAACGCCTCCAGCACCATCTCTCGGACCTCGGCCAAGATCTCGCTGAACGTTCGCGCACTGTTCACTGTGGATCGCAGAACGACGGTATTAACGAAGAAACCGACGAGATTCTCCAGTTCCGCCCGATTGCGGCCGGACGTCGCGGTTCCGATCGCGATGTCCCGTTGGCCGCTGTACCGCGATAACAACACTTGCACCGCGGCGGCCAGGGTCATGAACAGCGTGGCGCCGTGCGTCCGTCCCACCCTTGTTAACGCCTGGACCAAGTCGGCCGGCAGGTCCCCGCGGTGCACCGCACCAGCGGTAGTGCGGAGGTGGGGCCGGGGCCGGTCGGTCAGCAGCTCGAGCGGCTCGATGCCCGCGAGCTTGCGCTTCCAATAGTCCAGATGCGCTTCCAGCGCGTCGCCGGACAACCGCTTCCGTTGCCATACGGCGAAATCCGGGTACTGGATGAGCAGGTCCGGCAACTCGACTGGCGCCCCGCGCGCCCTGGCGTACAACTTGGCCAGCTCGTCCACCAGCACCTCGGTCGACCAGCCGTCGGTGACGATGTGATGCTGGTTTAGCAGCAGCACGTGGTCGTCCTCGGCGAGGCGCACCAGTACCGCTCTGGTCAGCGGGCCGCGCTGCAAGTCGAACGGGTGGCTGAGCTCCTCCGCCAAAGCCTGCTCCACCGCAGTGTCCCGCTCAGCGGAGGAGGCTGTTGTGGACAGATCCATCGCACGCAGTGGTAGCTCGCCACGCGCGGCGACCAGTTGAACCCCGTGCCCGTCCACGGTGTGAAACGTTGTCCGCAGTGACTCATGCCGGCCGACCAGGGCGTCCAACGCCGTCCGCAGCGCGTCGGGGTCCAAGACACCGGACAGCCGCAGTCCGACCCCGATGTTGTACTCGGTCCCACCCGAGGTCAATTCCTCTATTATCCACAACCGTTGCTGAGCGGGAGAAAGTGGAAGCGTCCGATCGCGCGGTACGGGGGTAATCCGCTCGGCTTGGTCAGCGCGGGGTGCTGCTGACAAAAGGTCCGCGAGCCGCGCAACGGTCGGTGCGTCGAACACGGCGCGGGCGGACAGATTCACCCCGAATTTCGCGCAGATCTGGGAAAGCGCCCGGAAACTCAGGAGCGAGTCACCACCGAGCTCGAAGAAGTTGTCCTCGACGCCGATCTGTTTCACACCAAGCACTTCGGACCAGATCTGCGCGAGCGCCTTCTCGACGTCGGTGTGAGGCGGTACGTAGTCGGTACTCGTGCTCGCGTTCCAGTCTGGGGTGGGTAGGGCACGCCGGTCGGTTTTTCCGTTGGGGGTGAGTGGGAATTCATCAAGTGCGACAAACGCTGAGGGCACCATGTAATTTGGCAGCACTTGGCGTAGGACTCCGCGCAGCTCCGCGGCGTCCATAATGTCGTCGGCCGTAGGCACGACGTAGGCCACCAGCCGCTGGTGCCCGGAGTCCTCCTGCCGGACGATCACGACTGCCTGGGCCACGTTGTCGTGCCGCAGCAGGACAGCCTCGATCTCACCGAGCTCTATGCGGAACCCTCGGATCTTCACCTGATGATCGGTCCGGCCCAGGTATTCCAACTGGCCGTCAGCGGTCCAGCGGACCAGATCCCCGGTGCGATACATTCGCGCACCCGGTCCTCCAAATGGGCAGGCCATGAACCGCTGCGCGGTCAACCCGGTCCGCTTCCAGTAGCCCCGGGCCAGACCAGCTCCGGCGATGTGCAATTCGCCCACAACACCCACCGGAACCGGGCGCAACCCGGCGTCCAGCACATACACCTGTGTGTTGGCGATCGGCCTGCCAATCGACGTATCCAGGGCGGTGCGCTCGTCCACCACGGCCACCGTCGACCAAATCGTCGTTTCCGTCGGTCCATACAGGTTCGTCACCGAAGCCGCGCATTCCACCAACGAGGCAGCCAAGTCGGTAGGCAAGGCCTCGCCACCCACCAATACCCGCACACCGCGCAGCTCGGCGGCACCCTCGGCAACCACAGCACGCCACAGGCTCGGCGTCGCCTGCATCATCGACACACCAGCCGACACCACCATCTGACGCAGCGCGAACGGGTCCGCTGCCACATCACGACCCGCCAACACCACGGCCGCCCCACTGAGCAACGGGACGAAAACCTCAAGATTCGCGATGTCGAAACCGACTGTGGTCACTGCCAACAGCCGATCACCCGGACCAAGAACAAACCGTTCCTGCATCGCAGCCAGGAGATTCCCCAACCCTCCCAACGGCACAACCACACCCTTGGGCCGACCCGTCGACCCCGACGTGTAGATCAGATACGCCGGGCTCGATAGGAACAACGCCTGGTCACGCTCATCGTCCGCAACGTTGGCGTCCGGGTATGAGGCCATGCGCGCAACCATGTCGGTCTCATCCAGCACCACACGAGGGACATCGCTCACCGGCAGGTGATCGGCCGACGTGGTCGTCGTGACCACCAGCACCGGGTCAGCATCGGCGAGCATGAAACCGATCCGCTCCGCCGGATAACCCAGATCAATCGGAAGGTAGCCGGCACCGGCTTTCAACACCGCCAGCAACGCCATGATCAGATCCGCCGTGCGGGGCAGCGCCAACGCCACGAACCGCTCCGGTCCGGCCCCGCATTCGATGAGCAGCCGCGCCAACCGATTCGCCCGCGCGTTCAACTGCGCATAAGACGACTCAGCGCCCTCAAACACCACCGCGACCGAATCCGGCGCCCGCGCAACCTGAGCCTCGAACAACCCCGGCAACGTCACCGGCGACACCACCTGGTCGGTGTCGTTCCACGCCACCAAAACCCGATGCCGGTCGGCGTCGGCCAAAAGGGCGACTTTACCCAGCGCGATGGCGGGATCTGCAGTGACGACGTCGAGGACATGAGTCAGATGCCCGGACATCCGCTCAATCGTGGTCACGTCGAACTTCTCGGCACTGTACTCGACGGCGCCTAACAGTTCGTTGCCCCACCCGACGAGCCGCACCGTGACGTCCGCGCCAAGTGGCACGGCACCGTGTTCGCACACCACGGCAGCACCCGCAAACTCCGATCCCAGGTTCAGCTCCTCGACTAGGCGTTCGAATGGAATGTCGGAGTGTGCGAAGGCGGCCTCGATCGTGGCTCGTACCTCCATCACGAATTCCAGAAAGGACGTCGAGTCGGTTATCCGTGACCGCAGCACCACCGGATGACTTTGTCTTGGGGCCGGAGTGATCACCGCGATGTCGTCTTGGCCGGTGTAGCGCGCCAGAACAATCTGGAAGGCGGCAACCGTGAGCTCGAGCAGCGACACGCCCCACAGGTCGCTCAGGTCGGCCATGCGGGTGGTCACGTCCTGTGGCACTTCGAACTCATACGGGGGGGGCGGAGTTGTGCTGGTTGGCGATGACTGGTCGATGGGCAGCTCAGGAAATGACACGCCTTCGAGTTGCCTTCTCCAATACCAGAGTTGCTCGGTAAACGGTAACGTCGCCAGCCCGCCTTGATCGACGAGCTTCTCAGGCTGCACGAAGCTGTCGTGGAAAGTCATGAGTTATCGGACCTTTCAGGCGCGCTTCAGCAACGGCCCAGCGGGCTTATTCCCGGGTGCGGGACGTCTACTAAACGACCGAGATCTGCGCTTCCAGTGCCGTTCTCACGTGTGGCCGATGGCGACGGGCAACGTACCTGTCGATCTGGATTCGTTCCAGCTCGCCGGTAATCGAATCGCGTAAAAAACGTCCAACGCGCGTCGATGGTTGCTCCCGCACCGAGAAGCTTAGATCCTCAAACAAGATCAACTCGATTCCGACGTCACCGTCGATCAGACTGAGGGCACCGGTGTCGGCGGCCGCAACCGACCACTCGATATCCCCGTTCAAGTAGCTACCCACGCAGCCTGGCGGGGGCACCGTCGGCCGTCCCAGCGTCTCAATCTTGGAGTAGTCCCTGATCGGCAGGTCGAGGCCCGCCCTGCGCAACTCGTCAACCAGTTCCCGCCACATACCGCGGCCGGTGTTCGCGTTGCTGGTGAAGGCGACGACACAGCCGCGGGATGGGTTGAGCCGGACATCGCAGTACGTTCCTTCCATCACGCCGAAGTGACCCACCCACGCGGTGCTTCCCTTCCCG
>JBOHHF010000398.1:0-20410 GCA_050700495.1 Pseudonocardiaceae bacterium
CCCGGTACGCCGGGTGGACTGGTTGCGAGACGGCACGGTGAACGCGCTGGCTTACTCCCGAGCGGCTGCGGCGGAGCTGGGTGGGGTGTTCACCCCACCACCGGAGAACCTGGTGTTGACCGGCGGGTCGTCGGCGTCGACCGACGACCTGGTGGCGCGCACCGAGCGGGGGTTGCTGTTGACCTGCCTGTGGTACATCCGTGAGGTCGATCCGACCTCATTGCTGCTCACCGGGCTGACCCGGGACGGGGTATACCTCATCGAGAATGGTGCGGTGGTCGGCCAGGTGAACAACTTCCGGTTCAATGAAAGCCCGATCGACCTGTTGCGCAGGGCCAGCGAGGTCGGTGTGACCGGAGGCACGCTGTGCCGGGAGGGCAAGGACTGGTTCACCCGCACCTCGATGCCCCCCATCCGGATACCTGACTTCAACATGTCCTCGGTGAGCCAGGCCAGCTAAAGCCAGTGCTTGTGGCAAGCGAATCCTGGACCGATTCCGTGATCGTCTTGTGACGCATTTCTCAATCGTGTGATCCTGCGCTGAGTAGTCCCTTGGCGTTAACCTTGAAGTCATCTCTTAACCTTGCAGCGATCCCTTCGACGTGGTCCCGCCAGTGCTCCACATTGGCGGTCCTCGGCATTGCCTCAGACAGGAGACGAGTGACTGCAGCGACCATCCCGGGTCTCGACTGTGCCCCGATCAGCCATGCACGGTTGCGAAACTGGGTGCGCGAAGCCGCCGAGCTGACCAAGCCCGACCGGGTGGTGTGGTGCGACGGATCCGAGGAAGAGTGGGACCGGCTCACCGCGCAGCTGGTCGACGCCGGCACCTTCATCCGGCTGGATCGCAAGCCGAACTCCTTCTGGGCCGTCTCGGACCCGTCCGACGTTGCCCGGGTGGAAGAGCGCACCTTCATCTGCTCGCGAGCGGAGCGCGACGCCGGTGCCACCAACAACTGGATGCACCCCGACGAGATGAAGAAGATCATGACCGGGCTGTACCAGGGTTGCATGCGCGGTCGGACGATGTACGTGGTGCCCTTCTGCATGGGCTCGCTGGAGGACCCGAAACCCAAGCTGGGCGTGGAGCTCACCGATTCGGCGTACGTGGTGTGCTCGATGAAGATCATGACCCGGATGGGCGATCGGGCACTGCGCAAGTTCACCCGACCCGACGGCAGCGACGCGGACTTCGTGCCCTGCCTGCACTCGGTGGGCCACCCGCTGCCGCCCGGCGAGGTTGATGTGCCCTGGCCGTGCAACGACACCAAGTACATCAGCCACTTCCCCGACGAGCGGCTGATCTGGAGCTTCGGCTCCGGCTACGGCGGCAATGCGCTGCTGGGCAAGAAGTGCTACTCGCTGCGGATCGCTTCGGCGATGGCCCGCGACGAGGGGTGGCTCGCCGAGCACATGCTGATCCTCAAGCTGACCAGCCCGCAGCTGCGGACCCACTACATCGCGGCTGCGTTTCCCTCGGCCTGCGGCAAGACCAACCTGGCGATGCTCGAACCGACCATCCCCGGCTGGAAGATCGAGACACTGGGTGACGACATCGCCTGGATGCGTTTCGGTGCCGACGGCCGGCTCTATGCCGTGAACCCCGAGAACGGGTTCTTCGGCGTGGCCCCGGGCACCAGTTGGAAGACCAACCCCAACGCCATGCGCACCCTGCGCTACGGCAACTCGATCTTCACCAACGTCGCGCTCACCGACGACGGTGACATCTGGTGGGAAGGCATGGAGGACAGGCCGGCGCACCTCACCTCATGGACCAAGCAGGACTGGACACCTGCCGATGGCGCCGCAGGGCAACGCTGCGCGCACCCGAATTCGCGGTACTGCACCCCGATGGCGCAGTGCCCGGTGCTCGCCGACGAGTGGGACGACCCGGCCGGCGTGCCGATCTCGGCGATCCTCTTCGGTGGCCGCCGGGCTGACACCATCCCGCTGGTCAACGAGGCCTTCGACTGGCAGCACGGGGTGTTCCTGGGTGCCACCCTGTCCAGCGAGAAGACGGCCGCCGCGGTCGGGAAGGTCGGTGAGGTGCGGCGGGACCCGATGGCGATGCTGCCGTTCATCGGCTACAACGCCGGCGACTACTTCCAGCACTGGATCGATGTCGGCAAGGGCGCCCACGCCAGCAAGCTACCGAAGATCTTCTACGTGAACTGGTTTCGCCGCGGCGCCAACCAGGGCTTCCTGTGGCCGGGTTTCGGGGAGAACAGCCGTGTGCTGAAGTGGATCATCGAGCGGATCGAGGGCGGGGCCACGGCGGCCGACACCCCGATCGGCCGGGTACCGACGCCCGACCAGCTCGACCTGTCCGGCCTGGACATCCCCCTGCAGGACGTCGGCGCCGCGCTCGCGGTGAACATCGATGAGTGGCAGGCGGAGATCCCGCTCATCGAGCAGTGGTTCACCAAGATCGGCCACGCCCTCCCCACCACCATGCGCGACGAACTAGACGCCCTCACGCAGCGCCTCGGGCCTGACGCTGCCGCCCCGCATTCAGCGGGCTGAGCGGGGTTATTCGGCCTCGTGTACCCCGCTGAGCCCGCTGAATGCGGGGCTCGGTCCCCCGCTGGACCGCTGAATGCGCATAATGTCGGGATGGCGTCGTCCCGACCTTCGTCGTTGCGGTGGAGTGGCTGGAACCTGCTGTTGCTGGTGCCACTGTTGGTGCTGGTGACACCGGTGTACAACCGGGTTGAGCCGCGGCTGTGGGGTTTCCCGTTCTTCTACTGGTACCAGTTCCTGTGGGTGCCGGTCGGGGTGATCTGCACCGCTGTGGTGTACCTGAAGACGCGGGATGACCGGCGATGAACCCGCAGTGGACCGAGATCATCGTCTTCACGCTGCTGTTCGGCCTGGTCACGGTGCTGGGTTTCGTCGCCGTGCGGTGGCGACCCGGGGCCACGCTGGACCACCTGGACGAATGGGGCCTCGGCGGCCGGAAGTTCGGCTCGTGGATCACCTGGTTCCTGATCGGGGGTGACCTCTACACCGCCTACACCTTCGTCGCCGTCCCGGCGCTGGTGTTCGGGGCGGGCGCGCTGGGCCTGTTCGCGCTGCCCTACACGGTGATCGCCTACCCGCTGGTGTTCCTGCCGCTGCTGCGGATGTGGTCGGTGTCGCGAGTGCACGGATACGTCACGCCCGCCGACTTCGTGCACGGCCGCTACGGTTCGCCGGCACTCGCGCTGGTGGTGGCGATCACCGGCATCGTCGCGACCATGCCCTACATCGCGTTGCAGCTGGTCGGGCTGGAAGCGGTGGTGCGCACGATGGGGCTCAACGGCACCGGCATCGTCGGGCACCTGCCGCTGATCGTGGCGTTCGTCATCCTCGCCGTCTACACCTACCAGTCCGGGTTGCGTGCGCCGGCGCTGATCGCGTTCGTCAAGGACGGGTTGATCTACCTGGTGATCGCGGTGGCGGTGGTGTACCTGCCGGCCAAGCTGGGCGGCTGGGGCTCGATCTTCGACACCGCGAACGCCAAGTTCACCGCCTCCCCGGCAGCCACCGACGGGTTGCTGCTCAACGTCAACAACCAGCTTCAGTTCGCGACGCTGGCCTTCGGCTCGGCGCTGGCGCTGTTCCTGTACCCGCATTCGGTGACGGGGGTGCTGGCCTCCCGGGGCCGTAACGTGATCAAGCGGAACATGTCGGCACTGCCGGCGTATTCGCTGCTGCTCGGGCTGATCGCGCTGCTCGGGTACGCGGCGATCGCTGCGGGGACTGCGCCCATCGTCAACGCGGCCACCGGCCGGCCGGACTCCAACACCATCGTCCCGGTGCTCTTCGGCACCCAGTTCCCGGCCTGGTTCGCCGGCGTCGCCTTCGCCGCCATCGGGATCGGCGCGCTGGTGCCGGCGGCGATCATGTCGATCGCCGCCGCGAACCTGTGGACCCGCAACATCTACAAGACCTACCTGAACCGGGATGCCGACTCCCGGGCCGAGGCGAAGCAGGCCAAGATCGCCTCGCTGGTGGTGAAGCTCGGTGCGGTCGTGTTCATCATCTTCATCGATCCGCAGTACGCGATCGATCTGCAGCTGATCGGCGGGGTGATCATCCTGCAGACGCTGCCTGCGGTGGCGATCGCGCTCTACACCCGCTGGTTCCACCGGTGGGGGCTGCTCGCGGGGTGGGCCGCCGGACTGGCGTGGGGCCTGTCGATGCTCTATGGCATCGCCAACCCCGTCAGCGGCGCGGCGCACTTCGGTGGCTCGGCGGTCAAGCTGGGCACGCTGTCGATCCTGGGCTGGCAGCCCTTCGCCGGTTCGTCGGTCCAGATCTACGCCGGCCTGGTCGCGCTGGTCGGTAATCTCGTGGTGGCCGCGCTGGTCACCGTCGTGCTCCGGCAGATGCGGGTGTTCAACGGTACCGACGAGACCGACCCGCAGGACTACCACGCCGACGAGGACTCCCCCCGCCTCAAACCAGTGGCCGGTGTCCTCCAAAAAACCACCGCCCCCTAACCGCCCGTGCCCCGACGCCGTTTTCCGCATTCTGGAGGCAGACTGCTGTTATTCGGGCCCGGCAACAGCAGTCGGGCTCCAGAACGCGGTTCGGGGCATGAACGGAGGTGTGCGGGGCGTGGCGGGAGTTGACTTCTTTGTCAGTCACGCTGGGCGGGATCAGGCGTGGGCGGAGTGGGTGGCCTGGCGCTTGGTCGACGCCGGGTACACCGTGGAGCTGGATTCCTGGGACTGGGCGGTGGGCGAGAACTTCATCACCAAGATGCACGACGCTCTGGGTGCCGCGCACCGGGTGCTGGCACTGTTGTCCCCGGCATATTTCGAGGACCCGCGGTACACCACCCAGGAGTGGACGGCGGCGCTGGTCAGGAACGACGACGGTGGGCACCGGTTGGTGCCGGTGCAGGTCGAGCCGTGCGCGGTGCCGCAGTTGCTGCGCCCACTGTTGCGGGTCGAACTGTTCGATGTGGACGAAGCCGAGGCGGCGCAACGATTGATCGCCGCAGTACAGGGTCCCGCGCGCCCGGATGGCAAACCGGTGTTTCCCGGAAGTGGGCGGGCGGGGGAGTTGACCGGGCGGGGGGAGGCGGGTCCACGGTTACCGGGTGTGTTGCCGGCAGTGTGGAACGTCGGTCCGCGTAACCCGGGGTTCGTCGGGCGGGACGCCACGCTGGTGCAGCTGCGGGAACGGCTGCGGTCCGGGGGGACGGCCGTGGTGCAGGTGCTGCACGGGATGGGCGGGGTGGGCAAGACCCAGGTGGTGATCGAATATGCGCATCGCTACGCGGGGGCTTACGACGTGGTGTGGTGGATCAGTGCCGAGGAGACCGGTCTGATCGGCGAGCAGTACGCGGCGCTCGCGGTCGAGCTTGACCTGGCTCCACCGCAGGCCGACACGGCCAGCGCGGTCGGGGTACTGCGCGCCTATCTGCGGGGCGAGGGCCGGTGGCTACTGATTCTCGACAACGCCGACTCACCCGGTGATCTGCATACTTTGCTGCCCGCCGGCCCAGGACACATCCTGATCACCTCCCGTAGCCCCGGCTGGGGTGAGCTCGCCAGTCCGGTAGCGATCGATGTACTGCCCCGCCGCGAATCAGTGGAGTTGATCCACGCTGCCCGGCCCAGCACCGGCAAGGTGGAGGCTGACGGGCTGGCTGAGGCGCTCGGGGATCTGCCGCTGGCGCTGGCCCAAGCGGCCGGGTTCCTGGCCGAGACCGGTATGCCGGTTGAGCACTATCTCAGGCTGCTGGAGACCCAGGCGGAGGAACTGCTTGACCAGAACCCGCCGCAGAATCACCCGCTCTCGCTTGCCGCAGCGATCCGGGTGTCCACTGACCGCCTTGCCGAGGTCGACCCGGCCGCGCTCGCCCTGGCGCGCGTCGGCGCGTTCCTGGCCCCCGAACCCATTCCCACCGACCTCCTGATCCGGCCCATTGGCGATACCGGTCACGACCGGCCGCCGGAGCTGGAGGCGCTGATCGCCGTGGTGGCCCGTCCGGTCGCGGCGCACCGCAGTCTCGGGCGGGTCGGCAGCTACGGCTTGGCCCGTGTCGACCGCGGGCTGCAGCTGCACCGGCTCACCCAAACCGTCCTCCGCGACCCACTCACCGTCGAGGACACCGCTGCTTATCGGGCCTACGCCCAAGCGCTGCTGGTCGCGGCGGATCCTGGTGACGAGCGGGACCCGGCGTGCTGGCCGGGCTGGGCGCGGATCCTGCCGCACCTGCTGAGCACCGACCCGGCCACCAGTCCCAGCCCCGACCTGTGGGACCTGGCCTGCCGCGCCGCCTGGTACCTGGGCGACCGTGGGGAGAGCCACCCGGCCCGTAACCTCGCCGAGCACCTCTACCAGCAGTGGAACGAGCGGCTCGGACCGGATGATCGGCACACCCTGCAGGCCTCCTATATCCTCGTCCGGCTCCTGCTCAACGTCGGCCCCTACAGCCAAGCTCGCCAGCTCGCCGAGGACACCCTCGCTCGGTGCCGGCGGGTGCTCGGTGACGATCACCCCGACACGCTGCACGCAGCGCATTTCCTCGCGGCCTGTCTGCACGTGATGGGGGCGTTCGAGCAGGCCCGGCAGCTCAACGTCGACACCCTCGCCCGCCAGCGGCGAGTGCTCGGCGACGACCACACCGACGTCTGGCGCACGGCCCATAACCTCGCCGACAACCTGCGCGAAGTGGGCGAGGTCGAGGCGGCCACACACTTGCACAACGACACCCTCGGCCAGCGACGGCGGGTGCTCGGCGAGGATCATCCATACAGCATGAACGCGGCCAACGCCCTCGGCCGCGACCTCTACGCGCTCGGCCAGGTCGAAGCAGCGCGAAAGCTCCATGAAGACGGCTTTGACCGAGCACGGCGGATCCTCGGTGAGGACCACAGCTGGACTCTGGACTGCGCCAACTGCCTTACCGGTGACCTGCACGCGCTCGGTGATGTCGAGGCAGCGCGGGAACTCAGCGTGGACGCCCTCACCCGGGCGCGACGGGTGCTCGGCGACGAGAGCCACTTCACCATCGACGCCGCGAACAATCACGCCGCTGCCCTGCACGCGCTGGGTGAGCTTGAGGCGGCGCGGCAGCTCAGCGCGGACACTCTCGCCCGCGCGCGGCAGGTGTTCGGCGACGACCACCCCCGCACCCGGACAGCGGCCCACAACCTCGCTGCCGCCCAGCGCCTCTTGAGCGGGTCGGCCCGGCAGGGCGATTCCGATCCCGTGGACGAGTCATAGAGAGCCCAGGCCCGCTGGGTCAGGCTCGGGTCGCGACGACCTGGCGGGCCATCCGGGCCAGTTCTCGGTGGTCGCTGCCCGACCGGGCCTCCAGTGCGGCCACCAGCGGTTCGAGTCGCCGGCGGGCGCGGACCGAGCTGAGCTTCGTCACCCCGGTGATCGCGCCATGAGCCAGTTGCAGTCCGCCGGGGTCGATCCGCGTGGGCCACCACAGTTCCCGCGACGTCGCCAGCTCCCGGTAGGCGGCGTCCCGGTAGCCCAGGCGGGCCAGCGCGGTCGCGGCATCTGCCCGCCCGCAGGCCTCCAGGGCTGTCCGGGAACCCTCCCCCACGACCGTGCGCCGGTCATCCGCTGGGATGTCCCACGCCTTGATCTGCCCGTACTGAAGCATTTTCAGCCCGTCGTTGGGGTGGCCGTGCTCCTCGGTAGCCAGCCCCGCACAGTTCAGGGCAAGAGCCTGGCAGTAGGCGTCCCCGGCCTCAGTGGACAGCTCCAGGGCGCGGGTGTAATGCTGCATCGCGCGGTCGTACAGGCAACCATCGAACGCCGCCCAACCGGCGTGGATATGCAGCTCGGCCACCGCCACCCTCAGCTCCTGCTTGACCGGCTCAGCGCCCGGCACGCCCAGCAGCCGGGTCGCCCACGCGGCCGCCGCGCTGCTCACCTCCGGGTCGGAC
Source organism: Pseudonocardiaceae bacterium (assembly GCA_050700495.1). Classification (GTDB taxonomy): domain Bacteria; phylum Actinomycetota; class Actinomycetes; order Mycobacteriales; family Pseudonocardiaceae. The sequence continues at coordinate 7,902 of JBOHHF010000398.1, forward strand.
CCGAAGGCGCGCCCGGCTTCGACAAGCCTGCGGGTGAGGTCGCGCACCTTCGCCACATGGACCTCGAAGATCCGCGCCGGCAGCGGGACCGGCGCCAGCCTGGGCAGCCCGCCGACCAGCTCACCAATGTCCTGCAATGGCCGGCCCGCCACGGCGATTCCGGCAGCGGCAAGCAACGCGCGGCGGCGCGATCTCGCGCTGGGTCCACCCGTTGTCGCCCAGTACCCGGTAGAACGCGCCGATGTCGTGGCCGGCGAGGGCAGCCCGCACGTCGGGGCGGGCCAGCAGCGCCGGGTCAACGGGTGGAGTGTCACCTGCCCGCCTGGTGACTTCGTCATCGTCTTCGTAACCCATCGCGATCACCGCTTCCCCTCACTGGGTGGACGGACACACCGTAGCGACTCACCGGCAGGTCATGATCGATCAGCAGCTGAACGCGTTACCCGGCCAAAGCGACCGCGAAGCGTAACGCCCGCCAACCTAAAGCGGTGCCCGATGGGTCGTGCTCGCAACGGGCACGACGCCACCCGTTTCCCTGTTCTGGAGCCAGACTGCTGTTATTCGACGCCGGATGCAGCCGTCTGACTCCAGAACGCGGTTCGGCTCACGCGTCAGGCAGACTCGAGCGGGTGCCGGAAGCGCAATCCTGGATAGCGCGCGAAGCCACGATCCGCGGTGATCCACTCCGACCCGGACTCGATCGCCAGTGCAGCCAGGTAGGCGTCCGGCACGAGGTTGCCGCGAGCTCCTGCCTTACCGCTCAGCTCGGTGAAGATCTGCCAGTGCCGGGGCCCGGGCGTGATGGGTACCGCGCTCGGCGCGGATCGGACGGCGTCCGCGAACTCTCTGGCCCGGTCCCAGGTACTGGGCGGATCGAAAACACGCGGGTGGGTCACGGTTCGCAGCACACTGCTCAGCACGAGATCCGACACCCCGAACGCCTCGTCGCCGTTCATGGCGTCCTCCAGCCAGGCTCGGTACTCGTCGTGACGGTCGGCGCCTTCCTTATGAGCGCACACCAGGACGTTGACGTCGCAGAGGATCACCGACTGCCGTCCGTCACATCGAGCAGGCCGGCGTTGTCGTCGAGATTCACTCCCGGTAGTGGACGACCCGGGCTGGTGGGCACCGACGCTCGCCGACGGGTCGGCTCGGCGTGAGAGGTGAGTGCGCGCCGGAGCGCATCCTCGATCACCTGGCTCAGCGTCCGCCCGCTGCGTGCGGCACTGATCTTTGCTTGCACCACGAGTTCGTCGTCAAGCTGCAGGGTTGTCCTCATGCAGACAAGCATACGATGAGAGCAGAAGTATGCAAGTTGTCGTCAGATCCGCCCGCGCATCGTCACGACGGCCTAGTCCCGGCGACCGTGGCGAGGGCCATGCCGTGTCCCCCGAAGATCTGCCCGTCCGGCTGCGCGCCGGCGGACCGCAGGTATGTCTGGCACATGGCGTCCGGGTCGAGGTTTTCGACCAACTGGTAGCCACGCTCGCGCAGGAACCCGGCGCTGTCGCTGTCCGGCAGGCCGGACCGGTACGGTTGGCCGCGGCGTTCCAGGTATCGTCGCGCGCCTTCAGCGCCATAACGGGTGGACCCGCCGTCGAGCACGCTGCGGTAGAGGTAGTCGAACACGATTGACGACCCCGGCGCGGCGTTCGCCGCCACGTCGGCCAGCAGCGCGTCCACATCCTCGGATGGCAGGTAATAGCTCACGCCTTCCCACACGAACAGCGTGCGCCGTCGGTCGGCGTAGCCGTGCTCACGCAGCGTTGCGAACAGCGTGTCGGCTTGGCTGAAGTCAACCTCCACGTAGCGCAGGTTCGCTGGGGTGGCGCCCAGCGCCCGCCCGGCCACCTCGCGTTTGCGGCGCTGGGTACCCCGCCGGTCGACCTCGAACACGGGGATGCCCGCCAGCTCGTCGCGGAACCGCCAGGCCCGGGTGTCGTACCCGGCCCCCAGAATCACCACCTGGGTGGTCCCGCCGCGCACTGCTTCGCGCAGCACTCGATCGATGTGGTGAGTGCGTGCGTTGAGGTAGCGCGCGATGCCGGGAACTCTGCGCTGCCAGGCGATGGAGGCCAGTTTCCCCAGGGGCTGCACCCGGAGCAGAAACCGGTAGGTGGGTCCCAGGAACAGATGGGCCAGGTGATCGGGTCCGATCTGCTTCCGATGGGAGAACGCGCGCGACGCGGCCACCGACTCCGCGGAGAAGTCGGGCCGGTCGTCCCGAATGCTCACGGCGCCCCCAGCAGCGGCACCGTCCGGTCGGCAGCTGCCTGCTGCGTGCCGGCCTTCGCAAGTTCACGGCGGGACACTCCGACGCGGGTAAGGATCGGCAGTACGGCCTCGCGCAGGAACACCCTCCGGTCGATGCCGACGCTGCGCATCACTCGCACCCGGTCGTCGTAGTCGGGCACCAGGTCATAGGCGGGCATGGTGAACCGCGCCAGCACATGGGCCACATCGGCGACGGTGCCCTCGCGGTCCTCCTCGAGCAGCGCGGTGATGACGTCCTGATAGAACCCGCCGTGCGCCGCCTCGTCCCGAGAGATATGCCGATAGATGGCCGCCAGCAGCTCGTCACCTGCCGCGCGCGCGGCTACCATCTGGTACCGGTAGATCATCCAGGTGGTCTTCTCCTGCAGTGCCCCGTAGCAGACCATCTGCCGCGTCGTGGCGAACGGTAGCTGCCAGCGCCGCCGCAGCACCTCGATCTCGAAGGCGATCATCTGCTCGGCCGTGCGCTGCCCGGTGCGCACCAGATACTCGCGCAGGGCCAGCGCATGCTTGGCCTCCTCGTAGCCCCAGTTGATGTGCCACCAGGCCTGACCGAACGAGTCGCGGACCAAGTTGAGTCCCTCGCCGACGTAGTCGGGCAGGAAGGATTCCACCGCGCAGAACGTCTCAGCGCACAGCGCGAGATCAGCGTCTGGCTCCAGCCGCTGGGCCAGCTCCCACGGAATGTCGTCGAATACGCTCCACCGTCGCTTGCGCTCCGCAGTCTCAAAGAACTCCATGTACTTGCGGTAGAGCTGCTGTTCGTCCAAGAGGGGCATCACACCTCCAGCCGTCGGAGCCCGAACTGGGCCAGGCTCTGGTAGCGCCGCTGGAATGCGGTCCGGCACGTGCTGAGATACCGGTCGTAGTCGGTGAAGACCCGGTCACCCCAGCGGCGCCGGATCTCGGTCTCGTGGGCGCGCAGCCGCTGCTGCCACTCGGCGCACGTGTGCTCATAGTGCGAGCGGCGGGTAGCTACCGTGACGACCTCCCAATAGGGGTCGACGGTCTTGATGACGTCCTCCAGCCGCAGGCTGATCCCGCCGGGGAAGATGTGGTGGGTTGCCCAGTGCACCTCGGCGAGGTCGTCACGGTCGCGCGGGGCGCGGTCGCGCAGGATCACCTGGAGCGCGAACCGGGCGCCGGGACGCGTCCAGCGGTGCACGCACCGGAAGAAGTCGTGGTAGCGGCGCAGATTCACCCCCGTCCACACGTCCTGCGGGGTCGCTATGTGTTCCATCATGCAGATGCACATCGCGGCGTCGAAGGACTCGTCGGGTTCGAATTCGCGGTAGTCAGCCAGCTCTACGGTGGTACGTGGGATCTGCCGGGCGCGTATCTCGTCGGCTTGTGCCGGGCTCAGCGTGATTCCGTACGCTCGCGCGACCCCCCGGGTCAGCGACTGATACTCCAGATTGGCCCCCCACCCGCAGCCGATGTCCAGCACGCTGTTGCCAGGCCCGGTGCCGGCAAGCTCGCTCAGATACGCGAGCTTGCGCCGCTGAGCGGTCTCCAGGTCGTCACCGTGCTCCCACAGCGCGCAGGTGTAATTCATTCGGTCGTCAAGCCACAGCCGGAAAAACTCGTTACCGACGTCGTAGCTGACTTCGATGTCTGCCTGGATCGACATTCAATCGACCTCAGTGCTCGCCCGGGCCACGACGCGTATAAGATCCGCCACGGAATCCATGCCGGACAGCTCGTAGTCCGGCAACGTTACGCCGAACCTGTCCTCCAGCCGGGCCACCAGCTCCAAAGTCTGCATGCTGTTGATCCCGACGTCGGCGATGTACGCGTTGGAGTCCAGCTGGGACAGGTCGAGATCGGGGGCGATGACCTTCGTCTCGGTCCGGATACCGGCCAAGATCTCCTGGTCCCGTAGTCCGTCCATGCCCGCTCCTCGTCTTCACGATGGGTCTTCACGATGGGTCTACGTGGCGGTGTGAGTCAGTCGTCGATGCGGCGCAGCGCGAGCTGCGCCAGTGAGAGGTAATTCAGGTCGAAGAACCAGACGCCCGTTCGCAGGTAGCGGTCGTATTCCTGGTAGGTCCGGTCACCCCAGCGCCGGCGAATCTCCGCCTCCGCGGCACGGAGCCTGCTGCGCCACTCCTGACAGGTACGGACGTAATCGGCGCGACGGGTGATCACTTCGCGTACCTCCCACCAGACCCCGCAGGCCTGCACGATCTCGTCCAACCGGCCAGCCCGGCTGCCGGGCAGCACATCGCGAGTGACCTCGGCCATGTCGCGGATGTGATCCGAGCGCCGGGGCAACCGGTTGAGCGTGGCAGTCTGCAACGCAAACCATGCGCCGGGTCGGGTCCACCGGTGAACCTGGCGAAAGAAATGCCGGAAGACCTGCATGTGCTCGCCGCGCATCTCCTGCTGCGGGGTAGCGATCTGCTCGAACATCTCGATGCTGATGACCGCGTCAAATGGCTCGGCTGGGGAGTAGTCTCGATAGTCGATCATGTCGACAGTGGCCCGGGGTATCTCGCGGGCGACGATCTCCTCGGCTTGCGCGGCGCTCATCGTGAGGCCGTGGGCGGCCGCGACCCCACGATGCCCGGAGAGCCGGGCCAGGTTGGCGCCCCACCCACAGCCGATGTCCAGCACCCGGCTGCGCTCGTCGATCCGGGTGAGGCCGTGCAGGAAGTCCAGCTTGCGTTCCTGTGCCTGGTCGAGGTTGTCGCCGTCCTCCCACACAGCGCAGCTGTAGTTCATGCTGCAGTCCAGCCAGAGTCGGAAGAAGTCGTTGCCGACGTCGTAGCTGACGGCGATCTCCGCGCTGGTGGCCATCAGCCGCGCCCCACCAGTAAGCCGTCTTCCAGCAACGAGGCGGTGTGCGAGCGCCGCAGCTTGCCGGAACTGGTCTTGGGCAGGCCCTCCCGGGGCAGCACCACCACGTCGTGCACCAACAGGCCGAACCGGCGGCTCACTGCCTGCCGGACCTGCCGGGCAAGGTCCTCGGCGACCGTGCCCTGAGATGCTTCCAGCACCACTCGCACTCCCTCGGTGTCGTCCCCCGGCACCGGCAGCGCGACCACATTCCCGACTCGCACCCCGGGCACCTGACCTGCTACCCATTCGATGTCTTGGGGCTGATGGTTGCGGCCGTTGACGACGATGAGGTCTTTGATCCGGCCCGTGACGTACAGCTGACCCTCGTACACGAACCCGGTATCGCCGGAGTGCAACCAACCGTCACGCCAGGTCTGTGCGCTGCGGTCGGGGTCGCCGAAGTAGCCGTCGGCAAGGCTCTCGCCCCGCACCACAAGCTCGCCCTCCTGGCTCTCGGCGCAGACGCTCCCTGCTTGGTCGAGCACCCGGACCTCCATGCCATGCACCGGCGGTCCGCACGACACCAGTTCGGTCTTTCTCGCGTGTCCGGCATCAACATCAATGAGTGCCACCCGTCCCTCGGCAGCGAGCAGATCGGCGTTCACGGTCAGGGTGGTCATTCCAGCATCGCACCGGGTGAGCGCCACCGCCAGCGTAGCCTCGGCCAGCCCGTAGGCAGGCATCAATGATGAGGCGCGAAACCCGGCAGCGGCGAACCTATCGGCGAAGGCCCGCAGGGTATCCGCGCGGACCGGCTCCGCGCCACAGCCGGCCACCCGCCAGCGCGACAGATCCAGCTCCGCCAGCGCCTCGTCGGTAACCCGCCGAGTGACTAGCCCGTATGCGAAGTTCGGCGCGAACGAGAGGGTGGCTTGAATGTCGCTCATCAGTCTCGGCCAGCTCATCGGATCGCGGGCGAACCGCAGTGGTGGCAGGTACCAGGTGCCAACCTGCTCCAGCACGGCGGTGATGAGGAGCCCGATGAGACCCATGTCGTGGTAAAGCGGTAGCCAGCTCACCGCCCGGTCAATCTCGCCGTCCACCCCAAGGCCGTGCCGGCCGATGGCGTACGAGTTGGCCAACAGCGACCGGTGACTGATGACGGCGCCCTTCGGATCCCCCGTGCTTCCGCTGGAGAACTGCAGAAACGCTGGATCGGCCGGGGCTGGCGTTCCTACCGTGCCGGGGGTAGCGGTGACAAGGTCTTCGAGCACGCTCACCGGACGCTCCAGCCCGGCGTTGCTGAGCAGGCTGCGCAGCGGTTGGCTCACCAGGCACCGGGTCGCGCCGGAGACCTGACAAATCCTGCGCACTGCGGTGTAGTAGGCATCAAGTTGCCCAAGAATGAACGGCGGAAACATCGGTACGGCTACCACACCGGCCCGCAGCGCCGACAGGAATGCGACGGCGAACTCTCGCTCATCGACGATGATAAGCATCACTCGATCGCCCCGCTGAACTCCCAGCCCGGCCCAACGCCGAGCGAGATCGTCGGTCACCGCTTCGAGTCCGGAAAATGTGACATGGACAGGATCGTCATTACCGAGAAAAGTAAGTCCCCGATCCTCGCGGTTGAGGTTGCTCAGCATTTCAGCAACTGTATACACGTTCTTGTGACACGCTGGCAATTTGTCACCGCCTTGTCTGTGCAACCCTGACCGTACTTCCGCACCTTGACCACCTGCACCATCTCGATCAGGTGATAACCGTGAGCGACGCCGGACCACCCTGGCCGGTCAAGATCGGAGAGTCGGGTTACTCCTCTGGCGGATTGGAATTGTCGTGCCGGGGCGGCTCGGCCGTGGGCAGCAGACGCTGGGCCGCGGCGAGATTGTGAGCCGCCTTCAGGGTGCGGGCGTGGTTGTCGCCGAAGGCGCGCCGTGTCCGGGTGAGAGTGTCCTCGCTGAGCTGCCGGGCTGATTCGATCTCGCCCACTGCACTAAGGGCGTTGGCGAGATTATTCGCGACATCGATGGTGAAGTAGTTCTCGTCTCCGAGCGCCCGCCGCGCTCGCGCCAGGGTGTCCTCGCCGAGGCGCCGTGCCGCCTCGAACTCACCGAGCGCGAGCAGATCACTGGCGAGGCTCTTGGCGCAACCCATGGTCCAGCGATGGTCCTCGCCGAGGACCCGCCGCGCTCGGGCGAGGGTGCCCTCGTGCAGCTGCCGCGCGGCGTGGATCTGGCCGAGCGCGTGCAGGTCGAGGCCAAGCTCGTTAGTCGCGAAAATCATGCTGGGATGGTCGTTGTCGTGCAGCAGCCGTCCGTGAGCGAGGACCTCTTCGTGCAGCTGCCGGGCGGTCTCGACCTCACCCAGCTCACGCAGGTCGCGGGCGAGGTTATGGACGGAGCGGTGGACCTCGATATGGCCGTCGCCGAGCACCCGCCGCCTGCGGGCGAGGGTGTCTGCATTGAGCTGCCGGGCCTGCTCGAACGCGCCCATATCGTGCAGGCAGCCTGCACAGTAATACCCGGCGTGCAGAGTGTCGGGATCGTCGTCACCGAGCACCCGCCGGCACCGAGCGAGGACGTCCTCGCAGAGCTGGCGAATGTGGTTGTAGGGCCCAACGTCGACGAGGAGACGGACCAGGATATAGGCGGCCCGCAGGGTGTGCCGGTCGTCTGGACCGAGCTGTTCGCTCCACTGCCGGTGGAGGCGCTCGGCGAGGCCACGGGCCTGGTGGTTCTGACCTCGATAGTGCAGGTACCAGGCGGCGCGGCAGGCCAGGTCACGCACGGCAGAAGAGGAGCTGGTGGCCGGGTCGGTGGCCAGCAGGTGCGGCAGGATCCGCGCCCAGCATGGCCAGTACGCCGAGTTCCTCTCCTCCCCAGGGTCTGCCGCGACCAACAGCGCCTGGGCATGGGCGCGATAAGCGATGGCACTGTCGTCGGTGAGCTGGTCGCGCAGGACGGCTTGAGTGAGCCGGTGCAGCTGCAACCCGCAGTCGACGCGGGCCAAGCCGTAACTGCCGACCCAGCCAAGGCTGCGGTGCGCCGCGACCGGATTGGCCACGGCCGCGGTCAACGCGTCCAGGTCGGGTGGCCGGTTGCTACTGGCTGCGGCGATGGAGCGGGTCAGGATATCGGCCGGAATGGGTTCTGAGGCGAGGAACGCGCCGATGCGCACCATCGCGAGCGCGGCCGGGTCGACCTCGGCGAGGCGGTCAGTGGACATTCGGACCGCCGCGGCGAGCGAGTGCGGGTGGCCTTGTGGTGGGCTCTGGTCGAGCAGTTCCTGCGCGTGGGTGCCGAGCAGGCGTAGGTAGTGCTCGACTGACATGCCGGTCTCAGCCAGGAATCCGGCCGCCTGGGCCAGCGCCAGCGGCAGATCGCCGAGAGCCTCGGCCAGGCGGTCGGCCTCGGCATCGCTGATGCCTGGTCGGGAGAGGTGGATCAACTCGATCGACTCCGGACGCGGCAGCACATCGACCTCCACCCGGGCCGCGAGCTCACCCCATCCGGGGTTACGGGAGGTGATCAAGGTGTGTCCCGGGCCGGCGGGTAGCCAGCCACGCAGGTCACCGGGTGACGCGGCATTGTCGAGCACCACTAACCATCGGCCCTCCCCCCGGAGATAGGCGCGCAGCACCCCGACTGCGCTGGCCGTATCGGCGCGCGGTGAGATCAGGCTCAGCTCGCCCGCCAGCGCCGCATACTGCTCGCCGATCAGGCCGGTCTCCTCAGTGCTGACCCACCACACCACGTCATAGTCCCCGGCGTAGCGGTGCGCGTACTCGATCGCCAGCTGGGTCTTGCCCACCCCGCCCATGCCGTGCAGCGCCTGCACCACGGCGGTGCTACCAGACTGCAACCTCTCCCGCAGGTGCATCAGCGTGGCGTCCCGGCCGACGAACGCCGGATTACGCGGGCCGACGTTCCATACCGTCGGTAACCGTGCTGGTGGCGCGGACCCCGCGACGGATGCGGTCAGCCCCGCGACGGATGTGGTCGGCGTCGAGCGGGGCGGGTGCCAATCCAGTGCCGGTGCCTGAGCGAGGATGTCACATTCCAACCGTTGCAGTGCCGCACTCGGGTCAATGCCCAGCTCCTCGGCCAGCCGCCGACGGTTATCCCGCAGCGCCGCCAGCGCCTCGGCCTGCCGGCCGGCCCGGTAGAGCGCCACAGCCAGCAGCTCACAGCCGTGCTCGCGCAACGGATGAGCCCGCGCGTGGACGTCGAGCTCGACCACCGCGCCGTGATGGTCACCCAGCTGCAGCTGCGCGGCACAGCGCCCCTCGACCACCGACAGCCGCAGTTCCTCCAGCCGCGCCACCTCCGGCGCCGCCCACGTGGCGTCGCCCATATCGGCATAGGCTGGTCCGCGCCACAGCCCCAGCGCCGCGTCGAACTCACCCAAGGCACGCCCCGGGTCGGCTCGCCCCAGCGCCTCTCGACCGGCCGCGGCATACCCGGCGAACCGGTGCACGTCGAACTCGACGCCACGGCTGTCCAACAGATAACCCGGCGTGCGGGTATGCAACACCGTCGCCGGCGCCCGGGGTGGTCGGTCCGGTTCCAACACCCGCCGCAGATTCGACACATACGCCCGCAGCGACGTCATCGCCGCGGCAGGGGGATCCCCCGACCATAAGTCCTCAACCAGAGCATCGACCGCGACCAGCCGATCCACCCGACTCAACAACAATCCGAATAATGTCCGCTGCCTCGGCGGCCCCAAATCGACCGACCGCCCACCAACCACGGCCTCCACCGGACCCAACGCCCGCCACTGGACATCCCACGCAAACGGATCATTTGGAACGAGAGCCAGGTACGCTTTCGTCCATGTGACCGGACTGCGCGCCTCAGCACCCATACCTCGACCCCGATCGGTGTCACCGGACCTTGTCGGATCTTACGTCCATCCGGTGGGCAGGCAGCTGAGGGCTGCTATTGGGCCAGAATATTGGGGCCAGAACGTCACGCAGGTTCAAGCGGGTGGCGGAAGCACAATCCTGGACAGCGTGCGCAACGAGGTTCCGGAGCGATGGGCACCGCGCTCGGCGTCCTCAAGCCCGGCTCGGTACTCGTCGTGACGGTCGGCGCCTTTCTTGCGGGCGCAGATCAGGACGTGTGACGGCGCAGAGGATCGTCAGACGTCCGGTCCCAAGCCGTGGTTGTTGAGTCGGTCCCGAAGCTGCCGTAGGGCCCGGGCCCGGGTGGGCCCGATCGCGCCTTGCGGGATTCCGGCGGTGCGGGCGACCTCACCGTAGGGCCGGGGTTGATCGGTGAACAGAGCTTGCAGCAGGGTTCGCCGACGAGGTGGCAACTCCGCGACGATGTTCCACAACGTCCGTGTGGTGTCGGCGTCGACGGCACACTGCTCGGGACCCATCGAGCGGTCGACGAGAGTTTCCGGCGCCGGATGACAAAGGTTCGGCGCAGGATTGGCTTGGCGCAGGATGCGCAGGCATTCGCGGCGAGCGGTGGTCGCCAGCCACCCGCCCAGCCGCTCGGGGAACTGCACCTGGTGGGCGTTCTCGGCCAGCCGCAGCCAGGTTGACTGCACTGCGTCGAGCGCGTCGGCGTCCTGCATCTGAAACGAGCGCACCGTCGCGGACACCAGCTTGCCGTACCGGCGCAGGACCTCGTCCCAGATCACCGGGTCGCCGCTGCCCGCGCCTGGCAGTAGATCGGCAACGCTGTCCGTGGTGTCTGCGGAGCTGTAGCTCATGGCGGGGGCTGTCACCGGGTCACCATCGGCCATCAGGATTGGTGGCGGATTGGAGCCGGATTGGCGTGACGGGTTGCGCTGGGTTATTCGTCCGGCGAATCGGAATCGCGGTGATGGTCGAGGCTACGGTGCGCCGCCACCGGACTGGCCACGGCGGCGGTCAGCGCCTCCAGTGCCGGGGGCTGGTGGGGGCTGATCGCGGTGATGGGGCGGGTCAGAATATCGGTGGGGATGAATTCTGGGGCGAGGAACGCTGGGTCTTGCCCACCCCGCCCAGGCCGTGCAATGCGTGCACCACGGCGGTGCCTCCGGACTGCAGCCGCTCCCGTATCTGGCCGAGCGTGGCATCCCGGCCGACGAACCCCGGGTTACGCGGGCCGACATTCCACACCGCCGGCAACCGTGCTGGTGGCGCAGTTCCGCGACGGATAGTGGCGCTGGCCCCCGAGACGGATGCGGCCGGCGTCGAGCGGGGCTGGCGCCAATCCAGTGCCGGTGGCTGAGTGAGGATGTCACATTCCAACCGTTGCAGTGCCGTACTCGGGTCAATGCCGCCCCTCGACCACTGACAGCCGCAGTTCCTCCAGCCGCGCCACCTCCGGCGCCGCCCACGCGGCGTCGCCCACGTCGGCATAGGCCGGTCCGCGCCACAGCCCCAGCGCCGTGTCGAACTTGCGACCAGCCGATCCACCCGACTCGACAACCCGAACAGCGTCCGCTGCCTCGGCGGTCCCAAATCGACCGACCGTCTCCCCACCATGGCTTCTACCGGACCCAACGCCCGCCGGGGAGTGGGCGCGCGGCTCACTGCCGGAGAGGATCGTGAAGCGGTCGTCTCCGGGGATCCACGGTTTGTGGTGGTATGAATTCAGGATGCCCGCGGGCGTCGAACCGGATGTGCCATCCTTGGCGGTGCACGATGGTGTGATGGTAGTTGCAGAGCAGGCACATATTGTCGAGTTTCGTCTCGCCCCCGTCGAGCCACTCGAGAATGTGGTGGGCCTCGCAATAACGGGGTGGGCGGTCGCACGAGGGAAAGGCGCATCTCTTGTCCCGTTGGGCGAGGGCGTCGCGCAGAGCGGCGGTGGCCAGCCGATGCTGGCGTCCGACGTCCAGTGGCATCGAGTCGCTGCCCAGCACCATCGGCACGATCACGGCATCGCACGCGAGGCGCCGGGCCTCCGCGGCGGACAGGCAGCCACCGGTGTCCAGGGTCGCAGCGCCCAGACCGTCGACGAGGTCGGTGAGTCGCATCGTGAGCACCAAGTGGGGGCGCTGCCCACCCCGGGTCGGTAGCTGGCCCTCGTCCAGCAGGCAGCTCATGGCTTCCACGAGTGCATCGGCGTCGCGGCGGGCTTGGCTACGCTGATCGGGGACGCCATCAACTGGGGGGCGGTGCTCGTTGAGGGAGCCCAGGACCTCCAGGACTCGGGCGCCGCCCTCTGGGTCCAGCTTGCCGGTCAGGCTCACTGTCCCATCAGAGCCTTGGCGAACCCGCAGCTCCCGCACCGTTTCGGGCTCATCGGCGGGGGCTTTGCCGTCCGGGTCGAGCTGCGCTATCAGGCGCTCACCGATGCGGGTCAGGGCGGCGGGGTCGAACCGGCGCGCCGCGTGTGCGAGAGTTTCCTCGGCTTGCGCGACGGTGCCCGGGTGCGTGGTCGGCGGGATCCGGCGCATCGTTGCGGTGATGACCTTGACGTGGACAGGTCCGATCGCACCGGCGG
>JBOHHF010000399.1:0-1573 GCA_050700495.1 Pseudonocardiaceae bacterium
GCCCGGGCAAGCTGCACGACCCGGTACATCAGGACACCTACCTTCGCGCTCTGGCTACGCTGCCGCGGTTGTCGATCCACCTGGGGCACTTCCTCACCAAGCCGGCGACGATGCCGCTCGCGAGCCCCTCGCCGGGCGGGCCGAGGTTCGTCGAGGTGCTGCGGACCGAGGAGAAGGGCTCCGACGTCAACCTCGCCACCTATCTGCTGGCGGACGCGTTCCGCCGCGATGCGGAGGCGTTCGTGATCGTCAGCAACGACAGCGACCTCACCGAGCCGATGCGCATCGTCTGCCACGAGCTGGGTATGGTCGTGGGCATCCTCAACCCGCAGCCGCCGCAGAAGCGCAGCCGTGCTTTGCTCAGCTGCAAGCCGACGTTCTTCAAGCAGATCCGAGCCGGCGTGCTCGCGGCCAGCCAGTTCCCGCCGACACTGAAGGACACGACCGGGACGATCACCAAGCTGGCTGGCTGGTAAGCGCCGGAAAAGCAGAAGCCCCGCCGAAGCGGGGCCTCGCACCCAGCAACCGAAGCTCCTGGGGGGATGACCCAACAGTACACCGCTGCGGCCCTCGGGCCAACGCCGGGTCGAGCCGCATGGCCGGGAGGACGACGTGGTCACGATCATCTTCTGGCCGGGCATCCGCGGCGCCATGAGCGCCGAGCGCGACGAGCAGCGCGACGATGACTTCGTGGACCGAAGCGTGGATCGTGATCGACTAGCTGACTACAAGAACGATCTCGCCCTGACCGTTCGTGCTGGTCAGGGCCAGGATCGTGTGTGTGCGCGCCCGAAGGGATTCGAACCTCTAACATTCTGATCCGTAGTCGGGACGCTCACACGTGCAGGCCCGGTTTCGCGGGGACCGGTCTCAGAAACCCACGGTGGGAACACCGGCAGGGCGCCCCGGGTCGACCTCACTACTACCTGCTGGAGGCTGAGGGTTCACCTGCTGGCTGCGGGGCCGCCCGGCATGTGAAGAACGTGCCGGGCCGCCCGAAGACGGACAAGCTCGACGCGGTGTGGCTGGCGAAGGTGGCCGAGCGGGCGATGTGCTCGCCGAGCCTGGTGCATCCCAAGCCGATCCCGCAGCTGCGGGATCTGGTCCGCTACCGGCAGTCGCTGATCCGGGAGCGGACCCGGGAGAAGCAGCGGGTCGAGAAGCTGCTCGAGGACGCCCAGGTCAAGCTCTCCAGCGTGATCAGCGACATCTTCGGGATGTCTGGCGGGAGATGCTCGCGGCGTTGGTCGCCGGTCAACACAGCCCGAAGGTGCTGGCGCAGATGGCGCGGGGCCGCATGCGGTCCAAGACCGTGGTGCTGGAGGAAGCATTGACCGGTCACTTCGAGGACCACCACGGGTTGCTCCTACGAGCGATGCTGGACCACGTCGACGCGCTGACCGCGCAGGTCGACACCGTCAGCACCCGGACCGAGGAGGCGATCGGCCCTTTCTCCCATCACGTGCAGCGGTTCGATGAGATCACCGGGGTCGGCGTCACCGCCGCCCAGGAGCTGATCGCCGAGATCGGCGTGGACGCTCGGCTGGGAAGAAGCGTGGCGGGTCCACCGGCA
>JBOHHF010000400.1:0-22789 GCA_050700495.1 Pseudonocardiaceae bacterium
CGATTTGGGGTAGCGAACTGGGGTCAGTTGACGGTGGGGAACGGCCACGCATTGGGTTCGCAGACCAGGCCGTCCGGAGCGACCTGGTCGGTGCCCAATACCGCGAGGTAGTCGTCGGCCACTCCCCAGGTCTGCTGCATCATCACCGGCGCCAGCCGCCCGGTCGCCTCACACGAGATGTGCGGGAAGCCCAGGCCATGCCCGACCTCGTGGTTGACGACGTACTGCTGGTACTGGACCACATTGCCCTGGAAAGCCACCGCCCCGCGGGCCCAGCGAGCTGTGTTGATCACTACCTGACGATCCTCAGGCTTCCAGCAAGAAGCGTCGAAGGGGATCCGGAAGCCGCACAACCTGCGGGTGGTCAGCTGCGACGTGAGGCTGATCCGCAGGGTCGCCAGCCGGCTGTCGTCAATCCGCTGAAAACGGTAACGGCCGCTGCCGATCCAGCTCTTCGGATTGTTCAGCGTGCGGTCCACTGTGATGGCGAAACCGGCCGGACCGCCTTCGAGCTCGACCCCGTCCTCGACCTCGACGGTGTAGGTGAACAGCTGCCCCGTCCCGAATGCCGCACCCGCCCCGGGGATCACCCGCCAGGTGCCGGCGCCCTGGACGGTGAACGGCCCACCACCGGGCAGTTCTGCGGATGCCTTGACCGCCTCGAAGCCCGGGCCGGCCAACGGATTGGAAATCAGCGGGTTGTGCGCGGGGCCGGACGTGCTGGCCTGGCTCGACGGTGGCTGGGCCGCCGACCTGGCGGCGTCAAGCACCGCCAACACGGTGAGCACCACAAGGACGGGCAGCGCATAGACTCGCCAGCCATAGGTGGATACCGCGCGAGCCAGGCGCCCGGAGCGACGACGGGGAGAACTACGGCGTCCGGAACCTCGATGCCGCGCAGTCGGCTCCGGTTTAGGGTCCCAGGACGCGGCCAGCGGCTCGTCGTCGGCGATGCGCGAGCCGCCGTAGCTATCGAGGTGTCGCGCTGGGATCCGCTCATCGTCGCGGCGCCGACCGGCAGGTCGGCTGGGGACCACCGGTCGGGGGCGGCCACCGGCGGGCGCGCGGCCCGCAGGATCGGCTCGCGTCGGGCGGATCACCGCGCAAGGATTGCACAGCCGCCCGCACGTGCTTCGCGCATCACTAGAATACCGGCGAGTAGGGTCAAGCCGTTCAGGCGAGGTAACGGTGAAGGAGGCCGATGACCGAGACGGCATCGCCCCGGGCCGACGCCGCACCCCGGGGGGTGCGGATGCCCCGGGACGAGCGGCGCGCTCAACTACTCGCTGCGGCGACCGACGTCTTTGTCAACAACGGGTACCACGCCACCGTCATGGACGACATCGCCGAACGTGCCGGGGTCAGCAAGCCGGTGCTTTACCAGCACTTTCCCGGCAAACTCGAGCTGTATCTGGCGTTGCTGGAGCGCCACACCGACGAGTTGGTCCGCCGGGTCCTGGCCGCGATCGACGAGACCCACGACAACTGGCAGCGAGTTCGCAACGCGGTCGGAGCCTACTTCGACTTCGTCGACGGTGACGGTGAGGCGTTCCGGCTGGTCTTCGAGTCCGACCTGCGTAATCAGCCCGCCGTGCAAGCCGTTGTGGAACGGACGAACACCGTCTGTGTGGAGGCCATCGCGCAGGCCGTCGTGGCGGACGCCGGATTGGACACCGACCGCGCCTGGCTGATTGCGGTCGGCGTCGTCGGGATCAGCGAGCACAGTGCCCGCTACTGGCTCACCCACCGCCACGACATACCCAAGGAAGAAGCAGTAGCCCTCACCGCCGCACTAGCCTGGAAAGGTCTAGCCGGCTTCCCCCTCCAGCATTGACCCTGCACATCGCATTCAGCGGGCTGAGCGGGGCTATCGGAGTGTCAGTAGCCCCGCTCAGCCCGCTGAATGCGGGTCGACCTGCGATGCGTAGGAGTGGCTGGTGCGGGCGATGGCGGTGATGATCTCTAGTTCCATCGGGTTGCGGGGACCGAAGATCAGGACTAGGCCTGCGGACATGCGGAGGCCGGACAGGGGGTGGGCCACTGCCCAGCCCTTGGCCAGGGCATCATGGGCCAGCGGGATCGGCAGGACGAGGTGCAGGCTGCCGTCGTAGCCGGGGTGCAGGTGGGCGAACTCCCCGACGTCGGCAACCATGAACGCATCAGCAGGTCCACGAGCCTCACCCGGACCAAGGACGAAAGCCCTGGCGCCTGGCACCGAGACCGCGCTGGGCTGGATCGCGACGCCGGGAAGCATCGCGACTCGGGAGAACAGCGCCTCTTGTAGCTCGGTCGGGGCGTTCTGCGACTCCTGCTGCTGCGGAGTGGTGACGCTGACCTCGGGCGGTGGGCCCGGCCGCGCCGGCAGCAACCCATCCGGCAATGTCGCCCAGCGTGGCTCCCTATCGGCGGCACGATCGGCTACGGCGTCGTGCTGCTGCAGGTAACCCAGGCGCGCCTCGATCCAGCCGGCCAGCTCGGATACGGTCTTCGCGGTGACCGCATGCCCTGTCGGTTCCCGTTGCGCCCACAGCGGCGATCCGCTCTCCTGCACCAGGTAGTCCCAGGTGCGACGTTGCAGCTCGACCGGGATGACCGTGTCGTGTACACCGTGAGTCACGAAGACCGGCACTCCGGCCAGCCGCCCGCGGGTCAGCGGGACGCCCACATCGAAGGGCAGTGTGCCGTACAACAGCCCGGCCGCAGCGAAGCGCGGCGGATCGGCCAGCAGCAGGCCGCCGGCGAACACCGCGCCATGGCTGAAACCGACCAGCACCACGGGGACCGGTGGCGCCGCCCACTCGTCGAGCCATTCGCGGAACCAGGTCATGGTGACCGCAAGGCTGTCGGGCAGCGGGCGACCCACTCCCCCGTCGGCGAACCAGGCGAAGCCCCGTCCATCAGCCAGCGGGGCACGGACCGAGGCGTATGCGGCTCCCTCGGGTAGGTACCGCGCGAACCACGTCATGTCCGTCTCGGTGGCGTGGCGGCCGTGGAACAGCACGACCAGCGGGGCCGCCGGGTCGCGCGATCCCCACCGGATCGTCACCGGACTGCCTGGCTGAGTCATGACATGTCTCCGCGAGGTCTCCATGGGGGCTCGTCACCCCTGGGCGGGTACCAGGAGGGTGAAGGTGGGCGGGGCGGGGCGGGTCAGCCGGAGCCTGCCGCCTTCGGCCTCGGCCAGGCTTCGGGCCAGGGCGAGTCCGATCCCGTGCCCGTCGGCGAGGCGCGATCGCCGGGTGAACAGCTCCGGTTCGGGCGCCGTGATGCCGGTTCCCTCGTCGGAAACGTCGATGGCCAGCGCGTCGGCGGCGTTGCGCACCGCTACAGATACCGTGCCCGAACCGTGGGTGGCTGCGTTGTCCAACAGCACCGTGAGCACCTGCCGCACCGCTGCGGTGGAGGCGAGTGACACCGGAGCCGCTGCGTCCACTGCCACCCGAAGTTCGCGGTCCTGGGCGGCCAGCCGGTCATGCCAGCCCCGCTCGATCTCGTCGAGCAGGCTGGGCAGGTCCAGCGGCGCGGCGTTGGAGCTGCGGGTGTCCCGGGCGAGCGCGAGCAGTTCTTCGATGGTCTGCTCCAGCCGGTCCGCAGCGTCGATTCCAGCGGTGATGGCGTGCCGTAGATCCTGCCCTGGCCGGTCCAGCGCTGCTTCGAGCCGCAGCCGCAATCCGGTCAACGGGGTACGGAGCTGGTGGGAGGCGTCAGCGGAGAACGCGCGTTCCCGCGCGAGCATGTCGTCGAGACGCCCAGCGGTGCTGTTCAGCGCCGTACCGACAGCGTCGATCTCGGCAATGTCCACCGGTTCGGTTCGGACGCTGAAGTCACCGTCACCGAGGCGGCGCGCCGCGTCGGAGAGCTCCTCAAGCGGACCCGCCAACCGCCGGGCCTGGCGGCGTGCGACCAACCAGACCGTCCCGGTTGCCAGGACAGCCAGGCCGAGCATGGCCAGCCATACCAGCACGACCTGCCGGTAGACGGCACTGCGCGGGCTGGCAGCGCGCACAGCGCCGATTACATCGCTGTCGTGGGTCACCGGCACGGCCACCACCAGATCACCGGCGACGTCCCCGGTGTCGATCTCGCCACGTAGAGCGCTCTGGACTACGGCGTCCCCGCCCTGCGGCCCGGTGCCCAGGATGCGCAGACCGCGGTCCACATAGACCGCGAGGCGGGTCTCACCCTGCGGTTCGGGAAGATCGTTTGGTAGGTTGCCGCGAAGCACGTCCGCCGTGACGGCCGACGCGGCCGCGTCGGCCGTTCGCAGCAGCGTTGTTCGCTCGTCGGACACTGCATATTTCAGCACGCCGACGGCCAGCGGTGCCCCGAACAGACCGATGGCCAGCACAGCGGCGAGCACGGCGAGGCCGACGATCCGAGTCCGCATGAGACCGTCCCCTCTCACATCCGATGCTCGACGCTGCCCGCAGGTCTTCGTGACGATGCTCGACTCTGCCAGCAGGTCTTCGTAGCCGGCCGCGTGCCAGTGTGTCCTCACCAGCACAACATGCTCGGGCGAGATCAGCTCCGTTCAGCGCCGGATTTTGCCGACAGCTAACCGATCTCGGGTCAGCGGGTAACCGGGACCGGCCTCGTGCCGGTCCCGAGAGCGATAACTCGCTGTGCACCATCCCGGTGTCCGATGCTGTCACGCCACCCGGGTAAGGTCGGGGTAATGGCAAGCCGACTGCTGCGTGGTGGGGGGCGGCGGTGACCGCCCGGCATGCGGCTGCCCGCTGCGTGGTCGCCACGGTCATCGGGTTGGTGTTGATCGTCAGTGGTTGCACCGCGGCCGAATCCCCCGGTGATGGATTTCCCGACGCTGCGCCCCCCTCCAATCCGGTGGGCCCACTCTCGGCGGACTGCGCAGACTGGATCACCGAGCCCGATCAGGCTGGCACGGCGTTGGCACAGGCTCGGCCCGGCAGCACGGTGTGCCTGAGCGGCGATGGCCTCCAAGATGCTGAGCTGGAGGTAACGACCTCGGGAACGCCTCAGCAGCCGATCACGATCGTCGCCGATGGCGCGACCATACGAAGTATGAACGTCAAGGCCGACTACATCGTCATCGAGGGTCTGACGATGCGAGATGGCGAGGGCCTGACGATGTCAGGTCAGGGACTCGTCGCCCGCAACAACGTGATCTACAACGCCGCCAAGGACGGCCTCGCCTGCATCAGCTGCGTCGACACCCTCATCGAGTCCAACACCGTCCAGCGTGCCGACGGAACCGGGATCTACCTCGCTGGCGAGCAGATCACCGTTCAGAACAACACGGTGAGCGAGTCGGTGCTGCGCACCCAGGGTGACGCCGATGGTATGCGGTTCTTCGGAGTCGGCCACCGGTTGGTCGGGAACACGATCAGGGACATCAAGGCGAGCGGCCACGAGGACGACCCCCGGGGCGGTCCGCACACCGACTGCTTCCAGACCTTCAACACCGCCAGCGACCCACCCACCTACAACATCATCATCGCCGACAACGTCTGCACGAACATCGACGTTCAGTGCCTGATCGCCACCGCCAAAGAGGACGGTGCGCGCACCTCACCGGCCGGGCAGACCGCGATTACCTTTGAGAACAACACCTGCTCGGTGAACGGTTCACAGGCAGTGTTGCTGGAGAACTTTCCCCACGTCATCATCCGCGACAACAGCTTCTCCGGGCGCGGATCCCGCGCGGTGCAACTCGGCATGGGCTCCACCGACTGCGCTGTGATCGGCAACACCGTGACGGGTCGCATGCGCCCGTTCGAGATCGACCGGCAGTCCCGGCCGGGGTTTCAGGAGGCTGGTAACACCTCGCGCTGAACCCCTCCGCCGGGTGAGCGGACAGCTCAGCTTTCCGGCGCCTCCAGCCGGTATCCGTGCCCGCGCAGGGTCACGATCCGTGGCACCGAACCGAGCTGGGCCATCCCGGCCAGCTTGCGACGCAGCGCGGCCACGTGCACATCGAGAGTCTTGGTCGGACCGAACCAGTTCTCGTCCCACACCTGCGCCATCAGAGTCTCCCGGCTGATCGCTACCTCCGGTGCTGCCGCTAGACGGGCGAGCAGGTCGAACTCCTTGGCGCGCAGCGGCATCTCCCGTCCTGCGATGGTCACCCGCCGGCTGCCGGTGTCCACCAGCAGGTCTGCGACCGCAAGCATCGGTTGGGCGCCCGGCGTCGCCGGGCTCACCCGGCGCAGGTGTGCTCGGACCCGGGCCAGCAGCTCGGCCAGCCGCACCGGCTTGGTCAAGTAGTCGTCCGCGCCCGCCTCGAGACCGACGACGACGTCCATTTCCTCGGTTCGGGCGGTGAGGATCACCAGCACCGTCGTTGGATTGCTGGCCCTCAACTGCCGGCACACTTCGACGCCGTCCAGATCTGGCAGCCCTAGGTCTAGGAGCACCAGGTCGAATTCCGCCTCGGACGCCACACGCAGCGCGCTTCGACCGGTGCGCTGCCACACCACCTGGTGCCCGTGTGCCCGCAAGCTGGAGTCGAGCACACTGCCGATGGTCTCGTCGTCCTCCACTACCAGCACCCGGGGCACCCCACGAGCCTAATGGATCACTCCGCTCGCCACCGCAGGTTCGACTCGACCGCGGGTCAACCACCCACCGAGAAGCCGACCCGGCGGCTGTCCGCCGGCCCGATCTCGACGTAGGCGACCCTCGACGCGGGCACCATGTACCGCCTGCCTTTGTCGTCGATCAGGGTCAGCAGTCCCTGGGTGTTCCGCAGCGCCTCGGTGACCAGCGCCTCAACCTGATCTGGTGAGTCCGCCGTGGACACCGTCAGCTCGCGAGGGCTGTCCGCGACACCGATCTTGATCTCCACGCTAGAACCTCCAGGTGCGATCGAATATGCGGTTCAGGCTAGTCGAGCCGCGCGCAGGTGCTCACCCCAGCCCGAGAGTGGCCATCCGGCGGCAGTGCAGGACCTGTACCCGGCGGATCAGCGTGGCGAGGCCGGCCAGGTCCCCGGATCCACGGATGATCAGATCGGCGAGGGCATCCCGCTCGGCCACGACATGCTGGGCATTGGTCACCGCCTCGCCGAGTAGCCGCCGTCCCCACAGGGCGAGCCGGTCACGAGTAGTTCGGTTCCGCTCGCAGGCAGCCCGAACCTCCCGTTCGGCGAACGCCGAGTGCCCGGTGTCGGCCAGCACTTCCTTGACCAGCCCGGCGGTAGTGCAGTCCAGCCAACCACCCACCTCGCCGTAGAAGTCCGCCGCCAGCCCGTCCCCGACGTAGGCCTTCACCAGCGACTCCAGCCAGGATCGGGGGGCTGTCGAGGCGTGGAACTGGTCGAAGCGCGCTACGAATGGGCGCATCGCGTCGTCCACCGACACGCCCAAGCCGCTCAGGTGACGCTCGAGCAGCCGGAAGTGCCCGATCTCGGCGGCCGCCATGGTGGCCATCGCAGCCCTGCCAGCCAGCGTGGGAGCGCCGCGGGCGTCGTCAGCCAGCCGGTCGAAGGCGGACAGTTCTCCGTAGGCGAGGACACCCAACAGGTCGATGATGCCCTCCCTTACCACGTCCACGACCGGAGCCTAGGCCCCGTGTCCGGTGTCACGAGCGCGCGGGACACTCAGACGGGTATGATCCGTGCACAAGGCGTGACACCACTCCGGTCCCACGCCCGGCTCGGTGGCAGCTGCCGCCGGGTGCATGCATGTGAGCGCGCACCTCGTGTCCTCGTTCCCAGCCTCGCTGCGCTACCTAGCGACCCGAAGCTGGTCGAGCGAGATGGCGGCGGGCGCGCCGTACGAGAGAGGCGATCCCGCTGACCGTCAGTCAGACCTACCTAACCGACATTGAACCCCCGGAGCACCTCAGCCCTCGAACTCTGGACCATCTCGAGATCACCATCGATGAGCCAACACCGCCGCAGCCGCTGCAGGCGGGCGCTCCGGTCCGGGATGACTCCCCCACTTTCGCCGAGCTCGGCGTCCGCGACGAGATCGTCCGCACGTTGCGCGCCGCGGGCATCGAGCGCACCTTCGCGATCCAGGAGCTCACCCTGCCGCTGGCGCTGGCCGGCGACGACCTCATCGGCCAAGCCCGCACCGGCACCGGCAAGACGCTCGGCTTCGGTGTCCCGCTGATCCAGCGGATCACCGCCGGGGACATCGCGCTCGACGGCACCCCGCGCGCCCTGGTCGTCGTACCCACACGCGAGCTGTGCCTTCAGGTCAGCGCCGACCTCACCAACACCGGCCGAGATCTGGGCCTGCGGGTCCTGTCGGTGTATGGCGGCCGACCTTACGAACCACAGATCAAGGCACTGACCAGGGGGGTCGACCTGGTGGTCGGCACCCCTGGCCGGCTGCTGGACCTCGCCGAGCAGCGCCACCTGGTATTGGGCAAGGTTCGGGTACTCGTCCTCGACGAGGCCGACGAGATGCTCGATCTGGGCTTCCTGCCAGACATCGAGCGAATCCTGCGGATGGTGCCCGAGCAGCGCCAGACCATGCTGTTCTCGGCCACCATGCCAGGCCCGATCATCACCCTGGCCCGCACTTTTCTGACCCGGCCGACGCACATCCGCGCCGAGGAACCCGACGCCACCGCCATCCACGAACGGACCCGGCAGTTCGTCTACCGGGCGCACGCGATGGACAAGGTGGAGCTGCTCTCCCGCATCCTGCAGGCCCGGGACCGTGGTCTGACAATGATCTTCGCGAGGACCAAGCGCACTGCACAGAAGGTGGCCGACGAGCTCACCGAGCGCGGTTTCGCGGCCGCGGCCGTGCATGGTGACCTTGGCCAGGGAGCTCGCGAGCAGGCCCTGCGGGCGTTCCGCTCGGAGAAGGTCGACGTGCTGGTCGCCACCGACGTCGCCGCCCGCGGTATCGACATCCCCGAGGTCACTCATGTCATCAACTACCAGTGCCCGGAGGAGGAGAAGACCTATGTGCATCGGATCGGCCGGACCGGTCGGGCCGGTCGGGAAGGCGTCGCGATCACTCTGGTCGACTGGGATGACGAGCCGCGCTGGAAGCTGATCAGTGACGTTCTGGACCTCGGCATGCCGGAACCGGCGGAGACCTACTCCACTTCCGAGCACCTGTTCAGCGACTTGGACATCCCCACCGACTCCACCGGGCGGCTACCGCTGACCCGACGTACCCGGGCCGGCTTGGCCGCCGAGCCCAGCGACGAGGACGGCCCGTCCCGCGGTCGGCGAGCCACCGGTGTCCGGCGTAGCACCCGCGCCGGGTCGGCCGAGGTTCAGATTGCTCCGGTCCGCCGCCGCAGGCGCCGCACCCGGGGTGGAGACGCTATCGGAGCCGGCACGGAGACCGTGCTAGCCGCCGAGCACCCCGGTGACCACAGTGACGCCCGGCCCCGTCGTCGGCGTCGGAGCAGCCGGGGTCGCGGTGCTGGCCCCGGGAGCGGCGGGCAGGAGCAGCACGGCAGCCCGCCGCGCGCAGTGGACTGATCTGGGGCCGGATGCCCGCTCCCGAACGCCGCACCCGGCTGGATCTGATCGTCGGGGCGGTAGTGGCCGTGGCCGTGCTCGTAGCATCCGCCGTGCTGTGGTGGATCAGCGACGCCCGACGCACCACCATGACCGCTGTTGTCCCCGCCCCGGCTCCACCGGCTCCTGCGAGCGGGCAACTGCCACTGTCACTGGCTGAGGTGTGGCGGGCGCCGAGCCCGGCAACTCCGGCTCCGCTGGTACAAGGTGGGATCGCGGTCACCGGGAACGGCGGTGTGGTCGCCGGCCGCGACATCATCTCCGGCGCCATCCGCTGGAGCTATCAGCGCGACCGGCCGCTGTGCACGGTGGCTGCAGCACTGCGCCATGCGGTGTCGGTGTACCAGCGAGGCGAGACCTGTAGCGAGGTGATCGCCTTGGAGTGGGCGGACGGGCGGCGTGGACCCCAACGTAGCGGTCCGGTGGAGGCACCGACCCGGCTGGCCGCGAGCGGTAACCAGGTCGCTGCCAGCGGGCAGCGCTACTTGGAGGTATGGCGCTCGGACTTGGTGCGCACGCTGTCCTACGGACAGCTGCCGACTCCGGTGAAACCCGGCGCCCAGCCGCGACCGGACTGCACCCACGGGTCGATCGCATTGGATTCTGCTGCCGGTTCCGGGGGGCGGCTGGCCGTGGTCGAGCAGTGCCCGGGTGAGCGTGCGCGGCTCACTGTGCAGCGGTCCGACCCCAAGCAGCCCGACCAGCCCGAGGTTGACTTCAGCACCCTGTTGGGAAGTGTTCAAGCCCGAGTCGTCGCCTTGAACCACGACCGGGTGGCCGTGGCGCTGCCCGATCCAGCCCGGCTGGTCGTGTTTGACCAGCAGGGCAAGGCAGTGGCCGAACACCCGTTGGCGGTCCCGAACACCGATCTTCAGGGCAATCCACCAGGTGGTCTGGTCGAGGTCACGGTTACCCCGACCCAGATGTACTGGTTCACCGGCTCGGCAACTGTGGCCTTGGACGTCGCCGATCTGCGACCGCGGTGGATCCGTCCCGGATCACTGGGTTCCGGCTCGGAGGTCGCCGGACGGCTGCTGGTACCCGCACCGGGGGCACTCGCCGTGCTTGACACCACCACCGGTCAACAGCTCGGCACTCTGCCGGTGGATCGCGACGGCTACCGCGGTCCCGTAGGTACCGCCAGCTCGGGCGGCGTCGTGATCGAGCAACGCGGCGACATCCTGGTCGCGCTGCGTTGACCTGGCAGCGTTGGCTGATGACTACCCTGACGTCATGAGTGGCGAGATTCGGCTTCGATGGACTGAGGTGGAGCCGCTGGGAGTCGTGAACGGCGAGTTGACTCGTGTGCTCGCCAACGTCGACACCCTCCGGGAAGCATGGGATGTGTCACTCGCGCAGGCGTCGCCTGGCGAGTTCACCGAGGCGCGACGCCGTAGCCTCACCCGGCATGCGATCGAGACCGGGATCATCGAGCGGCTGTATGACGTCAGCTGGGGGGTCACCGAAGCACTCGTAGCCGAAGGCCTGACCGCCGAGGTAGCAGTGAGCAAAGGCGGATTGGATGATGACGCCCTTGAGATCATCATATCCCAGTACGATGCGTTAAAATTCCTTGCAGATGCTGCTCGTAATGGCAGGGATCTCAGCCTGCATTTTGTTCGAGAGCTAAATCAAGCGATCTGTCGCACCCAGACCACCTATGAGGCGCGCAACGACCACGGGCAGATCCTGCGGGTTCGGCTGTACCATGGAACATGGAAGATTCAACCGAACCATGTAAGACGCCAGGACGGCACACTCCTTGAGTACACCCCACCGGAGCACGTACAATCCCAGATGGAGCGGCTGCTCGAGCTCTACCAGGAGACAGCAGAGGAACATCCCCTGGTGCGTGCGGCGTGGTTGCATCACCGATTTATCAGGATCCACCCCTTCGAGGACGGCAATGGCCGGGTGGCCCGAGCCCTCACACTGCTCGTGCTACTCCGTGCAAGTTATGCACCCTTGGTGGTTGACCGCACCCAGAGAGCCGCCTACCTAACAGCTCTCGATAAAGCGAATGACGGCGATCTGCGAGATTTGGTGCACTTGTTTGCTCGCCTTGAGGAAATCGCATTGCGCGCCGAGTTGGCGCTGCCGGCAGAACCGACCACAGGAGGTGCCGGAGCTCTCGCAGTCGCTCGTGCGTACGCTCAGCGACTGCGGGCTCATCAGCAGACAGAGCTTAACGAGCGCGCCACCAGAGCGGCGGTTCTCGCAGGGCGGTTGCACAAAAAGGTGGTCACATACGTCGAAGAGCTCGGCGCCGGAATTCGTGATCAATTCAGCGAAGCTGACCCACAATCGCATTCATCTGTAAAGCACGCAACACCCCCGGACGAGAGGGCGAAACACTGGCGGATACAGATAGTCCGCACGGCCCGTGAAGTCAACATCTTCGCGAATCTCAGCGAAGGCAGCTGGTGGGCTCGTCTGCACCTGACCGTCCTGGGCGAAACCCTTCGATTCGTCGTGGTCATCCAACGTGTCGGCCCTGGTGAAACTGGAGTGCTGGCGGTGACAGTGTTCGCCGAATTGGTAACGCAGCGCCCGTCGGAGGATGACGAACGGGCGCTGCCCACACCGCTTGTTGAATCCACGTCGACAAACAGCGTCACCCTGGTCTTCAGCGACGACCCCGACGCACGGTGGGTTGAGGTGTGTGAATTGATAGACAACACTCTCGCTGCTGCCGTCGCCAAGTTCGCTCAGCAGCTCGGATAATCGAGTCCGTGCTCTTAGAGGGTGACACAATCAGCCCACCGTGCAGTGGGGCGGGCGGCAGGGCAGAGTAGAGCTGTGACTGACGATCTCGGGTATTTCGGGCCGGGGAGCATGACGTGGCGGGTGCTGGCCGACCCGGCCGCCGGCGTCGGCGGGGTCCGCGCGCTGTTCCTGCAGGCACTGCACCCCTTGGCGATGGCCGGGGTACACCATCACTCGGACTTCACGACCGACTTCTGACCGAGGCTGCAGCGCACCGCGCAGTATGTGACCACGGTCGGCTTCGGCGCTCGCGCCCAGGCCGACGCCGCTGCCGCTCGGGTCCGCGCGGTGCACCGGAGGGTGCGTGGCGTCGACCGGTGACCGGTGACCGGGGGACGGTATGCAGCGACCGATCCCGACCTGTTGCGGTGGGTACACGTCACCGAGGCCGCCTCCTTCCTCGATGCGGTCGGTCGCGGCGGACTGCCGCTGACCGGCGCTGAGGCCGATCGATTCCTTACGGAGCAGGTCCGTGCCGCCGAGTTGGTGGGTCTTGAAGACGTACCAACCAACCGGGCCGCGCTGGTCGAGTACTTCGAGCAGGTGCGCCCCGAGCTACTCGCCTCCCCGGTGGCACGCCGGGCAGCGCTACGCCTGGCGGTACCGCCGCTGTCGCTGCGGACCAAGCTCACCACTCCAGCTCGCCCGCTCTGGACCACGGTGGCCGGGGTAGCGTTCGCGTTGCTGCCCAGGTGGGCACGCCGCGTCTACGGCCTGCCCGCCACCGATCTGGCCGCCACCGTGGTCTTACGCGGACTGCGCACCGCCGCACTGCGGCTACCCGAACACTGGCGACACGGGCCAATCGTGCAGCAGGCGCTGGCCAGGGCTCGCCAAGCCTCGTGAGTGCGTAACAGTGTTATAGAACGCAATGCCACTCACGAGACTGTTTGCATGCTCAGCACCAGGTCCGGCTTGCTGGCCGAGCTGATGCACAGCTCGCCGCTGGTGTCGGCCTGACTAACCCCGTCCGCGCTTCGCGACCTCCTCCTCCAGCGCGTGAAGCGGCAGCTCCCAATCGTATGGTCGCCCACCGGTGCCGGTTGGCCCCGGCTCGTAGACTCCAGGACCGTAGAGCACCGTGACACCCATCTCCCGTAGCGCAGCAACACTACGCACGAACGCTGGGTGGTCAGCCTGAGCACTGTTCAATGCTGGCGCCGCCACCAGCGGCAGGCCCAGGCCGATGGCCTCGGTGAGTAGCGCGAGGGCCAGCGTGTCGGCCAGGCCGTAAGCCCACTTGTTGATGGTATTGAATGTCGCCGGACAGACAAGCATGGCATCGGGTGGCGGCAACGAATCGTCGGCCGTGCCCCGTTGCTCGTATTCTGATCGCACAGGGAAACCGGTTTGCTGTTCCAGCGCTGGCCGGTCGATGAACTTTTGAGCCTGCGGTGTGGGGATAAGACAAACCGTCCATCCGCGTGACTGGGCACGGCTGACAAGTTCGCCGACGTGCTGGGCACGAGGGGACGCACACACGATGAGGTAAAGCACGCAGTCGGCTTCCGGCTCAGCCATCCGCCAGTCCGATTCGAATCGCGAGCTGATGCAGCTCCGTGGAGCGCGTGCCCACTGAGCCGCGACGAAGGCCATCGACAAGGTCAATGGCCACGGGACGGCAGCGTATTTCGTCCGGAAACAGACTTTCGGCGGTAAGCAGCGTACATACAGCGTCGTCGTGGTGACCAGCAAGGCTGTGGCCCTGGGCAACGTCGAGGTAGTAATTAGCGCGTCGCTCCTTGGGTAGCCGGGTGAGACCATCCGGCGTGACCTGGCGGGCGGCTGCGACGGCACCAACACCGTCACCGAGATCGAGCAGAACCGCCACCTGGTGCAAGCGGACATTGGTCGGACCGAAAGCGGTAAAGCGCTCGTTGCCGTCGTATCCGAGCTGGCGGGCGACGCTGTGTCCTTCGTCCAGCAAGTCACGAGCTACGGCGGGCTTGTTAGCACGGGCGGCCACTACCGCTCCCATGAGAAACAGCATCCCGTAGAGCGATAGGTAGGCCGATGAGCCAGTACCTCGACCGGGCTCCAGGCGGTCAATGTCGGCTCGGACGAGTTCGAGCGCTTGATCGTCGTGGTTCATGACCGTGAGGCCTTGAGCGACCCGACGGGCCGCATCGCTAATCAGTAAGCTGTCGCCGGTCTCCTCGGCAAGCACGAAACCGCGCTCAGCGGCTAACCAAGCGAGATCGGCTTCCTTGAGTTTCCAGAGCGTAGAGGCCGTCACCTGGTACGCCTGTGACAGGAGCGAGCGGGCACGTTGCGCCTGATCGTTCGCACCTGGATAGGCAGCGACGGCGGTCCGCGCTGTGATAAGGAGACGCGGCAACGCCTGACCGAGCAACGGCCAGTGCGCATTCTGGAAGGCAGTCCACGCGTAGGTGACCTGCTGACTGAGCCGGTCAAGGTTCAATGGTTTGGTCATCTCTGTAGGCGGGGGCACGAACACCCGGCTAATGGCTTGGTAGGACTGCAAGGCGGAACGGATCGCGGAAACCTCGAAGAGATCAAGGCAGTGCTGAGCCTGGCGGACTTCGCTGGTGTCGGTCAGCGACTCGACCGACACGTGGAGAACTTCGGCCACCCGTTCGAGCATCGGCAGGCGGAGTAGGCCGCGTTCACCGCTCTCAATCTTGTCTACCCAGCTCAGTGACCGGCCACAGAGGTCAGCGAACTGCTGGCGAGTGAGATTACGGCGTGCACGCCACCGCGCGACCCGCCGGCCAATTTCCCGCCGCCGTTCGCTGCCGTCGATGGACACCGTGCCGCACTCCAAGCTCAGGGTTGTTGAAATCTTTCGATCTCCCGCACGGGGACCCGCCATCAGGTTCGTACAGCTCAGAGCCTACTGACAGGCATTCACTTCCCCGGACCGGGACACTAGACATTTTGTACGGCGTCGGCTGACCAGCAGGCCTTTAGCGTCGGCTCCTGGCCCCAGGGCCGGGCTGAGCGCTGGCCTGGTGTGCGTCCCCCTCACCCGGGACGCCTCCCCGCTTCCACCAGCCCGGTCCTCCCCGGTCCTGGGTGCCATCCAAGCAAGGACACCACACAGACAGGCTCAAGAACACGTGGAGCACGACGCCAACCAGCCACACCAGGACACTGATGACCAGCGTCACGGTGACGGCCAGCACCAACAGCAGCTCGGCAGCGGGCGCAGCATCCGACCGGGTACGGCCGCGCCGCCGACGATGCTCGTGGCCGACATCGGCGACGGGTTCCGTCAGGGCTGGCGGGACGGGCCCGGCGGTGGTCAGGGTGAGATGCTGTGATCCGGGAGGACCGCGAGCTGCTCGCCGAGCTGGCCCGCCTCAATAGTGACATGGCACCGCTGGCCATGCGCATCATGGAGGGCAGCGCTGGTGCGGTTGAGCAGACGCATTACGCCCAGAGGCTGATTGCCGCCGGTGAGCGGCTCCGACACCGGGCTGGTGAGATTGCCGGAACGGTCATTGAGGGAGAGGTCCTGGCCCACGGACCGCTGACCTTTCCGGCGAATACCGTAGAGCCGTACTGGAGCCGTGAGTAACATTTGGGAAACACGGCATCGGCTAGTTTTGGAGTACCTTGAGAAGCTAGTCGACCAGCTCCGAAGCGAAGAGCGGGTAGCGCCGGCGGAACTCGAAGAGCAGCTGCTGCGATTGCTTGCCGGCGTGGTCGTGTTACTCAGACACCACCCTGTCAACAAACGGGGCCAGTGCGAATACTGCGGTTGGACGAGGTGGACGTGGCGGTTCTGGCGTAGGCGGCCACGGTGCATGGTGTATCTCAGTCTCGACTTCGCTATGAGGCAACCCTTGGATGCGGTGTTGCGACGGTTGCTGGAGGACCACAAGATGCGGTCGAAGTTTGGGTGACGTGCGGGAGAGCTGGCGAAAGAAATATGGGGTACGACTCAGCTGAGGAGCAGCCAGCGCCCCTGACCAGTGAGCCCAATTCCGCCGCCGAAGAAGGCGCGCCATCCGCCTGGGTAGTCACCGGGCGCTCGCTTGAAGTCCTGGCCGCCCGATCGTGGCGTAACGAACTCTCGGACGCCAACGATACGAGCAACAACCTTCCCGAGACAGGACACCACCCGTGATGACCACGGAGCAACCCGCACCCCTCCGCCGCAAACACCAGGCCCGCGCATCGTTTCGGCGCCCGCCTGGACCGTCCTCATTCTCGGCATTGTCGGGATCGTGGGTTCACCGAGCATCTTCCTAAACAACCTCACCGCGGCCGGCGCGGCCGTGGGGGTGATCCTCGGGGTCATCGCCCTCTTCGGCACCCGTAAGGTTTTCGCCACCGTCGGAGTCGCCCTGCGCGTCGCAGAATCGCCTTCACCGCCATGGCCCAAGACGCGGCCGTCGTCAAGTTCGACCGACAACTCGGGTCGGACCGACCACGCTTGAGATCGCCTAGTTCCGGGATGGAGAGATAATGTGGATGTGGTGGTGGCTCATTCTAGGAGTCGCCTTCATAGGACTCAGTGACAACACAAATAGTGACGCGCATCCACTTATTATTGCACTCGTAGTTGTCTTTATTCTATGGCGGCTCCGAGCAGCTCGGCGTCGCTAGTTGACCAACAGCCACACTTCGCGATCTTCGGCGTGTCGGCTCTACTGACGTTTCCGTGGATAAATTCTCATAATCGTCCGGGGAGTGGTGACAGTCTGCCTCGGTGCGGTCTGCCACGGCGATCAGTGCTTCGGGGCTGCGGTAGCGGTAGCCGTAGGCGCGGCGGGTGAGCAATCGAGGTGCTCACCGTACTCGACGATGCACAGCGGTTCCGGGGCGATCTCAAACGGTCAATGCGTCACCACCTGGAACCGCCGCTGGGCGTGGTTGGCCCGTCGCGTGGATCGTCGAGCCATATGTCTGGCTTTCTCCGTCGATGGTGAGTCTGTAGCGTCCGCGGTGGGGTTTGCCCAGGTTTGCCACTGATGGTGAAGGTGTTCGCCCCAGTGCGGCGCGCCGCGCGACCACTGATCGGGCAACTTGGCCGTGATGTCTGATCGAGCTCGGCCGTCCGCATGCAGCGGAACCGTTGCTTATCAACGCCATCGGCTCGTACGACACCGATCACGCTCGAGAAGTAGCGTTGTACCTGTCGTGGCTAGCCGAGGCATACGCAAGGGCGGGCACTGTTGATGCCGCACGCGAGACTCTCGCTCGGGCTCAGGACCACCAACCGAACCAGAGCACACCGGCTGCAATCACCAGGACGGATCCGGAAGCCAGCAGCACGGATGGACCCCGGAGGCGGTCAGCCACCACCTGCAGCACCACGGCGGCCAGCGCCGCGACCACGTGCCCGGCGACCTCCGCCATCCCCGGACCGGGACGGCCTGACGTTCCGGCCAGCCACTGCGCCACGCACACCGCGATCGCAAGCGCAACCAGGCCTCCTGCGAGCATGCCGGACAGCCCACGCGCAGCGCGCGCACCGGCGGTCACAACGCCACCTCCGCGGGACGGAATACGTCGGCGGTCACGGTGTGAGCAGTGCCCACGGCTGGAGTTCTGGTGCGCTGGCGCGGCCCTCGGGGCAGTGCCGGCGGAAGTCGCACCACGAGCAGGCCCGGCCAGGCGTGGGCGGGAACAGGATTTCGGGGTCGCCTCCCGCCGCCAGAGTGTCGGTGGCCAGCGCGATCTCGTCGGCGGCTTCCTCGGCACGCTGAAGGTGCCTGCCCAGCGACTGCTCAGTGTGCTCCCATCCGGCGACGGTGCCGGTGGGCAGGTGATGCAGCTCGACCCGCCGGCACTCGCGGCGCAACGTGCGCCGCGCCGCGAAAGCGTAGAGCGCCAGCGCCTGTGAACCGCGTGCGTCATCGACGGACGACCCGTGCCGCCCGGTCTTGTAGTCGACCACGACCAGCTCGCCGTCTCGCTCGTCGATGCGGTCCACCCGCCCTTCCGCAACGATCCGCTGGGTCGGCGCCGAGACCCAGCGCTCCACCCCCACCGGATCAAGGTCGGGATTCAGCTCGTCGACGTATCGGGCCACCCAATTCTGCGCGCGATTGCGATAGTCAGCCGCCTGCGCGTCGTCGGCGAAACCCTCCCTGGACCAGTGGCTAGCGACCAAAGCGGCCGCGGCATGCGGACGGCGTCGCCCCGGCGCCAGGTCGAACAACGCCCGCAGCGCCGTGTGCACCACTGCTCCCAGCGTGTTGTGCGCCCAGGCACCGCCCCGCGAAGGTGCGGGCCGATCCAGGTAGGCCATCCGGTAGCGCCGGCGGCAGCCGGTCCACGCGGCGAGTTTGGCGGGGGTTACCCGCACCAGGGGCCGGGGTAGACCGCCAAGATCCAGCTCACCCTGCACTTGCCGTGCCATTGCGTCTACCGTACTCATCCACCTGGCGGATCCTCACCGGTGGGTGAGTCTGCTCAACCGACGACCGCGGTGACGCCGCTGCGAGCCGCCAGTTCCTCGATCCGCTCCAGCACTTGCGGATCAGTGGTCTCCTGACCTAGCTGCACCGACTTGTTCGTGCCGTGGTAATCGCTGGAGCCGGTGATCAGCAGGTCCAGTGCGGTCGCGAGGTCGCGCAGCGCTGCGCGGTCGTCACCGTTGTGATCGGGATGGTCGACTTCCACCCCGGCGAGCCCTTCGGCGGCCAGCTCGGCGATCACGCCGGGACCGACCACCGGCCCGCGGCGGCGAGCCAAGGCGTGCGCCAGCACCGGAACTCCCCCTGCTGCCCGAACCATCCGAACCGCTGCGCTCACGTCGGTGTCAACCCGACCTGCGTAGTACCGGCCTCCGACAGCCAGGTATCGGCGGAAGGCCTCATCCACGCTGCCCACCACACCGGCCGACACCAATGCCTTGGCCAGATGCGGCCGGCCGGCTGACGTTTGCTGTGGTAGGTCGTCGAGCAGCGTGTCGGGGTCCACCGGAAACCCGTCGGCCGCCATCTGCTGCGCCATGGCGTGCAGCCGAACCCGCCGCTCCTCGCGCAGCCGGACCTGCTCGGCGCTGATCGCCGCCGAGTCAGGGTCGAACAGGTACCCGAGCAGGTGCACCGAGACGTCCCCACCCCGGCCGTCCGGCGCGGTGCAGGAGAATTCTGCGCCACGGATCAGTCGCATCCCCGCGGGCAAAACATCAACGGCTTGGGCCCATCCGGCGGTGGTGTCATGGTCGGTGAGCGCGATTACATCGAGACCAGCCGCGGCAGCGGCCGCGACGAGCTCAGCAGGGGTATCGGTTCCGTCAGAGGCGGTGGAGTGGGCGTGCAGGTCGATACGCACAACTACCAGTCTCCGGAGGCTACCTCAAGGTCTGCCCGCAGGTCCTTTCGCGAGCGTCCAGCGCCTGCGGGGAGGCGGCGGCAGCATACCGGTACGAGCTTCCTTCTTCTCGCCGAAGATCAGCTCGGAGATGGCATCAAAGGTCGCCTCGGGTTTGGGCAGGTAGTCGACTCTCTCGAGGTCCTGCTTCTGCCCGGCCGATTCCACCCTGAGCGTGCCGTAGCCCAGCACCCGTCCGCCCAAAGTACGCAGGTAGCTCATGTCGGTCACCTTCGTGATCGGCATCATAGAGATCTTCGTCACGATGAGACCGCTAGTGATCATGAAACGCTTGTTGGTGATGACGATGAGCTCGACCCACCACTCCAGCGCTTTCCAGATGAGACGAAGCACCGCGAAGACCGCGAGGTACCAGAGCACCGACTGCACTATCCAAAGATCGTCTCCCGCGCCGCCGAGCAGCTGAGACAGCAAAAACGCCACGATCACGACTCCGAAGGTCTGCAGCAGCACCGGTAGCAGGCTGGCCCAGTGCCGCCGCACCCGAATCACCCGCCGCTCCACAGCGGGGTCGAGCAGGTAATCGTAGGCATGTCGACCGATCAGCATGTCAACGCTGCCTGAACAGGAGCCACATGAAAGCCAGGGTACTACCGTGCCTGCTGATGACAGGCACACGCACGCAGAACATCCGGTGTGTCGGGGCCGTGATGTTCGATGGCACGGGAAGGGTGCTGCTGGTCCAGAGGGCTAACGAGCCGGGACGGGGCCGCTGGTCGGTACCCGGCGGTCGGGTGGAAGCCAGCGAGAGCGACCATCATGCGGTGATCCGTGAGGTGGCTGAAGAGACCGGCCTGGAGGTCGAGATCATCCGTCAGGTCGGCAGGGTACGGCGCTGCGCGCCGGGCGGCGCCGTCTTCGATATCCATGACTACCTCTGCTGGGCAACGGGTGGGACGCTGCGAGCCGGCGACGATGCTGCCGACGCCCGCTGGTGCGACGCAGAGACCATGGCGAGCCTGCCGATAGTGGACGGACTCGTCGACGCCCTCAGCAGCTGGGGCTGCCTGCCACCTGGTCCCGCAGCACCGACGCAACCTCCGGCGTAGTTCGCTGCGTCCTGCCTGGTGACGCCGGGGGCGCACGACGAGCGAAGGGACGCCAATGCTCAGTCGCAGGCCGGCTCGGTTCACGGTGTCACTGGCCGGGCTGACCGCAATCCTGCTGCTGACCGCATGCGGTGGTCCCGCTGGCGGTCAGGGCAGCATGGCAGACGGAGGTGACAGGATGCTTCTGGCGAAGGGCGTGTCCCGGGAGGTGCCGCGGGAGGCTCCGGTCAGGCAGACCGTGGACGGGCTGACCAAGTTCGGTCATGATCTCTACACCGCGACGGCTGTCCCGGCCAGGAACACCGTGATCTCGCCGTTGAGCATCGGCTACGCCTTTGGCATGGCCCGCGCCGGCGCAGCCGGGCAGACCGCGACCCAGCTCGATCACGTATTCGGCTTCCCGGCATCCGGACCGCACACGGCGTTCAACGACCTCGATCGGCAGATCGGCACGGTTGGGGAGCTCCCGCCCCGCCCGTCTTCCGGCGCGACCAGGGCTCCGGACGCGCGCCCCGCGCCACCGGTGGTCGCGATTGCCAACGGGCTGTTCGTCCAGGACGGACTGCCCGTCACTGACCGCTTCCTGCGGACGTTGGCTTCGCAGTACGGCGCAGGCGCGCGAATCGCCGACTTCCCCTCGGGTCAGGGCGCTGAACAGATCAACGCCTGGGTACGCGACCAAACGGCGCAGCGCATCGACAGGCTGTTCGACCAGCTGGATCCGGCCACCCGCCTGGTGCTCGCCAACGCCGTCTACCACAAGGCGGACTGGCAGGCCCCGTTCGCCAAGGATCCGACGACGGACGCCATGTTCACCCGCGCTGATGGCACGACGGTCACCGTGCCGAGGATGCATCAGCAGCAATCCCTGCGCTATACCAGCGGTCAGGGCTGGCAGGCGGTCGAGCTGCCCTACGCTTCCAGTGAGCTGGCCATGCGGGTGATCGTGGCGCAGGGCACGCTGACCCCAGCCGAGCTGCTCTCACCCGAGACGCTGGCTCAGGTCGAGACGGGTCTGCGAGTCGAGCAGGTAGATCTGTTCCTGCCGCGGTGGGACTTCGCCACCGACCTGGACCTGCTGTCTGCGCTGAACACGCTGGGCCTGACCGCCCTGGACGACTTCTCGGGCATGTCGCCGGAAAGGCTCACGCTTGATCAGGCGGTGCACCGGGCGAACATCACGGTCGACGAGTGGGGCACCGAGGCCGCTGCCGTCACCGGCCTGGCCTTCACGGTGTCAGCGCCACCGGAACCGCAGTTCGTGGTCCGCGCCGACCGGCCGTTCGCCTTCGCGATCGTGCACCTGCCGACCGGGGCGCCGCTGTTCATCGGCCACGTCGCCGATCCCCTCGCAGGGTGACCTGCAGCCGATCGAGGACCGTCGCCGCAGCGTGCTCATTCGCTCATGCTCTCCAACACCACCGTGTCGTCGCCCTCAACCTCACGAACTGCTTGATCCCGTTGTGCCAGCCACTTCCGTACCTCAGCCAAGGCCACGTCTCGTCCCGTGCTCGCACATAGTTGCCACCACACGACGTCCAGGGGCTGCCCCATGGCGAAGTCGAGAGCCTGGTACACGGTGCATCGCGAACGCCGATGCCAGAGCTGCCGTCCTCGCCGGGTAGGCTCGCAGAATCGACATTGCCCCCGCTTGTTCACCTGATGTTGCCGCAGTAACCGGACCACGCCCATGAGTAACCGCACCGCCTGTTCTTCTACAACTTTCAGTTCGCGTGACTGGTCAGCACGAAGCCAGTTCGCTAGACGCTCAACTTGTTCCAGAAGTAGCCGGTATTTGATCCCCCACACCGTGCTCACGGTTCCCAGTCGGGCTCTACCGTGTGCTCGGGAAGCGCGATCAGTTGCCCGGCCTCAACCTCCCCTTCAATGATCATTCCGCCTGTCTTCTCCGCCCGCAGCTGCAAGCGTTCCCCGGCGGCGATCAGCCGCTGCGCATAGTGCCGCTGTTCGACGGCGCTGGCGGTGCCTTCCATGATGCGCAAAGCCAGCGATGCCATATCACCGTTGAGCCGGGCCAGTTCAGCCAGCAGCTCGCGGTCCTCCCGGCCGAGGCGATGGACTTCACCCGGCTGGCCGGGATCTCCTCGGTCGGGCGCGGCACGCTGGAGCATCTGGAACTGGTGATCACTGACCTCAGCCGTGATTATTCGCAGGAGCCCCCCGCCGAGCA
>JBOHHF010000401.1:0-8403 GCA_050700495.1 Pseudonocardiaceae bacterium
GGATGTACCCGCGTGAGGTGCTCGACCTGTTCGCGCGGTTCAAGGACATCTTCGATCCGCACCGGCTGCTCAACCCCGGGGTGCTGGTGGATCCCCGGCCGCTGGACGCCGACCTGCGCCCCGGCCGGGAGCGTCCCGTGCCGGTGAGCCTTGCGTTGACCCGCGACGGGGGCAGCCTGGCCGCGGCCACCCGGCGCTGCGTCGGCGTCGGTGCCTGCCGGCAACAGACCGGCCCCGGCGGGATGTGTCCCAGTTTCCAGGTCACCCGGGACGAGAAGCATTCCACCCGTGGCCGGGCGCACCTGCTGGCCGAGATGCTGGCCGGCGACCTGGTGGCCGGTGGCTGGCAGTCGTCGGAGCTGGACGAGGCGTTGGACCTGTGCCTGGCCTGCAAGGCGTGTGCCTCGGACTGCCCGGTCAACGTGGACATGGCCAGCTACAAGGCGGAGTTCCTGCACCAGCGCTACCGGCACCGGCTGCGGCCGCGGTGGCATTACGCGTTGGGTGGGTTGCCTCTTGCGGCCCGGGTGGCCGGGTTGGTGCCGACCGTGGCCAACCGGGCGGCGCCGTTGCTGGCCAGGCTGGGTGAGGTGTCCACAGCTCGCCCTCTGCCCCGGTTCGCCCGCTACCGCGCACCGGAACTGCCGTCCGGGCCGGCACCGCGCGGTGCGGTGCTGCTGTGGCCGGACACCTTCACCCGATCGTTTGATCCCCAGGTGGTGCACGCTGCGGCCCGGGTACTCACAGTGGCGGGTTTCGCCGTCCGGCTGCCCCGGGCCACTCTGTGCTGTGGCCTGACCTGGATCACTACCGGGCAGCTCGCCGTCGCCCGTCTCGTGCTGCGTCGGACCCTGCGGCTGCTGCGGTCCGCGATCACCGCTCGGGTTCCGGTGGTCGGCCTGGAGCCCAGCTGTGTGGCCACCCTTCGCTCCGACCTGACCGAGCTGCTCCCGGACGATCCGGCGGCGACCGCGCTTGCTCGGTTGGTTCGCACGCTCGCCGAGGTGTTGTGTGAGCGAGCGCCGGACTGGCGCCCGCCTGAACGCAACCGGGATGCCGTGCAACAAGTGCACTGCCACCAGCATGCGGTGCTCGGCCACGACGCCGACGACGCGTTGCTGCGCGTCGCCGGCGTCCGGGTGCGGCGGGCCTCCGGGTGCTGCGGGCTGGCCGGCAGTTTCGGCTATCAGCGCGGCCACGAGGAGATGTCCAGCGCGCTGGCTGAACGCTCGCTGGCCCCCGCAGTCCGGTCGTGTCCCGACGCGCTGGTGCTGGCCGACGGGTTCAGCTGCCGCCTGCAGATCAGCCAGACGACGGGCCGGCGTGCGTTGCACCTGGCCGAGTTGCTCGACGGAGAGGGCCCGCTGGGCGCCGAGCGGGGGGTCCTGGACTGTTTGCCGACGGTTCACCCGTCGTAATCACCCAGTGGGAGGCTGCGCTACCGGTGAGCGGTCGATAGCGTGCGGCGAGCGGTTTGGAGCCGGATACGCCGGAACGAAGTCCAGGAGGGGCGAATGAGTCGTCTGTCGAGTACCTACCACCTCAGCCCGGAGACCGGCGCGGAACTCAGCAGTCCGTCGGTGCCCATGCAGCGTGGACAGGACCCGCATCGCGTCACGGCCGAGCAGGTGGCCCGGGCTCGGCTGTCGGTCGCGCGCTCGGCCACAGACGCTGAGGACTGCCGGGTGCTGCTGGAAATGCTGGGCCTGATCGCCGGTGAGGACGGTATCCCGCCGGTGCAGCGGTGACCTCTGGTCGAAGCCAGGATTGAAGCCAGGAACGTGCGGGGAGTCCCAGCTTGGACGCCCCAGCTCCCGCCGCATCCGTGCGGCCGACCACCCGTTGTGCAACCGCTGCGGGTGATGTTCTATGCTGGTTGTGCTCACGACGGGAGACCGGCGCGGGCAGGTCTGGACGACCAGGTCCCCATCGTCTAGCGGCCTAGGACTCCGCCCTTTCAAGGCGGCAGCGCGGGTTCGAATCCCGTTGGGGGCACGTACAGCGAGGCCCAGTGGCGCAGTTGGTTAGCGCGTCGCCCTGTCACGGCGAAGGTCGCGGGTTCGAGTCCCGTCTGGGTCGCCAAGTAGTGGGCCGGGTTCCGGCCCGGACGGCCAGGTAGCTCAGTTGGTACGAGCGTCCGACTGAAAATCGGAAGGTCGGCGGTTCGACCCCGCCCCTGGCCACCACATTTGATCAGCTTAACGGTTGCTTGCGTCGATCTTCGATCGATCTCTGTCCAACTGACTGTCCAATTCTGCTGCTTAGACTGCCTTTTATGGCACGCAGGAAGCAGGGTCCGTAGGACCGGCAGCGCGGGGGCAGGCATCAGATCCCAACCGCTCCCTCCTCGGCTGCAGCGTCATGCCAGTGCATTTCCCCGATGAGGCCGCCT
Organism: Pseudonocardiaceae bacterium; assembly: GCA_050700495.1. GTDB lineage: Bacteria > Actinomycetota > Actinomycetes > Mycobacteriales > Pseudonocardiaceae. The sequence goes on from JBOHHF010000401.1 coordinate 2,393, forward strand.
CGCCTGCCGAGAAGCGTGGACTGCTGTTTCAGGACCTCTGCTTCGGCCGTGGCTGGATGAGGTACATGCCGCCCGCCTCGATCCTCATCATGGGCGCCCTGGCGAACCAGGGTCCCCTCAACAAGATCGATCTTGGCGATTGGATACGGGCAGGGTGCAGGGACGGCGAACGTGGTTGGGATGCCGAGGCATGGGATCCGGTGAAGGTCTGGACCGACGAGGAGCGGCAACAGGCCAGGGAGGCCGAGGAGTACGGTCACTTTGCGTTCGGGCCCGATGATCCTGCCGATGCAGCCGGAGCCAACGTGGTGGAGATCGAGGACCGTGAACGGGAGCTCGCCCGCAGCGACGTCTACGGCCAAGCGCTCGGGATCGCTCCGGTGCGCAGGATGGCCGGTGTGCTCCACTACATGATCGCGTGTGGCGTGGTCATAGGACGTACCGAGGGCGAGGACGTCGTCTACGACCTCAATCCTGACGTCGAGCTGCCTGCCGAAGTGCTGCCGTTGTCAGACGAAGATCGAGCTGAAGAGGACTCGTTGCGCTGGCAAGACGTCCACGAAGCTACTGCGCAGTCGATCATCCGACTCTTCGATCCTGACGGCGAGGACCGCCCAGAACGCAAGCGCACAAGCCTGACCCGCCTCGCCCGGGAGCTTGACTCGGACTTCGAGTCGGTGCGGGCCGGACTGCTCAACTTGCTCGATGTGGGAGACTTCACCACGACGATCGATGTCGAGGACGCTGCACCGAACCAGGTGTTCGAGCTGGTGGTGGATTGGGAGCGCTTCGCCGCTACCCGCATCAGTCTGCGCTCCGCCGTCGGGGGAAACGACGAGCCCGACGAAGGCGTTGCGTCCTAGCGAGCGGTGACCCGCCGCAGCGCGGCGGCATACGCCGGGGCTAGCGCGCGGATTTGGTCGGCGTCGACCTCGGCACCGAGCGCATCAATAGCCATGACCACGCCCTGACGTCGGGGAGCGCCGAACAACTCGGCGAAGTAGTCGAGCCCTTGGCGAGTCGAAGCCTCCGCGCGTGGGTCTGCCAGGAGAAGCTCGAGGCGCTGCCTGACGGGGCCGACGTCGGTGGCGAGCATCAGCCGCAGGACGTCGCCGGCGTCCTTAGCGACGAGACGTCGCTGACTGGTCTCTCGGACGCGCTCCCCCAGCTTGTGGCACTTGGCGATCAACAACGCTGCGACGCCGGCTACCCGCACATCAAGCACCCGACCGTCTCGTTCGGGCACCAGGCTCGGCACCGCCATGACGTCGTAATCGACCGCAGCCGGTTCGAGACCCGGCGCGCGGCGAGTCGCATCACGCGAGTGCGGCGGGATCACTCCAGAGCGCCGACTCCCCGGACCGGAGAACGTGTCGGCGACCATCAGGTCGACCACAACCTCTTCGATCCGGTCACCGATCTTCTCGGGTCGGTGCCAATGCCCGGGATCCGGACCTTGGGTGAAACCTGCAGCGGTCATGATCTGTTCGAGCAGCGGCTCGTCGTCGAGAACCTCGGGGTCGACTCCGAGGTCGGCATCACTCGTGTACGAAGCGGTCGTCAGCTCGCCGGCGGCGGTGCGGAGGTGCACGGCCTGAGCCCCGACGAGAGTGATGGCGTCACGGTGCGGCTTTAGTGCCTCCAGCGCATCAAGGAGGACTCGGCGAGCAACGACCGTGATCACTTCAGCTGAGATGCCGTCAGGAAGGCGTGACATCGGCCGTCCAGTCAGAGGTGCTCATGGGCAGCTCAAGATAGTGCAGCGGCCTCGTTGGCCAGCTCGCCGGGGCCTCGCCGCCATGTGTCCACAGTGGCTGCCATGTGGGCAAGGACGGCCTCTCCCTCAGCGGGCATCCGATCCGGACCGCTCAAGCAGTCAATCGCCAGCTGGCTGAGCGCAACATGCTCGGTAGCCCCGAAGGTGCGCCGGCCCAGCAGTGGCCCTCTGGTGCTCGGCTGCAGGAGGATGACGTTTCCCAGGCCGCGTGCAGCACGCATCACCGAAAGCTCATCGGCCACTGCGTCGACCATGTCCGGACCCGGATCGACGTAGATCATCAACGGGCCACCGACCGCAACGGGTGCCACCTCACGTGCTGAGTAGGAGCCCGTGACCACGGCGGTGTTCTCCGTGCCCCGAGCGATCAAGCTGCGGTAGACGGCATCTGGACCTTTGCGCGCCACCATCGGCACTGCGTGGTTGGAGCGGAGCAGATCGCAGTTCTCCGCCCGAGCACGCAGCAGAGCAGGCCAGTTGACCTCCACGATGTAGGGACCCTCCCTGGTGATGAGGGCCTCGTCGTCGAGGGTCTGGAAGATCCGTGAGATGTATCCGGGACTGACCCGCCCGACAGCCGCAAGGTCTTTCTGCCGGTATGGCGGGGCGAAGTCGGTGAGCAGCCGAGCTATCACGCCGGCTCCGGCACCCGAGAGCCCTCGACTGCGGCGGTGCGGCGTCGGATCAGGGTTCCGTTGGGCACCTTCGGTCTTGATCAGCACGCCGGTCGGTAGGCGGAGGTCAACATTGCCCGTGAGGTCGAGGTAACTCACCTTGCGACTCGCAAGAACGTCCCTTGTCCTCGGACTGAGCCAGGGTGCGACGACAAGAACTGTGGCCTGGCTGTAGAGCTGGCGCAGTAGCCGGACCTGTGGCAAGAGGACCTGTTGAGCCGCTGCTGGCGTCAACGACGCCTTCGCCTCAACGACAACCTGGGCGTAGGGCGCAGAGGCTTTGAGCGCTCGGATCGAGTAGACGGAGTCTGCGGCGGCGGCCTCCTGCTCGTCGTCCTCTCGCCTGCCCACCTGGAAGGGGGAAATGTCGAAGTCAGGGCCGAGCAGCTCAGCAAGCCGAGCCATGGCCTGTTCGAGGACGGCATGCTCATCGACTGTGAGGGCGACCACGGGCACATCTTGACCGTAGTTGCCTTTCCTAGCAAGTTGCCCGCTGTGGGCAATTTCGGCATGTGGGCAACGATGCCGGATCGGGTCAGGTGCCATATGTGGGCACGTGCCCGCTGTGGTCAAGGTATGTGGCGCTCCTGAGGTGCGGGCTGGCTCTCATCAGAGCCGGGACGGTGCACACCGTCTGGCAGCACAACCTGGACATACTCACCGCCGCGGGGGTGACGTTCGTCGACATCCAGACCGGCCGCACCGGGCAACCGGCTGCCGTCCCATCCGGTACCGGAGGCGACGTCATCGCCGCCTTCGACCCCGCCTGGGTGCTGGCCCCCGCCGGCCAACCCGCACGCAAGTCCTAGGCCGCAGCCCTCACCCGCACTGTCATGCGGGCGGTACCATGGTGCGCTCTATCTCGCCTCGCGTGCCGTTTCCTGTGCTCCGGTAACCGAACGGAGTGGGGCGGGGAGGTGCAGTCGTGACGACCGATTCCCAGCGCCCGCGACCGCGCGAATACCGCCTCCAGCTCGGCTGAGTCACGTCCACGCCGTCACTCTTCACCGATATCTCAGGGTGGCGGTGAGTGGCGGTGGCCTCGCTTCTGGGCGATGAACCGGGCGGGGCCGCCGCCTTCCACACGACAAGATCGGGGGAGCGGTGGACCGGGACCACGTCCTGCGGCGAGCGTGTCTACGGGTGCCTGAGCCTCGGTTCCCCACCATGACCCCGGCTGGCCGCCGGTCGTGCTGATCCACCACCAGCCCACTCCGGCGGGCCGATGCCGCACCTGCCGCTGGGGGATAGGGCGCCGTCGCCCCTTCCCTTGCGTGGTGTGGCACCAGATCCACGGCGAACTGCTCGACCTGTTCCCCGGCACCGGTGGCGGTCACCGCCAGTCGCGGCACTGACGGATCGATCCATCGCGGCGTTGCCCGGATAGGCGGCTGCGTCTCTTCGACTGGACCCTCACGTTCTCTGACGGGGCTGGGCTCATCTGTGGTCTCATCCGCGTTCGTCCGTTGGCGTTCACCGGCGGTCGGCTCAATGCTCTGCCGCAGGTCACGGACGTGGGCAGGTCGTAGCGGACTGTCGTCCTGAGCCCTGAAAATCGGAAGGTCGGCGGTTCGACCCCGCCCCTGGCCACCACCTCTGACCAGCTGGAATGGCCGTCTTCGATGGTCTACAGTCGATCTTTGTCCAACTGACTCTCCAACTCCGCTGCTTGCACTCGCCCGCATGGCACGCAGGAAGCAGGCTCCGAAGGATCTGATCGGCATCCGCCAGCGGGGCGGCACGTACCAGGTGCGGCTCTTCGGCGGGCAAGATCCGGTGACCGGTAAGCAGGTGATGTTGACTGGTTCGGCCGAGGACGAGGACGGGGCGATCAAGCTCCGGGATAAGTTCCGCCGGCAGGTTGCGGAGGCGACGGCGGCCCGCACGAGCGTGACGTTGGGCTATCTGCTCGATGAGTGGCTGGCCGGCCACCAGGTCGAGGAGACCCACCCGGACGAGCTACCGGGTGGCGATCGAGAAGTTCATCAAGCCCGCGGTCGGTGACACGTCGTTGACGAGGTTTGCGCAGCTGGGGGCGCGCCCGTTCGAGCAGCTGTACTCAGAGTTGCGGGTCTGCCGTCGATGGTGCAGGGGGCGGACGTCCATCGAGCACCGCACGCATCGAGCGCACGAGTGCGACGAGCGGTGCGTGCCGCACACGTGCCGGCCGCTGTCGGTGTCGTCGGTCCGGGAGTGCCACGCGGTGCTCAGTGGTGCGCTCACTGCGGCGATGCGGTGGGGATGGATCGCGGTCAATCCGTTGGAGGCGGTCAAGCGTCCGCGCCAGCAGCACCCGAAGCCCGATCCGCCTACAGCCCAGGAGGCGGCCAGGATCGTGAGTGCGGCGTGGGAGCAAGACGCCGACTGGGGCACCTTCGTGTGGCTGGCCTTCATCACCGGCGCGCGACGCGGCGAGTTGCTCGGGCTGGCCTGGGAACACCTCGACCTGCCCGCCGGATTGCTGACCATCCGGCGCAACCTGGTCCGCCAGAACGGCAAGATGGCCATCAAAGACACCAAGACACACCAGATGCGCATCGTCAGCCTCGATCCGGACACCGTCGCGATCCTGACCGCCCACCAGGAGCGGGTGCAGGGCTGCTGCACCGAACTCGGTACCACCCTCGACGACGACTCCTTCGCGCCCGATCACCGGCGACACTGCGATCCTGATGGCATCACTCATCGGTACGCGAAGATGGCCGCTGATCTTGGTATCGACCCGCATTTACATGCGCTGCGCCACTACAGCGCCACCGAGCTGATCGCGGCCGGCGTCGACGTCCGCACCGTTGCCGGGCGGCTCGGGCACGGCGGCGGGGGAGCGACGACGCTTCGGGTCTATGCGGCATGGCTGGCCGCCGTCGACAAGTCGGCCGCCGGGCTACTGGCCTCGCGCTTGCCCAAGCCACCGGGGTTCCGGCCTGAGAGCTAGCCCAGCGATGCCGCCCAGGGAGTCGGTCGTGGCGCTTTGGCAACCTAGGCGTGGGTGCGCTGGGTATCCGGTGCGGTGGGCCGGACCGCTGGGTTCATGGTTCTGTGCGGGGCTGTGACGGAGTGTAGTAGCGGTCGTGAGGTTGGAGGCTGAGTAGGCGGCCGTCGTCGTCGAAGCACGCGGCGCGGAGGTATCGCCACGCGTCGCCGGTGGTGGAGAGTAGCCGGTTGCCGGTGGGTGACCAGGACGCGGTGGCGTTGTTCGGGAAGTTCGCGGCGAGCCAAATCAGCTGGCCGGTGGTGCTGTCCCACAGGCGCGCGGTGTCATCGGTGCTGGTGGTGGCCAGGCGGGTGCCGTCCGGGTTGAACGCCACCTCCCGCACGCTGTTGGTGTGGCCGGTGAGGGTGAGCAGGGACTTGCCGGTGGTGGGGTCCCACAGGCGTGCGGTGCCATCGTCGCTGGTGGTGGCCAGGCGGGTGCCGTCCGGGCTGAACGCCACCCCCCGCACGCTGTTGGTGTGGCCGGGGAGGGTGAGCAGGGACTCGCCGGTGGTGGGGTCCCACAGGCGCGCGGTGTCATCGGTGCTGGTGGTGGCCAGGCGGGTGCCGTCCGGGCTGAACGCCAC
>JBOHHF010000402.1:0-8909 GCA_050700495.1 Pseudonocardiaceae bacterium
CATGGTGCTGGGTCCACCAGGTAGCTGAACGCGCTCACGTCCACCAGCCCGGCGTCGGTCAGGGCCCGGTTCCACAGCAGGCACCGCTGTCTCAGCCCGCCCTCGGCCACCACGAGCCGGCCACCAGGCTTGAGCAGCGCCGCCAGACGTTCGACCCTGCACCAGCTGCGCCACTTCGCGCTCACCCACGCCGCCGAAGACGGCGCGAACATCTCCACCGTGCTGTCCTGCAGCGGCCACACTTCTCTCGCGTCCCTGGCCCGCTACGCCCGTGTCTCACCTGAGGCTCTCGGCCGCCGACAGCAACAATGTGCCCCCCGCCACCCGCCGTCAGTAAGGCGCCTCGCACCCGCGAGCAGCATCAGTTTCGTAAGTCGCTCGTCAAGACCGGTACCGGAGGAACATCGTGGAAGACATGCAAGAGCCGCGCCTGGCGGACCTGGTTGCCGGCACGACGGAGACGGTCCGGCGATACGTTGACGCCATCGGCGACGAGCGCGCCACAGAGCTCGCTCTGCCATGGGGCGCCAGTAATGACCCCGCCGTACGCAAGGTCGGGTTCACAGCACTCGGTTCGGCGGCGCTCAACTACCCGCCAGCGCTGGAACCGCTGCTCGAACACGCCGCAGCGGGCTGCGCGGACGACGATTCCGGGGTCCGCGCAGCGGTGCCCAAGCACTGGGCCAACAGTCGAATCAGACCCGGTGCGTGCCGCTGCTGCTGTGTCTACTCGACGATCCCGATGTCGAGATCCGGCGGAGCGCCATCGGCGGACTGCCGATCACGCTCGATGAGCCGACTCCGGATCATCCCGCCGTCCAGGCGCTGGTTCGCTTGCTCGCCGATCCTGAACCCATGGTGCGGGACTGGGCCGCGTTCGCGCTCGGCACTCAGCTGGACGTCGACTCCGCTAAAATCCGCACCGGCCTACACCGGCTGCTCACCGAGCTTGAGCTTCCCCAGTAACACGGACACCCAACCTAAGGTGGCCACGGCCACCGGGAAGGTGCCACCGGCCGGCTAGCCCCCTCCCGAGTTCCGTCGTCGTGCCGTTGAGTTGGCCCGAGAGCGGGGACGGTCTCAAGCGGTGGTGCATCAACAGCGTTCATGACCGGCATCAGTGTGCTCAGTCCATCGTGTCCGACCACTATGGTGGTCGGGTGACAGCAGCCGCAGTGGGACCGCAGCCTGGCCCCAAGCGCCCGCCCTTCGCGGATTCCTCGCCGGCCGAGGTCCGCGCCGCGCTGATCCCGGAGGAGGCCGCCGAGTTCGACCGCCAATGGCGCGAGGTGATGGCCAAGGCCACCCAGGCGCTGGATCTTACCGAGGTACTGGAGACCCTGGAGTCCTGGCGTCGGATCGCGTGGCTCACGGCGGCGAACGGCTCGGACGCGCATCGACGAATGTACCAGCGCGCCGCAGCCCGGCTCACCGGCGAGAACATCCCCCCCGACGAGCCGCTGTCGCGCACCAAGGCCCGGCTCGGCCTGTAGCCGCGTTGTATACAGTCACCACCGACGACGAGGCACAGCAGCAGGTTGACGCGTTGCCGCCGAGGCATTGGCTGCCTTCGCGGAGTTGAGGACCATGCTGGAGGTCGTCCCCTGGGACGGCGCCCCATACAGCAAGCTCAATCCTGACAGCCCCATGCGGGGGTGCCCATTCGGTCCGGACGGCACGGGCATCGCGGTCTCCCTCATCGTCGACGACCTGCGGCGGGTGGACCTCCTGAAGGTTCTGTGGATGGGCTGATCGTGCTGGGGGCGATGCGGTGAACGGCGGCGCTCTCGGCGGGTGACCACCATCCCGCCGCCTGGCAGGTCGGGGGAAGGGGAGTGTTCCCTGAAAACCCTGAACTTCCGCCGCCGTTGGTGATCTACGGCCTACGCTCCGTGGTGACACGTTGTCCCTGACGGCAAGGATGTAACGATGGCGGCTGACACCCCGAACGAGACGCTTAGCCGGCTCTTGGCCGGTTTGTCGTGGAGCGGTGAGCGCCTGGCCCGGGAGATCTGCCGAGTGCTCGGCACTGGTGCCGTCCACCCGACGGCGCCGTACAAGTGGCTCAAAGGTCATCGACCACGCCGGGACGAGGTCCGTCAGGCGACCGCGTTCGTGCTCTCCCAAGCCAGCAGCCAACTCATCACGGTGAGCGAGCTATGGCCCGGGTGCGCCCCGCGTGAGTCACTCCTGGTCCCGGCGGTTGTCGGGATGGAGGTACCTTGGACGCTGGCGGGCACCCTGGCCATCGCACACGACTGGCTGCTCGGAGGGTTGATGGATCGTCGCGTGTTCCTGGCGGTGGGTGGCTCGGCCCTGACCCACCTCGCGTGGACCGCGGTGAACACCGAACCGGCTCGACTGGCTGCGGCCCTGAACGGCGGGCAGGTGGGCGCTATCTTGATCAAGCAGGTGGAGGAGGCAATCCCTCAGCTGCGCCAGCTTGATGACCGCCAAGGCGGCGGCGGAGCGAACCTCGCCTGGGTTCACGCTCAATTTCAGGCCGTTGGCCAACTCCTCCATACCGCCGGGCACGGCGGGCAGATCACCCGGCGCCTGCTGGTCGCGTTGGCCGAGCTCGGCCAGTTGGCCGGATGGATGGCCGCCGACGCCGAACGTCACGGGCTGGCCCAGCGTTACTACCTGACCGCACTGCGAGCCGCCCACAACGCGGGCGACAAAGCTCTCGGCGCCCATGTGCTGGGCGCGATGGCTTGCCACGCCGCCAGCCGCGAGCAGGCGACTGATGCGATCAGTCTGGGCAGCGCCGCAGTGGAGATGGCCCGCCGTAGTCCCGTCACTGCCCAGGCCCTGGTCACCAGCCGGTTGGCCTATGGCTACGCGCTCGTCGGCGATGCCGACCGCTTCCACGCGGCCCACGGCCGGGTCCGTGAGCTGGTCGAGCATCCGAGCGGCCACCAGCCGCGCTGGGCTTATTACGTCAGCCCACAGTTCGCCGACACTCAGGGTGGCTTCTACCAAATCAGCCTGGGGATGGCCTGCTCCCGCAACAGCCGACGTCATCTTGGCAACGCGGTCACGCTGCTCACTCCCGGCGCCACCGCCGCACCCGATTACTGGTCCCCGCGCGACGCGATACTGCACGGCACAGCGCTGGCGATGGCCTACCTCGGCCGTGGAGAGCTGGAGCAGGCGTGCGAGGTGGGGCGAACCGCTCTGGAGCGGCTGCCGCAGGTCAACTCACCGCGCGGTTTGACGGACCTGCGCCGTCTCGCGGGCGAGCTCCGAGCTCGCAAGGCCAACTCCCATGTCCGCGAGTTCTCGGCCGAGCTGGACCGCAGGCTAAAACTGGTCGCATGAGCTGGTTAAGCTAGATTGTCGGGAATCGGTGGAAGGTCCAAGGAACCCGGGAAGTTGATGCCGCTACCTTCGCCGTCCTTGTTGATGAGGTTGAGGCACTGCGTCCGCCGATATTCGCCGACGCCGGGACCGGCAAGGGGATTTGCCAGCCTTCCAGGTCGTGATCCGCTCGATGTACTCGTTCGCGCCACATGATGGAGCGGTGAGTACGCATGTGCGCAATCCCTCCAATCGGCACTTGTGATCCCATTTACAAGCAAGAAGGCGATTACTTTTAGTCGCATAAATGTATGCGAGAATTGATCAAGATGGCGTCTCATGCCTGGAAGCTGTGTACCTCCCGGATTGCTCGATGGTCAGCGGTGCGCTGTCCGGATGTGCCACGCTCCGTCGCGCGACGCGACTGGCCGTTATGGGGAAGCTGCTTCACCTCGGGTTGTGCACGGGTGATCTGTCGATGCGTCCGGCAGGTTCCGGGCAACTGAGAGTTTGCCCTGGTCGGAAGCCGGAGCTCCAGCGTTCGCGGCAGGCCCGTACAGTTCCCGGACGGTCGCTGTAGGGCGTCGGACAGGGCGACAGCGATAGCGTCGCGGTCACTGTACGTCGCTGCGTGTTGACGAGGAGCTGTGGTGGACCACCGCCTGCCGACTGATCCGGAACGACCAGATCCGGATGGCATCCGTACTCGTCTCGATTTCGGCAACGCGCTGACGCTGCTCCGCGAACACGTGGGGTTGTCGATTCGTGAACTCGCCGCCAGACTCGAAGAAAAAGGCCACGTGCGGGTGCCCAGCACCTTGGGCGGCTGGTTCGCGGGCAATGCCCTGCCTGCGCCCTCCAGCCAGGGACTGTTCGTCGACCTCCTGAGAGAGTGTGGCATTCACGACAGTGTCGCGATCGATCATTGGTTGCTGGTGTGGCGGCGCCTGCGTGTGCCGACTCGCCGGCAGAACGGGGCCGAGCCGTACCGTGGTCTGGCGAGTTTCGGGGTTGACGACGCGGACTGGTTTTTCGGCCGGGACAGTCTCACCGACGAACTCCTCGATCAGGTCCGCGCGATGCACGCCGCTGGTGGCGGCGTGCTGATGGTAGTGGGTTCCTCCGGGTCCGGGAAGTCGTCGTTGCTGCACGCTGGTGTGGTTCCAGCGCTAGGTAAGGGGGCCTTGCCTCGCAGCGAGACCTGGCCCACGTTGAGCCTTACCCCGACGCGCCACCCCATCGACGAACTCGCCCGCTGCCTAGCCGCGCAGGTCGGGATCGACGCCTCGACGCTCGCCAAGTCGGTGCGCGAGGACTCGGCCACGTGTGGCACCTATGCGCGGCGGGCCGCCCTGGCAGATCACTGCGGCGAGGTCAGGGGCGATGTCGCGGAGATTGATGCGGCAGAGGTTGAAGAGGGCGATGAGTTGCCGGGCGGTCGGCGACTGGTGTTGATTGTGGACCAGTTCGAACAGGTGTTCACCGCTTGCCCCGACGAGGACGAACGGCAACTGTTCATCGCCGCGCTGTGCGCGGCCGCCGCCGAACCGAACGGGGCGTTGGTGGTCGTGGGGCTCCGCGCCGATTTCTACGACCCAGTACTGCGTTACCCGCAACTGCTGACCGCAGTGCGTGAGCGTCAGATCACTGTCGGGCCGATGAGCGAGATCGAGCTCCGTGAGGTCATCACTCATCCTGCGGATAAGGCGAAGATTAAGATCGAAGAGGGCCTCGTCGAGCTGCTGCTCGGAGAGGTCTGCCCGCGCCGCGCGTCCGGCGCGGGAGTTCTTCCCCTGCTGTCGCACGCGCTCTACGCGACTTGGGAAAAGGGCCAGGGCCGTAGGCTGACGATCACCGACTACCAGCAGGTCGGCGGCATCGACAGGGCTGTGGCGGCCAGTGCGGAAAAGGTCTACGCCGAGCTCACGGCGGGCCAGCAGGATCTGACTCGCCGCATGTTCGTCAGTTTGGTCCATGTCCACTCCGATGCCGCGGACACCCACCGCCGCGTCCCGCTTGAGGAGTTGCTCGGCGAATTACTCGGCGACGGTGACGGCGACGAGCTCGACGGCGTTCTCGAACGCTTCATCGCCGAGCGTCTGATCACCATAGATGCCGACACCGTCGAGATCACCCATGAGGCGCTGATGACCGCCTGGCCCACGTTCCGCGAGTGGCTCGACACCGACCGCAATGGGCTGCTACTGGCCCAGCAAATCAAGATCGACGCCCACGCCTGGGACGATGATAACCGCGAGCAAGCTGCCCTCTACCGGGGCACCAAGCTGGCGGCCGCCCGGAACTGGGCCGCCGAGCACCGCAACGAGTTACCGGACACCGCGCTGGAATTCCTCGACACGAGTCACCGGTACGCGCGGCGCCGCACTCGCCGTCTGTACCACACCATCATCGCGCTGGGCATGCTGCTCGTGCTCACGGTCACCTTCGGCGTGGTGGCCTGGGAGCAGCGCGCCAGCGCGGTACAGGAACGCGACGAAGCACTCTCGCGCATGATGGCCACCCGCGCGAACCAACTGCGCGGCAAGGACGTGTCGCTGGCGCGGCAATTGTCACTGGTGGCTTACCGCATCGCGCCGACGGCCGAAGCCAGGTCGAGCCTGCTGGACGCATCCGCGGTCAGGCCCGCAGTTCGGATGCGCGGCGGTGACGGCATCGGAATCATGCCGGCCGCCGCATTCCACCCCGCCGGCACCACGCTCGCGGCTGCCGCCGACAACACCGTCCGGCTGTGGGACATCGCCGAGCCCGGTCACCCGAGACCGCTGCAACAGTTGCCCACCACGCCCGACGCCAGGGTCTACGCGCTTGCCTTCCCTCCGGACGGTCAGCTACTCGCGGCGGCGTGCGCTGACGCGACGATCCGCATCTGGGACATCCGCCAGCCAGCCACCCCGGTCCAGCTCCCACCTCTGACGGGACTCGGAGGAACGGTGTACTCGGTGGCGTTCAGCCCCAACGGGCAGATGCTGGCGGCGGCCAGTTCCGACGGCACCGTCCGGCTGTGGAGGGTCAGCGGTGTGGGACAGCCAATCGCAGTGGGACTGCCTATGCGGGTCGACGGCGGCGCGGCCAAGTCGGTGTCCTTCCATGTCAGCAACCAGTTCCTGGCCGTCGGCAGCGAGGGCGGCACCGTGCAGCTGTGGGACATCACCGATCCCATGCGCCCGGCCGTGACCGCCACGCTGACCGAGCCGACCAAAGCGATCGGCCAGGTGGCCTTCAGCCCCGACGGGCGCATGCTCGCGGCGGGCAGCGCCGACTTCGCCGCGTACCTGTGGAACGTCACCGATCTGCGGGCGCCCCGCCCATGGGGACCACCGTTGGACGGAGCAATGAGCTGGATCAACGCGGTGGCCTTCAGCCCCGACAGCACTTCCCTGGCAGTCGCCAGCTCCGACGCGGCCCGAGGGGTGCGGGTCTTCGATCTCGCCACTACCCGTATCACGGCCACCTTGCCGCACCCAGCGCCGGTCACGGCGGTCAAGTTCAGCCCGGACGGGAAGACGATCGTCACCGGCGCCAATGACGGTACGGCCCGTCTGTGGCCGCTAGCCGCGCCAACGCTGGATGGCATGGCTTACGTCGTCAGCGCCACCAGATTCAGCCCGGACGGGCGCACTCTCGCCGTCGGCAGTGCAGACACCCGGCTGTGGAACGTAACCGATCCCCAACAGCCGACCCCGTACGGGCCCGCGTTAACCAATCCGGACAGCTTTGCCGGCACCCTGGCCTTCACCCCGGACAGCCGCACGCTGGCCGCCGGTCATGGCGGATCCGGCACGCTACAGCTGTGGAACGTCACCGATCCTGCCCGTCCTGTCCCATTCGGTCCGCCGCTGCCCGCTCACCAGCAACAGATTGAAAGCCTCGGATTCAATCCTGACGGTCGGCTCCTGGCAACTGGCAGCCGTGATGCCGCCGTCCGGCTCTGGGACGTCAGCGATCCCGCCACGCCGGTTCTGCGGACCACCCTCACCGGGTTCAGCGGCTACATTTCCTGGGTGGCCTTCAGCCCCGACGGGCGCCTCCTGGTCACTGCAAGCACTGGCAAGACCATCCAACTGTGGAACGTGACCGACCCAGCGCATCCCACGCCGGTCGGGCAGCCCGTCAAATCAGCCAATCACTACGTGTACTCCGCCGTGTTCAGTCCGGACGGGCAGCTGCTGGCAGTCAGCAGCGCCGACAGCACTATTCGGTTGTTTGACCTCACCAAACCCGCCCAACCCCGACTGGTGGGGGCGCCCCTGACCGGTCCCACCAACTCTGTCTACTCCGTTTCCTTCAATACCGATGGCACGACACTCGCCGCAGCTGCCACCGACAGCACCGTCTGGCTATGGGATCTGCACCAACGTGATAAGCCCACACCGATCGCCACGCTGACCGTACCCACTGATGCTGTCTACACCGTCGACTTCTATCCCCACAGGAGCTTCCTCGTCGCTGGCGGAGCCTCAAAGACGGCGTGGCTCTGGCATACCGATCCGGAACAGGCCGCCGCACACATCTGCGCGACCACCGGTGATCCCATCACTCCAGACGAATGGGCTAAGCACGTACCGCGCCGGCCGTACCAGCCACCTTGTCGCATATAAGCAAACCCCCGAATAACGTCGAGAACCTCCGTACGGCAGTGCGCAAGGCCCCCGACGTATTCGGATCGGAAAATTATCACCGACGAACTCACGAACCCGTTGACTGTGCATATCCGTGCGGGGTAGCGAGTGGCCGAGTTCACTGTCGCACCCAAGGTGAGTTGCACCTCGGCGGTCCGAGGCCGGCCTTGTTAGTCGCGGTCGTGTATCTGAGCCCGGGGACTCCCAGAAGAGAGTAAGTCCGCAGAGCTGTACGGGCGGCGTACAGGGTTTGTCCGCACGGGGTTTGTCCGTACGAGGTCTGTCCGTACCAGCGCATTGGCCTTTCATTCGATCGCTGCGGAGTGCTGTGCTGGTCATGCCAACAGGCCCAGTGCCCGACGGGATCCTCCAGCGGGCAGCGCGGGTCGAGCACCCGCAGCACAACAAAACCTACTACTCGAACGGATAAGGAGAGGACGTCATGAGACAACGACGGACGAACGGCAAGCGCATGCTGCGCATAGTGGGCGCGCTCAGCATCGCGTTCCCGCTCATGATTGGTGGTGCCGGGGTAGCCAGTGCGAGCTGGCACAACGCCACCGTCGGTGGCTCCACTGCGGGCGGAGCGGCCTTGCGTAACTGCTACCATCCGACCGCGCAGCTGCCACCAAGCACCAATTGCACCTTCATCAAGCGCGTCGCGCCAGGAACCCCGACCCACGTCATCTGTCAAAGGGCTGGACAGGACATCTCCGGCAACAACCTATGGAACTACGTGAAGTTCGCGGACAATTCCGAAGGATTCATGGCGGATTACTACGTTGACACCGGCCATCCCGGACGGATTCCGGGCATCGATGAGTGCAGGTAGCCTGCGCAGCAGGCAGTCGTCCTACGCAGCAGGGGGACATGCTGCATCGATGATCAAAGGGTGCCTGTAGTAGCCCTGACCGCCGATAGCCCGATCCCTACAAGAACCGGGGTCCTCAACCGGCAAGGGTTGAGGAC
>JBOHHF010000403.1:0-9351 GCA_050700495.1 Pseudonocardiaceae bacterium
GTGACACCACCTGACGCGAAGACCACCACCAAGCCTGGGTCGGGAACAGACCACACTCCATGGCAGCACTCCGCAACCTCGCCGCCGGACTTTTCCGCCTTAACGGCCTACACAAAATAAAAGAAGCGACCGAGATGATCTGCCGCGACCGCAACCGCGCCCTCCCACTCCTAGCTACTTAACGTCACACTCAACACACTCAGTAATCATGACGTGGACCTGGGGGAACGGCTCAGGCGGAGAGCGGCGGCAATAGGTGGAGCGATCGCAGAGGGGGAGGTTTTCGTTAACGGATCAATTGCTCTTCCAGCACATACCGTCGAGCCATCCGTGGATTCGTGAGCGACAGTGGTGGGCAGCCGGGGTGGAGCCACACCGAGCACACCGCTGATCGGGTGGGTATTTTTGATCGAGACCGTGAGGACGGGTTCACAATTCGGTGGCGACGAGGTGATCGGGTCGCCTATGTACTGAGTGGTCAGCGAGTGGGCGATCAGGGAATGACCGATGTCCTGGATACCATTCCTGTTTTGCCTGCTGGTTGGACTGATCTTGCCAAGATTTGGTCGCTCCGGCGGCGGCGGGTGCGACACAGAGAACAGGACACGCCCCCGTGAACAGCACAGGCGACAAGTCTGCGGATAGGGTTACAAACGATGGCTCCGAGCAGCAAGGATAATCAGTCCTTCATACGCCTCCCGTGGAGCCCCGGGGAGCCGTGAGTAACGTTTGGGAAACACGCTACAGGCTCCTTCTGGAAGAGCTTGAGGCACTGGCAAACCGACTCAGCGGTCAGGAGCCGATCACGCATGTGGTATGCACTGACCAGATGGTGCGGGTGTTCACAGGTGTGGGCATGCTGCTGAGGCAGCACCGCGCCAACACACAGGGTCGGTGCCATTACTGTGGGCGGCGGTGGCGATTCTGACAGAAACAGCCCCAGTGCACGGTATACCGGTGTCTCGACTTCGCTCTGCGACAGCCTTTGAATATGCTGCTTCAGCAGTTACGTGAGAACTAGGTGAGACAGAGCTCGTCCGGCGCAAGGGCCCGTGGAAAACGCTCGATGATTTGGAGTTAGCAACCTTCGAATGGGTCGATTGGTGCGATCACCGACGGCTCCACACCGCCTGGGGCAACACGCCACCAGCGGATATGAGACCACCTACCATAATCAGAAAGGACCTGCTAAACTCGCTGACGCGATATGAACCCAGCCTCTACACTTCCCGGGGCGGTTCACTCCTGCTACTACTCGGCCGTTACTAGAACTCCAGTACATCAAGCTTCTTTTCAAGCACCTTCTTCAGCTCTTCCTCTGTCTTGTCTTTCGCGACAGACTCAAAGCACGGGCATCGTGCCAGGACGTACGTAACGCCGTTAGGAAGGCAGACCCACACGCCAGTAATGCGCAACGCGTGAATGACAGCAGCGATCTCTTTATCGCCTGGAAGCAGGATCTTTTTTGCAAATTCTTCGCCTATTCGCCGTTCAAGTGTCGGTCGCCCAAGCCATCCGAGACCCCTCGCGAGTTGCTCTTCGACAGCGCTTTCCCAACCGTCCCACAAGGTCTTCTCTACGATATTCGCCGTACTCTCAAGCTGACGAACGGTGGGCCGATAATCCATCACCGGTTCGCGAGGCGGCGGTACGTGAGGAGGATAGGCTTGCTCGCCCGAGCCTGCTCCACGGTGGCCGCACGATCCAGGCCCGTGACAACAGCACCGCTCGCCCCATCCAGAGACTCCTCGTCCACAGTAACCAGGCGTCGTCTCGTTCTCGGCTCCGCATGTGTACTCGTAGCCCACAAGAAGAGCGTTGATCCAATTGGTAGAACTGTCACTCCGCCATCAGAACGAGACCGTCCACCAAAATTGGGTAGCGCCGTACTCGGTTTACTATTGTAAATACGCAGAGTCGGACAAAAAGGACGAAACTTACCTTCTTACGTCCGCCGGACCGGCTCTCCCAGCCGCTTGGGATCAAAGGGGTTACGTCCTGGTACCGCCGGGTGCACGACAATTCGATCAAATAAGTGCCTTGATCACTGCTCGGCGCCGATGGAAGGACCGCCCCTTCCGTCCCTCGTCAAAGGCCACAAAACCGCCGGTGAGCCCTTCAAGAGCTGCAATGCGGCCGGGTGTTACTCAGTCGCTTCCTCGCGGCCTCCAAACGGTCTTCCAGCAGCCCACGGGCCAGCAACCACTCCCCGCGTGGATCACATTGGTGGCTTAGTCCTCAGCCAGCTCGTCCAGTTTGCGTTGATCCGCTGTCATATGCCGGAGCACGGCCTCATCTGTCTCGGTCTGCCCCTTACCCGGGTCGCCTTCGCGAACTCCCGGTGAGTCCAACGCGATCTTCACCATCTGCGTCATGTGTTCGTCAGTCGGATCGGCAAGGATGTAGATCTTCCCGCACCGGTTGTTGCCCGGAAGCTTATTGCATACGTAGCGCATCCGGCCGTCGTCGCGAGGCCGCCCACAGATAGCTCCCTCACAGCGTCCACACCGCAGGACTCTAGACGCCCAGGCATCGCCTGGGCGTGGCTGGTGTGATCCGTCGCCGTGGGTCCATGAGCAGCGCACGAAGCCATGCCAAGTCCTCTGCTGATGGTGCCGGCCACACCGCATCGGCGATGATTTCACCCACCAGACGCCGTTTGGTCTGACTGTTCGACCGAGGCTGGTGGTCGCGTTGCCCAGAGATGCGGTCGAAGGCAACATGCGCTTGAGCGTCTGTGCAGACCACTGCTCACCAGTCGAGGTGCAAATCCCACGACTGTTCAGGTCACGGGCCAGCTCAGTGCGTTGGTGAGGCTGAGCACTCTGGCAGAAGCGCTGGAGACTAGGCCGAGGGCAGATAACCGTGCGCTTGCTCGCCGGGCACTGCAGGGTGCGATGACGCGAGTGTGACGGGTGAACGGTCAACGCAGCAGCGGGTTGGCCAGCATACCCTTGCCGAGGACGCTTGCCCGCAGGTCGAGCAACCACGTCTCCTGAGCCATCCGGGTGGCGTCGAGCCGGTGCGGCCACAGCCGTTCGGCGTCGTTCCACGCGGCCTCCCTGGTGGCCACGATGGCGAAATCATCGAAGAGTTTCTCCATTGCATCGACCAGATCCGGGTCCTCCTCGGCCTCGAACTTTTCGCTCAGCTGCAACGTGTTGGCAGCGAAGATCTGGTTGACACCCAGGTAGTCGTTCCGCTGATCGCCTACGCCGAAATCGACGCCGAGCCGCACACACGTGCTGACGACGGCGAGCGCCAGATCGAAGTTGATATGGGCGTTCACCCCTGCGACGGCGAAGTGCAGGCGGCTGATCCGCGGGGTCACTGCGGTTGTCGAACAACACCCGCCAGGACCTCGGTGTCGCCGGGCGGTCGAACGCGTAGGACTGCAGAGCCTGGAAATATCGCTCGGCGAACTCGAGGTCCAGCGTGGCCAGATATTCCGAGTCCTCGAAACTCCCCTCCTCCAGCCAGCGCAAGACGTTCGCGGTGATGGTCTGGTAGAGGCTCGTGAAGCACGCGATGCCATCCGCTTCACCCTGCGGGGAGGTCTTGGCCAGCTCGAATATTGTCCCCAGCTTCGTGACGACCTCAGGCACCGTGGCTAGCTTGCCACGCGCTGCCTCAGCGATCTGGAGCTCAAGCGGCGAGGGGCGTGTCGAGCGGTCACGGTGACTGCCATACCATTCTCCTCACCTGGTCCGAGGGGGCGTTCTCCGTGTTGACCGGAGACACCTCGGAATTGGGCGGCAGCGCCGGCCCTCGATGCAGAATAGTGCCCGCTTCCAGATACACCTTGTCTTCGTCTTCGCGAATCACGAGCCAACGGGAGAGGTCGGTGGCGGCCGGGTTACTGGAGCGTGGGATGCGGGGGCCTTCGTCGACCGGCACAGGCCTCGGCTTGCACGTCAGCGCCGAGCTGGCCGGCCGGCACGGCGGCGCGATCCGCCTGGTGCCCACACCGGCCGGCGGGCGCGGCTGGACCGTCGTCGTCGAGCTCCCCGCGGCCGTCGCAGGTTTGTCGCTACCGGAGCGGGTGGCGGCATGACCGACGCTGCTGGCCGCGCCACGGTGTTGATCTTCGACGATCACGAGCTGCTCAGCTACGCACTGGTGATCGCGCTCGACTCGCGGGAATTGTGCGCGCAGCAGCTGACACCGCACGAACTGCTCGCCCGGCTCAATCAACCGGCGCTCCCAGGTGGGTTCGTGCTCCTCGCTCGACCTCGACCTTGGTGAGAACATCGACGGTGCCCGGCTGGTTAGTCGTTGCGTCGGGCCGAAAAATACACTGTGTCGGTGGCCACGGTGCGGACCCAGATCCGTTCAATCCTGGCCAAGCTTGAGGTCTCCTCGCAGCTCGAGGCGGTGGCGATGGCCCGGCAGCACAGAAGTAGGTAGCCAGCAGGCCCGAAATGGGCAGTGGTTACCGACGCCCGCGCGCTGCGCCCGACCGTAGAACTGTGCCATGACCGAGATGCTGCTGGCGGCGCCGTTCACTATCACCGACGGGCCGCAGCGCCACGCCACATACGCCGAGTTGGCGGCGGCCGGACCGGTACACCACATCGTGCTGCCCACCGGTGAGCCGGCCTGGCTGATCACCGGCTACGACGAGGCGCGCCACGCCCTGCACGACCCGCGGCTGATCAAGAGTGCTGCGACGATGGCCGCCATCGGCCGTGACCTACTGGCACCCGAAGTGTTCGCGGCGATGACTCAGCACATGCTCAACAGCAACCCACCCGACCACACCCGGCTGCGCCGGCTGGTCACCGCCGCCTTCACCCGCCGCCGCGTCGAACAGCTCGCACCACGCATCCAACAGATCACCGACGAACTGCTCGACGCGGTGACCGACTCGGCGCAGGTCGACCTGATCGACTCGTTCGCCTACCCGCTGCCACTTACCGTGATCTGCGAACTGCTCGGCGTCCCGGTCGACCACCGCACAGAATTCCGTGACTGGTCTTACATCGTCGTCACCGGAGTGATGGCCGGCTCGGACGTGTACGTCGCCGCGGTCACGGCGATGGTGGGCTACCTGCGTGAGCTCGTCGAGGCCAAGCGCGCCGCCCCGGCCGACGATCTGCTCTCCGCGCTGATTGTGGTCCGCGACGGCGAGGACCGCTTGTCGGAGGACGAGCTCATCTCGATGGTGTTCCTGTTGCTCATCGCCGGCCACGAGACCACGGTCAATCTGATCGGCAACGGCGTGCTCGCGCTGCTCACCCACCCCGAGCAGCTGGCGCTGCTGCGCTCCCAGCCGGATCGGTTACCCGCTGCGGTCGAGGAGCTGTTGCGCTTCGACGGCCCACTGCAGGTGGCACTTGCTCGCTGGACCGCCGAGCCGGTAGACATCGGCGGGGTTACCATCCCGGCTGGTGAGATCGTCATTCCTGGCCTGCTGGCCGCCAACCGCGACCCGGCGTGCACCGCGTACCCCGACACATTGGACATCACCCGCACCGACAACCCGCACGTGGCCTTCGGCCACGGCATCCACCACTGCCTCGGCGCAGCACTGGCCCGGCTCGAAGGCCGTATCGCGCTGAGCACCCTGCTCGCCCGCTTTCCCCGGCTGCGGTTAGCGAAACCTGCGGAGCAACTGACCTGGCGGCCGAACGTGCTCATGAACGGCCTGGCAACGCTCCCCGTGGCACTGCACTGAACAGGAAATCCAGACGCTGTCCCGCGGCGATCTCATGGGGCAGGCCGCGTCCTCAGCCGCCGAACGGACCGCCTTCGGGCAGCCGTAGATCGGGTTTGTCCACTTCCTCGATATTCACATCTTTGAACGTGATCACTCGGACGTTCTTCACGAACCGGGCGGGCCGGTACATGTCCCATACCCACGAATCGGACATCCGGACCTCGAAGTACACCTCCCCGTCGGCGTTGCGTGCCTGTACGTCCACCGCGTTGGCCAGGTAGAAGCGCCGCTCGGTCTCCACGACGTAGGCGAACTGACTGACGACGTCGCGGTACTCCTTGTACAGCGACAGTTCCATCTCGGTCTCGTACTTCTCGAGATCCTCGGCGCTCATCGACAGCCCATCGGTCGCTTCATCGGTGCTGGTCCTCCTGCTCGTGCCGTCACGTGGTGGGCGATCCCCCATTCTGGACCACCCCGGACCTCACGATCGGCCCCACTCCCGACCCCACGATCGGCGCTAGTCTCGCCCGTGCCGTCCTGCGCGGTGGGGCGGTCAGGCCGTGCGTGCGCGCCGCGAGCCCGACGTTGACGTAGCCGAACCGATGCTCGGCCGACGGACCGTGCGCAAGCAGGGAAGCGTTGTGCTCGGCCGTGCAGTAGCCCTTGTGCTCGCCGAAGCCGTACCACGGCATCCGTTCGTGCAGGTCGCACATGATGCGGTCGCGGGTCACCTTGGCCAGCACCGAGGCCGCCGCTACACAGGCCGAGGTCCGATCCCCGCCGATCACCGCCATGTTGGGGGCGGTCAGGCCAGGCACTCGAAACCCATCGGTGAGCACGTAACCGGGATGCACCGCAAGACCGGCGACGGCGCGCCGCATGCCCTCCAGATTTGCCACGTGTAGGCCCAGCAAGTCGATCACATCGGGTGGGATCACCACCACGCTACGCGCTATCGCCCTGGTTGTGATCAAGTCGTGATAGTGCTCCCGCCGCGCCGCCGTGAGCAATTTGGAGTCGGTAAGCCCGTCCAGAGCCGCCGCATCGGACGGCCGCAGCACGCATGCGGCGACCACCAGCGGCCCGGCGCATGCCCCTCGCCCGGCCTCATCCACCCCGGCGACCGGGCTCAGGCCTTTGCGGTGCAGGATGGTCTGCAGGGTCCACATCCCGCTATCGCTGCGCACCACCGCCCTCGGCGGGCGCGGCAGGGCCCGGCGGGTACTGCGCGTCGCGGCCGGCATGGTTCTCAGCCTCGCCTGCGGGCGACCACCCGCTCCCGCAGGACACTGCCGCCCCGCAGCATCGGCCAGCTCAGAACCAGGCCAGCCATCTGCGCGAGGCCACTGAGCCAGGAAGACCCCGGCGCGCCCAACGCCGTGGCCTGCTGCGGATCGGGGTCATCGATGGCCTGCCACCGCGCCAGCGGAAGCACGATAAAACGGGCCTTACCGATGACATTGTCCACAGGCACAGTGCCCAACCGCTCGTCAGCGACGTGGCGCCGCGAGTCCGCACTGTTGTTCCGATTGTCCCCCATCATCCACAAACCGTCTTGGGGCACCGTGACCGGGCCGAACTCTTCCTGAGACTCGCTGTCGGCCTCGGCGAAGTGGGTGTAGGGCTCGGTCAGCGCGGCACCGTCGACCATGACCCGGTTGCGCTCATCACAGCACTGCACGATCTGGCCCTCCACCGCGATCACCCGCTTGACGAAATCCCGCTCGTCCGGCGGGGCGAGGCCGACCACGGAGGCGGCCTGCTGAAGCCCGCGGACGAGCACGTTGTCCGACCGCGGGTTGGAGAACTCGACATTGCTGCCCCACGAGTCGGGACCGCGGAAAACCAGAACGTCACCAGGTCTTGGATCACGCATCTGATAGGTCACCTTGTCGACCAACACTCGATCGTTGGTGCAGCCGGGACAACCGTGCAAGGTCTTTTCCATGGACGCCGAAGGAATCACGTATACCCTGGCCAGGAATGTCTGGATCAAGAATGTGAGCACCAGCGCGGTGACCACCAGGATCGGCAATTCCCGCCAGAACGAGCCCTTTTTCTTCCGGGGCACACGATGCCGGGCCCCTCGGCGGCTATGGGAACCGCCAGGATCGTCGCCGCGAGCGGGCTCGGTCGAGGGAACCAGGTTGGCCACGTCCCCAGGCTATCGACAGGCGGACGGAGCAAGCGGGTCAGGACGCAGACGGCGTCTCACGCTTCTCCTTGATCTTGGCGGCCTTACCCCGGAGGTCGCGGAGATAGTACAGCTTGGCGCGCCGCACATCACCGCGGGTAACCACCTCGATCTTGGCGATGTTCGGAGTGTGCACCGGAAAGGTCCGTTCCACCCCCACACCGAAAGACACCTTGCGCACGGTGAAGGTCTCCCGGATCCCCCCGCCCTGACGGCGGATGACCGCGCCATGGAACACCTGCACCCGCTGCCGCGAACCCTCGATGACGCGGACGTGCACCTTGAGCGTGTCACCGGGCCGAAAGTCAGGAATGTCGGAACGCAGCGACATCGCGTCCAGCGCGTCCAGGGTGTTCATCAATGTCCGTCCTCGTCATCGTGTGCTGCGCACGGCTGGGGCGCCCTCGGCGGGCGCGAACAGCGGCGTCGGTGACGGTGAGCCTTCCGCCCGGGGGCCGTCCCGCCTTGATCCGCCGTGGTAACCGGTCAGGGTGTTATAACATGATCATAACATGTGATAATCATGCCAGGCTCCGTCTCCCGCGATGAAACCGGGCGTAGCTATCCGGGCGGAGTGACGAGCCGCTCGATCACAGCGCGGTCCACACTATCCAACACACCGGGTGGCAGCGCAGCCAGTAGATCGGGGCGCCGCGCCGCGGTGCGCTCCACCGCGCGGTCCCGGCGCCAGCGGGCGATCGCGGCGTGATTACCCGAGCGGAGCACCGCTGGCACCTCGCGGCTGCGCCATACCTCGGGGCGGGTATAGCAGGGACCTTCTAGCAGACCATCGGAGAACGAGTCCTGCATCGCTGAGGCGGGATTGCCCAGCACCCCGGGCAACAACCGAGCGATTGCCTCAACCATCACCAGCACGGCGACCTCGCCCCCGACGAGCACGTAGTCGCCGATCGAGATCTCGTCGACGACCACCCGCTCGACCGCATAGTCGATCACCCGCTGGTCGATGCCCTCGTAACGACCGCAGGCGAAGACGAGTCGAGGCTGTCCGGCCAGCTCGGTGGCCAGCTGCTGAGTGAACCGCTGTCCAGCGGGGCTAGGCACCACCAACCGGGGCGGCGGCTGGCCGGCGAGTACGTCGTCCAGCGCGTCACCCCAAACGTCCGGGCGCATCACCATGCCGGGTCCCCCGCCGTAGGGTGCGTCGTCCACCGCTCGGTGCACATCATGGGTCCAACCCCGCAGGTCATGCACCGTGAAGGTGATCAGGTTCCGCTTGATGGCCCGGCCGAGTAGCGCCTCCCTGGCCGGGGTCAGGTATTCGGGGAAGATCGTCAGGACTTCGATGAACACAGCTGACCTTCGATCAGTCGAGCAAGCCTGCAGGTGGGTCGAGCACCACTCGGCCATTAGCCAGGTCCACCTCGGAGACGATCGCGCGGACGAAAGGCACCAAGGCGTCACCGCGGGCGGTGTCCAAAACCAACAGGTCGCTGGCCGGGGCGTGCACGATCTCACGCACCGTGCCCAGCTC
>JBOHHF010000404.1:0-4099 GCA_050700495.1 Pseudonocardiaceae bacterium
CCAGTGGCCCCGCCGCCCAACACCCCGAGCCGCCTGCCGGAGGAACGGGACCCTGAGCCTAGCGAGACTAGCTCGGCTCGTCGATGGGCAGGCGTCTTGCGGTTTGTGCACCGCGGAGCGGCGTTGCTCTCGCTAGTCTGGCTCATCCTCCCCTACGAGCTTCGTGAGTTGCTGATCAACACGGTACTAGGGTAGGAGCGGGTGAACCGGTCGGCCCCCGACAACACCGATGTCGGCCGGTCACCTCGCCTGACCACAGTGACTCCAGTCTAAGGACCATCTTGACCCAGCACGCCCTCCCATACTGAGCAAGTCCCTGCACGAGGCCCACGTGTACAGCGGCGAACTACATCAACGCCAGCAGCAGCGCTGCTCTTGTACCTAATAGCACAGCAGCTGCAACGGCCACCACGTCGTGTAGCAGTCGTGTAGCAATGACCCGCGACGGCAGCCATCAGTCGCAGCCTCCACCACCGCATCGGTGCAAGTGAGCCGCCTCCCTCGCACGCCCGCACACGGTCTGCCGAGCCTTTGGGAGCGAAGGTGCCGGGGTACAACAGCGAGGTACAGCAACCGTAGAACACCTATGCCTGGACCGGATGAACGCCACCAGGCGCCTGAACAGTCGAGTATCGCCCCCTACCAGCAGAGCGATCAAGAACCAACATCATCGATAGGTCGATCTGACAGCGACGACCTGGATCGTGGGACAACCCAAATGCCACCAGAAATGCAACCGCTAGCACGGGCGCCGGGCGAGGTGACCACGACCCACTCGGAGTTCGTGCTGGTCACAGCGGCGGAAGCGGAGGGATTCGAACCCCCGGACCGTCTCCGGTCTCTCGCTTTCAAGGCGAGTGCATTAGGCCGCTCTGCCACGCTTCCGACGTGCACGCTAGCGGGTGGTCGACCAGACCACTCAAGAGGCGTGGAGGTCCGTGCGCTGTTCGGCTACGTCGACCAGCTCGCTGTGCGGCACAGCGCCGCGCCATACCCGGTAGTCGACCTCCGCGAGGCCGAACTCAGCTGCCCGCGAGCCGTTCTCGCCGATGTAGTGGATCACGGCGTACTCCGGCCCGGACTCCACCAGTTCGACCGGCAAGCCGTTCCAGCCGCCGCGCCAGCGCACCAGGTCCAGGGAGTCGAGCTCGCCGATCGACACCGACAGCGTGTAGGCGCCGGCCTGCTCGGTGAACTCTTCCGGCGGGCACATGCCCGGCAGCGGGTGCAGGGTCACCTCGCCGGGGCGAGGACCGAAGTCGGCATCGAAGTCACTACCGCGGTAGTGCCCGACCAGACCGCGACGCACGGTAGGCCGCAACGGTACCGGCGGCCGGTTCCAACTCCCTGGACCCAGCTGCGGTGGCGCGGTGCTCACCCAACCGACCTGCCGATTCAAATATGCGCCTACCCGATGCTCGTCACCTTGGGCGTCGATCCGCCACAGCTCGGTGCCGGCGGGTAGTTCCAGCAGATCCACCTGATAGACGCTGCGCTCGAAGGGTGCGATGTAGAGCTGCGGGTGGTGCGCGTAGAAACGCAGCACGTACAGCTCGTCGCTGATCGGCCAACCCGCCACCTGGTCCAGCCCGTAGCGCCGGGCAAGCTCGGACGACGAGCTTGCCGGAACGTCCTCCAGCCGGGTCACGAACCCGGCGATCCGGTGTGGGTTGAACCGGTCCGGCACCACCACGTTTCCCAAGGTCAGCTCCACCAGCCCGGGTAGCACGACCTTCTGCATCGGTGTGTCGGGTGTGAGCTCAGGCACCTGGCCAGGCACCCTGAGCCGGGGCGGCGGGGGGGCCGGACGTTCCTCGGGCAGCGCGCGCTCCAAGCCACGCACCGCACCCCCCACGGTGCCCTTTTCTCGGCCGTTTTCTGCGCCGGTCACTGGGACGCCATCGGCCCCCAGCGCATTGGCTGCTACGCCTGCTGCCGGATCTGTCATGAACACCACCACTCGATGCCGTGAGGCCCGCGCACCCGCCCGGGTTGGTTTGGGGGAACCTACTACGCCATTCGGGGGGAGACCGACCGGAGGGTTCCCTCACCGTCCCCGTAGGTGACTCACGACCCGTTCGAACACCTCGGCCAGCATCGCTTGTTCGTCCTCGGACAGCAGGTCAACCAGGTTGTCGCGGACCCCGCGGACGTGAGTGGGAGCCGCGCTATGCAACACCTGCAAGCCGTGGCTGGTGAGCACGGCGACCACCCCACGCCCGTCGCTCGAGCAATCCTCACGGCGCACCAGCCCGACCTTCTCCATCCGGCCGATCTGATGGGAGATCCGGCTCTTGGATGACGCGACCTGCTCGGCCAGGGTGCTCATCCGAGCCTGCCGGTAGGGCGCCTCGGAGAGCCGGACCAGCAGCTCGTAGTCGGCCAGCGCCAGCTGGTGCCCCTCTTGCAGGTCGCGGTGCAGCCGGTAGTCGAGCAGCGCCTTGCCGACCACGTAGGCACGCCACGCCCGCATCTCACCGTCGTCGAGCCAACGCGTTGGGTCGCTCCCCCTACTCACCCATACAGCCTAACCGACCACACAACACCTGGTCGCAACGCGGACGTCAGCCGTCCTTGACGACACTGTGTGCGCTCAATTCAGCCGGACGAGCATAGCCGGCCAGCGCCAGTGTGAGATCGAGATCACCGAGGATCGCGCGTAGCACGTGCTCCACCCCGCGCTGTCCGGCCAGTGCCAGCCCGTAGATCCACGGCCTTCCGAGCAGCACGGCTTGGGCGCCGAGCGCCAGCGCGATCAGCACGTCAGCGCCGCACCGGATCCCGGAGTCCAGCAGCACAGGGGCGCGTCCGTCGACGGCGGCCAGCACGTCGGGCAGGCAGTCCAGCGCCGCCCGTGCCCCGTCGATCTGACGGCCGCCGTGGTTGGACACCACCACCCCGTCGGCACCGTGTTCCAGTGCCGCCCGAGCGTCGTCGGGGTGGCAGATCCCCTTGATCAGGACCGGCAGCCGGGTCCACTGCCGCAGCAGCGGCAGGTCCGACCAGCTCAGCGCCGGATTGCCGAACAGCTCAGCCCAGGTCCGTACAGCCGCCGCCATGGCCTGCGCCGACTCCTCGGGCGGCGCATCCAATCGGGACCGGAACACCGGATCGGACAGGTAGTTGGCGATGCCTTCGGCCCGCAGAAACGGCAGATGTGCCAGCTCCAGGTCCCGCGGCCGCCAGCCCAGCGACCAGGTGTCCACGGTGACCACAATGGCCCGGTATCCGGCCGCCTCAGCCCGGCCGACCAGCGACTCGGCCAGTTCGTGGTCCCGCGACCAGTACAGCTGGTACCAGCAGTGGATGTCCAGGGCGGCAGCGGCGACGTCCTCCAGAGTGGTCGAGGATGCAGTGGACAGCACGCTGGTCAGGCCCAGTGCGGCGGCGGCCCGGGTGACGGCGAGGTCGGCGTCGGGGTGCACGAGGCCAAGCGCGCCGACCGGCGCGGTGAGCACCGGGGCGCTCATCGGCGTGCCCAGCACCGTGATGGACAGATCGCGCTCCGTGATGCCACGTAACATTCGGGGCACGATCCGCCAGCGGGTGAACGCCTCGCGGTTCACCGCGACGGTTCGCTCGGTGGACGCCCCGCCGGCCACATAACCGAATGCTTCGGCGGACAACACGTCCCGCGCCGCGGCCTCCAGCCCGTCGGCGGTCATCGGCAGGTCCGGCCGCTCCCCGGCCAGACCACGCAGGTAGGTCTCCCCTACGACGTCACCGAAATGGGACATACCTGCCACCTAGTCGCGGTCGGGAAGCTCGGCCGGCATCGGCCGGATCTGTCGGGCCAGTGGGCGCGGCGCAAAAGCCGGGACCGCGAGAGGGCGACGGAGTCGCTCGACCATGGGACCAGTGTGGTGCCGGTTGACACGGTTGCGGAAGTCGCGCTCGGCTTCCGCGTTTCGAAGCGGTGTCGTGACGTTCTTGCTGATGTAGCGACGCGGGCCTGACGCGCCTGAGTCGCTACTGTGTCCGGCCACACGGTGAGGGGAGCAGTGATTGCGATGGGTTACGAAGACGATGACATGGTCGCCAGGCAGGCAGGTGGCACTCCAGCCGTCGACCCGGCGCTGCTGGCCCGTGCCGACGTGCG
>JBOHHF010000405.1:0-7427 GCA_050700495.1 Pseudonocardiaceae bacterium
CGCCAACGACGAACTCGTCGCCGAGCTGGTGCGCCGCATTCGCGCTCAACAGGCCTCCAGTGATGGTGATCGCTGATGCCCACGACCACGCTGGCCCTCAGGGAGCAATGAGCAAGGGAACGTTGCCACTACGGCTCAGTAGGTTCGAGTCCCTGATGGTCCACCACCGTCCGTGACTTGCGGCTTGTTAGCGACAACCGTGTCATTGCGCGAACCACAGGCCATGATCAGGAACGGCTACTGTCGCCCTGTTTCAGTTTGAGTCGCGATCAAGGGCGGCGGTAGTGTGCTGCTGCCAGCGTCAAGTCGCATCGGGCAGTGCTCTCGACCCAGTCCACAGCTTGGCCGCCCCGATCCGGGCCAGGTCGATGTCCACCCGCCGGTCCATGCCTCGCGGTCTGGGCCGCCACCACCGGCAGTGCACCACCCGGTATGACCCGCACCCTGTCCCTCGCCACGCCGCCTCGGTCATGGCCGGTCTCCGCCACACGCTTTCTCGCCGCCCCATTTTCCGCCGCCGTCAAGGTCGACGCGGCGCGGTCAACCGGTGGCCGGCTGACTACGCTCAGAGTACGGTCGGGGGCGCTGGATCACCTATTCGTGGGAGGCCAGCCTCTGGTTGGTAGATGTCCTTGCCGGCGCGGCCTGCCAGGCTGTGGGGTCAGTGCGTTCGCGTACTCCGAGGCCCGAGCACCGCGAGACCGTGAGGATTTGTCCGGATGACGGATATCATTCCCACCGCCGAGGCGACCCCCCTGATCGACCCGCCGCCGCACCGCGACTGCCTGGTCCCGTCGGACCCGGAAAGCGCGCTGGTCGCCGCGGTCCGGGCTGGCCCGTCGGGGTTGGGCACCTCGGCGGCCCGCCTCGTGCGGGAACTCACCCTGGCCAGCGGCACCGGCCCCGCGTACGTGGAACGCCCCTGGGGGGATGGCACGGCCGCATCGCTGTACGTCCCCATGGTCGAGCGGGTGGACGACGCGCTGGCCGCCGAGGTGGATGACCGGTTGGTGGTCTGGGCAAAGGACTGCGGCTTCACCGATGACGAGGCCGATCTGATGCGCCAGGCCAGGTTCGGCCGGCTGGCGATGCTCGCCCACGCCGATACCGATGATCCCGACCGCCTGCTGATCGCCGCGCAGCTCAACGCCGCGTGGTGGGCCGCCGACGACCTGTACGCCGACGACAGCGAGATGGGCGCCACCCCGACCGAGCTGCCGCCCCGGCTGGCCCTGGTGATGGCCGCGATGGACCCGGTGGCCCCCGCCGGCGAGTTCTCCGTTCCGCTGGACGAGGCGCTGCGATCCGATCCGGTATTGGTGGCGCTCAATTCCGGGATCGAGCACCTGACCCGGCACGCCAGCCCCGCGCAGGTGCAGCGAGCCTGCTACGCGACCTTCGCCATGTTCGTCAGCTGGAACAGCTACGCAGCCTGGCGGTTCACCGGCAACTACCCGCCGGCCTGGGAGTACCTCGCCGCCCGCCAGCACGACAGCTTCTACACCTCGATGACGCTGATCGACGCGGTCGGCGGCTACGAACTGGACGCCAACCTGTATTACGAGCTGCAGGTCCGGCGCGCCCTGATGCAGGCCGGCACCGCCTCGGTGATGGTCAACGACCTGCACTCGGTGGCCAAGGACGCCGTCGACGACAAGCCGGTGTGCAACATGGTGTTGCAAATCGCCGCCGATCGGCAGTGCTCGGTCGAGGAGGCCATCGCGATCACCGTCGACCTGCACAACAACCTGGTCCGGGATTTCGAGGCCACCCACCGCAGCCTGCTTCCCGTGCCGTCGTCGCAGCTCCAGCGGTTCCTGCGCGGGGTGCGCGCCTGGATGGGCGGCGGCTTCGAGTGGCACGCCACCAACCCCCGTTACCGGAGCTGACCCGCTCGCGGGCTGCACCGCAGCGTACCGAGATCAACCACCCGTGGGGTGGCCGGATAGGGTGCGGTGCCGCATCGACTGCGGGGGGAAGGATGTCGGGGTGTCCACGCCCGCCATCACCCGGTTGATCATGCCGCAGTGCTCGCCGAATGTCTGCCGAGATTAGACCTTTATGCGCCTCGACCCAGGTCCTAGAGCAACTGGCCGCCCAATGCCAACTCGACGTCACCCGTTGGTTGACGGTCACATCGCGGCTCATTAGGCACCAGCCGGCACCGGACGACGAGTACCGACGGGGCGGATCACGATCTCGGGTCCCTCGACCAGCACCGTGTGGTTCGTATGCTGATGCGTTAGGTCCACCATCGCTCGTGGCCTGCGTCTTTGTCATGACCACTGTGTCAGTGTGCGAACCGCAGCCTATGATCAGGACCAGATCTGGTCATTCTGGTCAGCGTGAGCCGTGATCAAGGGCAGCGGGGTTTCAGCGTCAAGCCGCATCGGACTGCGGGGTAGGCGGTGCCGACACCGGCGACGGAGACGCGCTCTCATGCCGATGAGTGGATGCACGGACGAAGAGCCGTGGCGCCTGCGCGAGGGTTGACGTTAAACAGCACAAGTCGACGCCGGGCAACACGGCGAAGCTCACGCAGGCCCTGCACAGGATCACGCCAAAGGTAATCACTGAAGACTGTCATCACCGCGCATCGACCCCGTTGTCGGCCAGGGGCAGCGTCTCCGCAGCTGCATCGCATCACCGGCGCCGCGTTCAGCGGCCGATAGGCGATCATTACCGAGAACGGCTCCACGGCGCGTACGTCTTGATTTAGTGGCTCATATGCCTTGCTCCGGCTCCGACGTTGAGCACCGAGTAGACATCTCCCCATTAGACCCGGATCAGCTCAGCGATCTTTGTTGGTCCGAGCGTGCTGGCCTAAACCGACCGCGGGGTGTTGTACAGTGCGGCATCAGGCGCGGTCATATCGCACGGTGGTTGCACCAGAGCGGGTGGGAGTGCACATGAGCCAGTCAACCAACCGGGGACGGGCTGGCGTGCGGCGCCTGGTGATCTGGGTCGTGCTCAGCGTGCTGATGGTGTTGGTTGGCGTCGGTCTTTGGGCCTTCCAGCCGTGGCGGCTGTTCACCCACAGCATGGTGAACGAGGCGCTGCCCCCGCCTGCGCCCGGTGCACCTGCCGAACCGGGTGCACCGGCCGAGCCCATTGGGCCCAGGGTGCTTGCCGAGGGGCAGTTCGTCACCCAGGAGCACGAGACCACAGGGATAGCACGGGTGATTGAGCTGCCGGACGGGGCTCGCTACGTCCGGTTGGAGGGCCTGTCCACCAGCGATGGTCCCGATCTGCACGTGTGGCTGACTGATCAGACCGCCGGTGGGCAGTGGGGAAAGTACGACGACGGCCGTTACCTGGCGCTCGGCAAGCTCAAGGCCACCGGCGGCAACCAGAACTACGCCATCTCGGCCGACGCCGACCTGGCCGGGCTTACCAGCGTGGTGATCTGGTGCGACCGGTTCAACGTCGCTTTCGGCTCCGCCCCGCTGGCCCTGTAGCGCGTCCCCGGCGAACAGGTGCGCGACCTTTCGCTACCGACCCCGGCGCATCGCGTTGTAACTGGGGGCGTATGTGCCATATCGCGTTGCTGTGAGGACGGCTGCCGGCTCGCCAGCTCACAGCGCATGTCCGAGCGCCCCATGCGCGCGACGTCCAAACAGCACGCGTTCGGCAAAGGAGGTGTCACCCAGGAACCATCGTGACGTTGGTCGACGATCTGACTGACGAGGAAGAGTGAGGACATCAGCATGGTCCCGTGTGGTGTGACCTACGAGCTTGACCTGCCTGACCACCACGGCGCGTATGCCAGAGCAGGTCGAACAACTGGCGGTCGGCGTCGCAGCGGTC
Organism: Pseudonocardiaceae bacterium; assembly: GCA_050700495.1. Taxonomy (GTDB): domain Bacteria; phylum Actinomycetota; class Actinomycetes; order Mycobacteriales; family Pseudonocardiaceae. The sequence continues at coordinate 3,808 of JBOHHF010000405.1, forward strand.
ACCTCTCGAACCGAGCGATGAGAAGCAACGGCGGTTCACCGGCTACAACCGCGAGACGCTCGTCAATGGTCACATCTCGGCGCGGGCTCCAGCGCGTAGCTCGATGAGCGCTGTGATGCTGCTGGCCAGCGCCGTCAGGCTTAGGACGCGCCCGGGCCGGAGATCGAACTTGAACACTTCGAGCAGGACCCCTGCCCACACGCTGATCAAATCGTCTTCGTCGGGGTGCGTCAGGGTGGTTTCTTTCAGTGTCCGACACCACACCGTTTTGAGATCGGCCGACAGGTAGGGGTCGTTGGAGATCTCAACAATAGTCGAGCTCTTCTTGAGCATCCACTCGACTCCAAGTCGCCGGAACTCGTCGGAAGAGGTCCACTCATCGCTGCTAGCCGTGGCTGCCTCGATGTGTCCAGTGAGTTGCTCGATATTCTCCTGCGCTTTGAGAAGGCCCATCGTGCGTTTCGACTGCTTCCGGCGAGCCTCATGGTCATCGTTCAGGTGCCGCTGTTTCCGTTCCCAGTAGCTCTCGCCCATGCGGGACCTCACCTTGACACTGACGATCACCGTGGCTGCCCTCCAGAGTAGATGCAGCCGGGATGAAACTGGTGGCGAATCTGGCTCGTCACCTTGCCGAGGCGGCCGAGGGATGCGGGATGTTCTGGATCCAACCGCTCACGCTCCAGCACACGTGATGATCATGGTTGACGCCGGGCGTGGCCCTCCGCGAGGTCCAAGTCGCCGCCGCCATGACGCCTCCCGCCCGTCATGCGTTACGACGAAGGCCGACACCCTGAGCCGGGTGCTCCGCGGGCTCGGCCTGCGCGGTCGCGCCCCGGGGGTGGTGTGTGGTTACGAGTCTGGGCTCGTCGTCCCTGGCGCTGGCTGGCGGGTGGCATAGTCTCGCACGATCATCGAGTCGTGCAGGCGCACGCCCTTGGCGTTGAGCTTCGCGGCAGCACGGCTGACCCGGGCGGGCAGCACGGAGACCAGCCGCGCGCCGGCGACTAGGGCCCTGACGCCCAGCTGCGAGTTCGGGATGAGGGTCTTCGCTGCGTTCAGGGCGAACGCCTGGCTGTGCCGCACCAGTTCTGCCATCTCCCGTTCGTAGGCGGGGAACGCCCGCTCGTGGTCGCCGCCTGCCGCGGCCAGTTCGCCGGCCAGCACATAGGCGCCGAGTACCGCCAGGCTGGTGCTGCCGCCGACCGCGGGGCCGGGGCAGTACCCCGCGTCGCCGACCAGCGTCACGCGGCCGCGGGACCAGGTGTCCATGCGCAGCTGGGTGATCGAGTCGAAATAGAACGTGGGCGTGCGGTCGAGTTCGGCGAGTAACCGGTCCACGTCGGGGTGCATCCCGGCGAACCTGTCCCGCAGCAGTTGCTTCTGCCGCGGCACGTCCCGGTGGTGGTAGTCGAGCGGGTGGTCGCTGCGGAACAGGAACACCCCGCGCGCTTCGTCCAGGTGCCGGGCGCCGTAGACCCCCGTCATGCGGCCGACATCGAGGTGGCCGATGTGCTCGCCGTCGAGGTGCAGGTGATTGGGCATGGTCAGTACTGCCAGGTAGGCGCCGATGAATGCGCTGAACTGGGACTCGTCGCCGAAGACGAGCCGACGCACGTTCGAGTGCAGGCCGTCCGCGCCGACGACGAGGTCGAAGCGGCGTGGCGCGGCATGCTCGAACGTCACGTCGCCGTCGGCGGAGATCGAGGTGATCGAGTCGCCGAAGACGTACTCGACGTCGTCGCGGGCGGCATCGTAGTAGATCTCGCTCAGGTCGTCGCGCATGATCTCGACGTGCCGGTCCGAGGTGGCGCTGAACACCTTGGTGAGGTCAACCCGCGTGGGCCGCTCGACGCCTCGGCGGTACACGGTCATCCGGGTCGTGCCGGTGACCATCCGCTCAATGCGCGGCAGCACGCCCATCTTCTCGGAGATGTCCATGGCGGGCCGGAAGAGGTCGACCGAGTGGCCGCCGGTCTTGCGCAGTTGCGGCGCGCGTTCGACGGTCGTGACATCGAAACCGTATCGGGTGAGCCAGTAGGCCAGCACGGGCCCGGCGATACTGGCGCCGGAGATCAGGATCCGCATGGCAGCCTCCTTACTTTCCGATCGGTAAGCCTACCGTAGGACTTACCGATCGGAAAGTAAGTTATCCTGTGGGGCGTGCCCCATCCCTCCGACACCAAGCAGCGCATCCTCGACACCGCGCGCGAACTGTTCGCCCGCAAGGGTGTGCAGAAGACCAGCCTGCAGGAGATCGCCGGCCAGCTCGGGATCACCAAGCCGGCGCTGTACTACCACTTCACGTCCCGCGAGGAGCTAGTACGCAGCATCATGCAGCCGCTGATCGACGACGGCGAGGCCTTCGTGCGCAGCCAGGAAGGGCTGGCCGAGGTGCAACCGCGGGCGTTGTTGGAGGGGTTCTTCGACTTCAACATCCGGCACCGCGCCGACGTCATGCTGGTGCTGACCGAGCTGACCACGCTGGCCGAGCTCGGTCTGGTCGACACGGTCCTCGCCTGGCGCAAGCGGCTGACCGCGCTGCTGTTCAGCCCGTCACCAACGCTCACCGAGGCCACCCGCGCCGTGGTGGCACTGGGCGGCCTGCAGGACTGCACCATCCAATTCCCGCACGTCCCAGAGGACGAACTGCGCGCGGCCGCCGTCGATGCGGCCTGCGCCGCACTGGGCCTGGCTCCCGCCGGTTGACCACCGGTCACCCGCGCGCAGTAGGGGTCCGCGACAGCACACCGTCGAACTCGCCGGTCGATCAACCTCGCAACTGCGGCCGCCACTCCAACCAAAGGTCAGCGGTCAGCCCATTCCAACCCCACCACACTTTTCTGCCGCGATGGGTGCGACCTGCGAGCGTGAACTGTGGATCGTGTACCGGTGGGTTCGGGTGATCAGTTTTATGCAAGTCCAGTACCGGCGCTTGGTGCCAGGCCGTGGGCAGCGTGGTCGTATCCCTTGATCTTCGATGAGTAACGCTCGGCACGGGAGGTAATCCACGGCTGGCATGGGCCGATCTCCCCCCATTGCTCCGCTACCCCGACTGAGCTGTCGGGCCTGGCGGTTCCGCCGTTCATGCGGTAACGGACCACTCGCATGCCGCTATTACCCAGTGACGGTCTCTTCCGGCGGAAGGCGCACGCGGATGGCGGGCAAGAAGGTGCGCAGGGAACTCGCCGTCGCGCACAGCGCGGCCAAACCCAACCGACTGCACCGTCACTGCCGGGAGCACCGCGCCAAGATCGCCATGAACTTCCGCGAGTGGCAAGCCTTCGAGGCGGACGAGTTCAAGGACGCCAAGCAGGTGTGGGCGTGTATGCAGGCAATGCTCGCCGTGGCGGGCGTGTTCGAGGAGGAGTTCGGTGACAGCTCGCCCGCGCGAAGAACTGCTCGGTCGCCTACTCGGTGCGCTTAGGCTCCCGGCTGGGCACTATGGATTACCGGTCACGCGGGGTGGTCGACGTGGATCTGTCCCTGGATGGGCAGGTCGCCCCCGTGTCCGCCACCGCGTCGGTGACGTTCCGGCGGGAGCATGCGGTGCTGTTCCAGTCGCTGGACTGCGCGACGCGGATCATCGCCGACCGGGAGCGGGTGGGGGCGGAGATCATCAG
>JBOHHF010000406.1:0-1426 GCA_050700495.1 Pseudonocardiaceae bacterium
TCCGGGGAGTTCGGCGTATGTGATCTATACCTCGGGTTCCACCGGCCGACCCAAGGGTGTCGTGGTCGAACACCGCCATATGGTGAATCTGTTGTTTCACCATTGCAATGGTTTTGTGGCTGCGGCCGGTGGGGGGCGGTTGCGGGTCGGATTGAGCGCGTCATTCTCCTTCGACGCCTCGATGGCGCAGCCGCTGTTAATGGCCGCTGGTCATGAGTTGCATCTGATCGACGAGGTGGTGCGTTTGGACCCGGATGCTTTGGTCGACTACGTCGCTGAGCACCGGGTCGACTTCCTGGACCTGACGCCGTCTTATGCCCGCCAGCTTTTTGCGGCGGGGTTGTTGACCGATGAGCGGCACCGGCCGAAGGTGTTGATGTTGGCGGGGGAGGCGATCGACGACACCTTGTGGGCGGAGGTGGCCAGCGCCCCCGACATCATGGGCTACAACTTCTATGGCCCCACCGAGTGCACCGTCGACGCACTGTCGTGTCGGGTGCTGGCGGGTATGCGCCCGGCGGTGGGCCGTCCGCTGGTGAATTCGCAGGCTTATGTCTTGGACGCAGCACTGCACCTGGTGCCGGTGGGGGTGGCGGGTGAGTTGTATCTGGCCGGTGCTCAGGTGGCCCGGGGGTATCTAAACCGGCCGGGCCTGACCGCGGCGCGGTTTGTGGCCTGTCCGTTCGGGGAGCCGGGTGCGCGGATGTATCGCACCGGGGACCGGGCGCGCTGGACGATCAACGGACAGGTGGAATACCTGGGCCGGGTCGATGAGCAGGTCAAGATCCGTGGGTTCCGCATCGAACCGGGTGAGATTGAGGCTGCTTTACGTCAACATCCGGATGTTGGGGAGGCGGTGGTGATCGCCCGGGAGGATCAGCCGGGTGTGAAGCGGTTGGTGGCCTATGTGGTCTTCTCCGACACGGACGTTTCCAGCACTACCACGTTGCGTGAGGCACTTAAACAGAGTTTGCCGGATTACATGGTCCCTTCGGCGTTTGTGGTACTGGATGAGCTTCCGTTGAACCCGAGCGGCAAAGTGGATCGTCGTGCGTTGCCGGCACCAGACTTCACCGCGGCCGTGGATTATGTGGCACCGCGCACCGAAGCCGAGGTGGTGTTGGCCGGGATCTGGACTGAGGTGCTCGGGGTGGAACGGGTCGGAGTGCAGGACAGCTTTTTCGAACTGGGTGGGGACTCTATCCTGAGTATGCAGGTGATCTCACGGGCTCGGGTGGCTTTTGGTGTGGAGGTGTCACTGCGTTCGTTGTTTATCAATCCGTCGGTGGCGGGGTTGGACGGGGTGTTACCGGCCGATGCGGTGGCTGACTATTCCGGTGCGGTGTCGGTGATCCCAGTGGTGCCGCGTGAGGGTGCGTTGCCGTTGTCGTTTGCTCAGCAGCGGTTGTGGTTTTTGGATGAGTTC
>JBOHHF010000407.1:0-4090 GCA_050700495.1 Pseudonocardiaceae bacterium
ATCATCGAGCACCGCCACCCGGTGGACAACGTGCGCGATTCCTACGATCGCGATACCGCAGCGCAGATCTCGAAACTCAACGCGTTGACGTTGGTGGCCATCGAGCAGCAGGTGATGAATTTCTACATGAATACCGGCAACATGTATATGGAGCCGATCGCCCGCCAGCTCTACCAGGAGATCGCCCTTATCGAGGAGGAGCACGTCACTCATTACGAGTCTCTCATGGACCCGGTGGCGACGTGGTGGGAGAAGCTGCTCATCCATGAGTACAACGAGTGCTATCTGTATCACTCGTTCATGCAGCAGGAGTCCGACCCGAAGGTCAAGGCGATCTGGGAGCTGCACCTCAACATGGAGCTGGAACACCTACGGATCGCCTCCGACCTCATGCGGCGCCACGACGGGCGGGACCCGGAGGAGATCGTGGCTCGGAAGATGCCGCAGGCGTTGACCTTCGAGCCTAACAAGGCCTTCCTGCGTGAGCTGCTCGCCACTCAGATAGACCTCACCACGCTGGGCGCGGGCTATGTCCGCGAGCAGCACGAGCGGTTCAAGCGCATGCAGGAAGCCATCCACGGCGGGGAGAAGCCCCCGAGCGAGCGCGTGATTGAGATGCACCGCGATAAGTTCGGCGACGAGTACCGCCTCGAGACCGAGGGACCGCACCCCGACGCCCGGCTGCGGCAGAAAGCCGGCGTTCGCGCCTGAGAAGCCGGCGCTCGCCCCCTGACCCCGCCGGGTCAGGGGGTGAGCACGATCTTTTCGCAGTCGTCCCGCTTCTGGCGGAACATCGCGTAGCCGCGCGGAGCCTCGTCCAGTGTCATTCGGTGGGTGATCACGAAGCTGGGGTCGATCTCGCCGGCGAGGATGCGTTGCATCAGCGGTTTCATGTAGCGGTGCACGTGGCACTGGCCGGCGCGCAAGCGCAGGGATCGGTTCATGATCGCGCCCATCGGGAACTTGTCCACCAGCCCGCCATAGACCCCGATCACCGACACCACGCCACCGTTGGCGCAGGCCATGATGGCCTCGCGCAACGCGTGCGGCCGGTCGCTCTCGGCGCCGACGGCCTGCTTGGCCCGGTCGTAGGCTTGCAGCGGGCGCACGTCGATGTGCGATTCCATGCCCACCGCGTCGATGCAGGCGTCCGGTCCGCGCCCGGCGGTCAGATCGTTGAGGGTCTCCAGAACCGATGCCTCCTCGTAGTTGATGACGTCGGTGGCGCCGGCCTTCTCGGTCGCCATTCGTAGCCGGTACGGGAACCGGTCGATCGCGATCACTCGCTCGGCGCCGAGCAGCCGTGCGCTGGCGATCGCGAACTGACCGACCGGCCCAGCCCCCCAGACGGCCACGACCTGGCCAGGGCTGATGTCGCACATCTCAGCGCCCATGTAGCCGGTCGGGAAGATGTCGGACAGGAACAGCACCTGCTCGTCGGGGATACCGTCTTCGATCTTGAAGGGGCCGACGTCGGCGAACGGCACCCGGGCGTATTCCGCCTGCCCGCCAGGGTAACCGCCGAGCATGTGCGAGTAGCCGAACAGCCCAGATGGCGAGTGGCCCATCAGCTTCTCCGCGATCGGAGCATTGGGATTGGAGTTCTCACACACCGAGGTCAGGCCGCGTTCACAGGCTCCGCAGTTGCCGCAGGCAATGGGGAATGGGACCACGACGCGGTCGCCGGCTTTGAGCGTGGTCACCGCCGAGCCGGTCTCGACCACCTCGCCCATGAACTCGTGACCGAGGATGTCCCCTTTGCGCATCGTCGGAATGAAGCCGCCGTACAGGTGCAGGTCCGAACCGCAGATCGCGGTCGAGGTGATCTTCACGATCGCGTCACGGGAGTTGAGGATCTTCGGCTCCGGGACGTCCTGCACCTCGACGTGGGTCTTGCCCATCCAGAGGGTGGCTCGCATCGTCTGTACTCCGATCGCCAGGTCAGGAAGGTGGGAAGGGTCAGGAGGCGGGGGGTTGGGCCGGGCGCTGGGCTATTAGCCGCGAGGTCTTGTGGCCTTCCGGGCTGCCCTCGGAGCGCACCACCTCGCCGGTTTCCAGCACCTGCTTGAACCGGCGCAGGTCATCGCGCAGCTGCTGGTCGGGCGCCTCGCCGAAGAGCTTGGCGACGGTGGCCCCGAGCTTTCCGGCGGGCGGGTGGTAGGTCAGCCGGACGCGAATTTCAGTGCCCCGCCCGCCTGGCCCCGGACGGAACTCGACCTCGCCCCTGTTCGTGATGGTCGCGTCCCCCACTGACCGCCAGGCGATGTACTCGTCGATCCGGCAATCGGAGATCTCGGCGTCCCACTCGATCTCGACACCAGCCGGTCCCGCCGCGCGCCATCGCGAGCGGCCACCGCCCATCGACGTCACCGACTGCAGGTGCGCCATGAATTGCGGCAGGTTCTCGAGATCGTTCCAGTATGCGAACACCTCGGCCACCGGCCGGTTGACGGTGATGCTGGCCTTCGCCTTGATTCCACTCATGCCCTGTCCCGCCTTACCATTGTGCTCACTGTTGCCGCTGACCTGGAGCGCGGCGATCAAATCAGCCACGGTCACCCCCACGACCGCGGCTGTGGCGATCGTGGCTCGGCGCCGCGCGCTGGGGCGCCGACCGGGCCTGCCCCGCACGGCGCTGAGCATGCCCAGGTCAACGACGTCCCCGGCGACGCGAGCCCACAGCCACGCCGCGGGCTTGTGCCGGGACTCGATGCCGGTGCCCAATGTGAACTCCCTGGCCCCGCCGAGCCAGCGCTGCACGGCTCGGCTCTTCGCGGTGTTGTTGGCACCGATCAGCCGGTTCATCACACCCGGCGCCACCAGTTGCGCGGTGCCCAGCCCAAGGCTGAACAATCCGAGTCCATCGACCAGCCGCTGCGTCTTGTCGCTGTTACGGTCCATCTGTCTAATCCTGTATCGCGCATGGTTCGCTGGCCTCGGCCTGAGAGCAGAGAACCAACGGTCAGCGGTTGACCTGGTGGGACGAGGCGAGACTCATCGAGGGAGCCCACCGTCGTCACATCCCGTGCATCGACGACGCCACGTGATCGTGCGCCAGGCGAACCGCCATCAGACTGCGTCGCTCGCTGGCGTCCAGGCCACCCCAGATCCCGTCGACCTCACCGCTGCGCAAGGCCAAGATCAGGCACTCCTCGGAGACCGGGCAGCACCCGCACACCGCCTTGGCCCGCGCCGCCTGACGGGTGCTGGCCGTGCCGGATCCGATAGGGAAGAACAGCTCAGGGTCGAATCGGCGGCACGCGGCCCTGTCGATCCATTCGGTCATCGGCCGATGATGCGGCCGCGCCCGCCGACAAACCTGGTCCTCGCGGTGCGAACAATGGTCGGCGAGGTCGATATGTCAGGACGGCCCGGCAACGTCCACGCTTGTTGAGTGGCGCAGTCGCGGATCAGTATGCCGGCGTTGTGAGGCCCGGTAGGGCCAGCACCAGATCCCGGACCTTGGTGGCCTCGACCCACTCCGAGACCACGCCCGGCACCTCGTCGGCATGTGCTCCAGCAGCGGCGGGGTGACTCCGGCGACGTCAAGCAGCAAGACCGGGCGCATCGTCATGGCAGCCGCTCCAGTGTTCGCGTGCGGCCCAACAGTTGCCGCGCGGCACCCAGCTCCGCGGCGATCCCCGCGACGAGCTCGGCATCGGAGACCGGCCGCTGCGGGGTGACAGCACGTCCCAGGTATATGTCTCCACTTCGACGTGATCACAGTCCACCGCGTCAACGCAGGCCGGGTCTGGTACGTGCAGCGCGGCAGAGGCCTGCACCTTCAGCACCGCCAGCCCAGCCGAGGCGTTCTCCGCCAGCGCGCGGCGCGGATCCGTGAACGACGCCGCGAGGTGGCAGGTGTCCAGGCACAGCCCGACGTACTCGGGGTCGACCCGGTGGGCCAGCCACCACACCGCGTCGTGCACGTTGTCCAGCACGCATCCCGGTTCGGGCTCCACCGCGAGCCGGATCGGACGAGGCAGCAGGCGCAGCCGCCGGACCACCTCGGCCAGCGCGGTCGCCGCGGTGGCCGAGTCCGCCGCGTTCCACAGGTGCCGCCAGCCCAACGGCAGTGTCGAGATACTGC
>JBOHHF010000408.1:0-9455 GCA_050700495.1 Pseudonocardiaceae bacterium
GCCACGGTCCGGTCGCCGCCCACCAAGCCGCGCCGTCCATGCCGCTGCTGCGGGCCACGTCGAAGGCGTCGATCGCGCTACGAGCGGCACCGGCGACGTAGCCGTTGATGAGGGTGACGATCGAGTCCATCTCGAGGTCGTCGAGGCCGAGGCCCTCGACAGCACGCAGCTCCCGTTCGTACTTGGCGATGATCCCTGGGCCCATAGGTGGGCGGGTGGTGGCGATGTGGAGCATCCACGGATGCCGCCGGGCGAGCGCCCACTGATCCCGGGCGATGGCCTCGAGCTGCGCACGCCAGGTCCCGTGGTTCGCCTCGGGTGTGGTCTCGAGATGGATGGTGTCGAGCATGACGTCAACGAGCTCGGCCTTGCCCGGCAGGTAGGTGTACAGCGACATGGTGCCCACGCCGAGCCGCTCAGCGACCCGGCGCATGGACAGCGCGTCCAAACCTTCGGCGTCGGCCAGGTCAATGGCGGCTGCCACGATACCGGGCACGGTCAGGCCCGGTTTGGGACCGCGGGCGCGCACCGGCTGATCGCTGCCCCACAGCAGGGCCATGCTCCGCGCGGGGTCCCCGCCTCCGCTCTGGACAGTCGGCACTTCCTCATCCTAATCGTGAACCCCAGATCTATGCCGTAGCTAGTACGGTACGCTGTACCGAGTTGCTGGACAGGGCTGAGGAGACGCGGGCATGATGAGCTCTGGAATGGCGATCATTGCCGACGGTCTGACCAAGCGGTACGGCAAGACGACGGTGCTGGATGCTGTGGACCTGCGGGTACCGGCCGGCAGCGTGTTTGGACTGCTCGGGCACAACGGGGCGGACAAGACCACTTCGGTGCTGCTGGTCGCCGTCTTCCTGCCGCTGTCGGCGCGCCGCTACCGCTAGCTCAGCCGCTGACCAGCCAACAACGACCCATCAGAAAACGCATTATTCGCTAACCAGGGCTGTTGGCTCGTCGGTAAGGTCGCCGACGGTGGCTGGCGGGAATGGCGTCGTGGATCCGGCGAGATGACCGGGCTATTTACAGTATGTCGGGAGCCCACAGTGGGGTACATAGAGGTCAACTCAGCGAGTTTTACCCTGCCTGATGGGCGGGTTCTCCTGGACGAGATCACTTTCCGGGTGGGAGAGGGCCGCAAGGTTGCCCTCATTGGCGCGAACGGCGCAGGTAAGTCCACCCTGCTGCGGATCATCTCGGGCGAGCTCGCCCCGGATTCCGGCGCCGTGTCCCGCGTCGGTGGCCTGGGTGTCATGCCCCAGTTCGTGGGTCGTATCAGAGACTCCACCACGGTGCATGAGTTGCTGGTCTCGGTGGCACCACCTGCGGTGCGTGCGGCGGTGCGGGATGTCGACGCGGCTGAGCGTGCCCTGATGGACGTCGATGACGAGCCCACCCAACTGCGGTATGCATCCGCGCTGGCTACCTACCTCGATGCCGGGGGTTATCCGATGGAGGTGGTGTGGGACGAGTGCTGTTCCGCGGCATTGGGCGTTGGTTTCGATGCGGCCAAGTGGCGCGAGGTACGTACGCTGTCTGGCGGGGAACAGAAGCGGCTGATGCTGGAGGCGCTGCTGCGCGGTCCGGACCAGGTGCTGTTGCTCGACGAGCCCGACAACTATCTGGATGTGCGGGGCAAGCTGTGGCTGGAGCGGTCGCTGCAGGCCTGCGCCAAGACCATCCTGCTGATCTCCCACGATCGCGAGCTGCTCGCCCGTGCCGTCGACCGGATCATCACGGTGGAGCTGGGCGCCGCTGGTAACACCGTGTGGGTCCATGGCGGCTCGTTCGCCAGCTACCAGCAGGCGCGCACGGATCGTTTCGCTCGTCTCGATGAGCTGCGCCGCCGCTGGGATGAGGAGCACGCCAAGTTGAAGGCACTGGTGCTGATGTATAAGCAGAAGGCCGTATACAACGATGGCATAGCCTCCCGTTACCGCGCCGCGCAGACCCGGCTGCGCAAGTTCGAGCAGGCCGGTCCACCGGAAAAGCTGCCCCGAGAGCAGCACGTCCGCATGCGTTTGCGGGGCAGCCGCAGCGGCAAGCGTGCCGTCGTCTGCTCGAATGTAGCGCTGACGGGGTTGGTGCAGCCGTTCGACCTGGAGATCTGGTATGGCGACCGGGTAGCTGTGCTCGGCTCCAATGGCTCGGGTAAGTCGCACTTCTTGTGGCTGCTGGCGGCCGGGGGCTCCGATCCGGAGCCGGAGCATCGGCCGGTGGGTGACGTGGTCGTCCCACCGGTGCAGCACAGTGGCAATGCCCGGCTCGGTGCTCGGGTACGTCCGGGCTGGTTCGCTCAGACCCACGAGCATCCGCAATGGGCGCGACGCTCCCTGCTGGAGATCCTGCACCGAGGTGACGAGCACCGGCCCGGAGCGCCCGGCGAGGAGGCCCGCCGGATTCTGGGCCGCTACGAACTGGCGCACTGCGCGGAGCAGACCTTCGACACGCTTTCTGGCGGGCAGCAAGCCCGCTTCCAGATCCTGCTGCTGGAACTGTCCGGAGCCAACCTGCTGCTGCTCGACGAGCCCACCGACAACCTTGATCTGACGTCCGCCGAAGCCCTGCAGGACGCCCTGGAGACCTTCGACGGCACCGTCGTGGCCGTCACCCACGACCGCTGGTTCGCCGTCCACGCCTTCGACCGCTACCTCACCTTTACCCCAGACGGACACCTCCACGAAACTCACCAACCCAGCTGGGCGGACCCATCGCATTCAGCGAGCTCAGCGGGGTAAAACCGGGCGGGTTAACCCCGCTCAGCCCGCTGAATGCGGTCGTGGGGACGGTGTTGACGGTGCCTTTTGAGGGTGTGGGTGATGAGGAGGGTGAGTGCTAGTAGCGCGAGGGCGGCGGCTGAGCCGGCTAGGGCGACGGTGCGCGGTAGCGGGTTGTCGGATGGTGGTGGCTGGAGACCGGACAATTTGGCCGGCTGCACAGGTGCTGGGCCGGAATTCTGTTCCTCGGGTAGCACCGCGGTGAGCGCGGCGACCGGATCGACCATGCCGTAGCCGAGTTCCTCGCTGCGACCGCCGGGGCCGGCGGTGTGCTGCGCGGTCTGCTCAATGCGACGCATCACCTGCCGCGCGGTCAGATTCGGGAACCGGTCCCGGACCAGTGCGGCGAGCCCGGCGACGTACGGCGTGGCGAAACTGGTGCCGTCCAACGGGCGCGCCGCGCCGTGGGCATCGACGAGTTCGGTGATCAAACCCGGTCCGGCCGAAGCCAGAGACACGGCACCGGTACCTGGTGCGGCCACGTCGACCCACGGTCCGCGGATCGAGAAATCCGCGGCATCGCCATTGCCGTCGGTCGCCGCGACGGTGAGCACGTCATCGTCGAACCAGCCTGGTGAGGAGATCGTGGACACCACGCCCGGGCTGTTCTGCTGGCAGATGTTACCGGTGTTGGCGGCGGCCACCACGACGACGGCATTGTGCTCCACCGCGTAGTGCACGGCGGCTTGCAGATCTGGGGCGTTGACCTGGTCGCGCTCGGCCGGGAAACAGGCGGCTTCCGAGACGTTGATCACGGTCGCGCCGAGTTGCACGGCGCGCATGACAGCCGCGGCCATGCTGACGGTGTCCCCGGTGATCGGGCTACGGACATCTTGACCGGTGTCGAGCTGGCGCAGCGGTACCGAGTAGAAGGTGCTGGCCTGACGGATGGCCAGGATCTCGGCGGCGGGGGCCACCCCGACGAACCGGGTGACCGGATCAGGCGCCGCGGCGATGAGGCCGGCCACCGCGGTGCCGTGGCCGTCGCAGTCGAACAGGCCGCTGCGATTGTCGATGTAGTCCCCGCCGTCGATCAACCTGCCAGCCAGCCGGGGGTGCGGGTGCACTCCGCTGTCGATCACGGCCACCCGTTGGCCACGGCCGATCGCGAACTGTTGGACCTGCCGGATCCGCAACCGCTGTTGAGCGGCCGGCTCCGCCTCGACGTTGCGCGCGCTACCCGCTGGCGGTTGCTGGCAGGCCGCCTGCTGCTCGACCGGGCCGGTCTGCCGGGTAGCCCTGTTGTTCACGATGTAAGGCAGAGCGCTCACGCTGGCCGGGCTCGGCAGGGCCGCCGGGTTCACCGGGGGTGGCACGCCTGGCGGCCGAACTGCGGGCTCGGCCGCCACCGACCACCCCGGCCCCGCAATGCACAGCAACGTGGCCAGACCCGCCACGAGCAGTGCCCGACGACCGGAGACGGCCGTCACAGCGCCCGGAAGGTGTTGTAGAGGTCCATCACGCCCAGTGCCAGCGGCAGCACAGCGGCGATGAGCACCGCCTCGATCACGTCGACCGAACGGCGCAGCACCGGAGAGAACCGGCGGCGGGGCAGCACGACTCCGGCGACCAGCGCGAGCATCGCGAGAATCAGCAGGCCGACGAAGACAACCAGCAGCAAGCCACTCTGGCTGGCCGTCACCAGCAGCCCGGCCAGCAGCCCGGCCAGCGCGACCAGTCCACTGACCAGCAGCGCGACCGCCTGGCTACCGTTGGCGTAGGAACGCGCCCGCAGCAGCAGCACGGCGGCGACCACCACGCCCAGCACGATGCCCAACGCGCCTTTGGCCGAGGCCAGTACGGCGCCGGCTGCGGCCACCGCACCGGATCCGATGATCATGCCGGTCATGTACTGGTGCGCCAGGCCGGCCCGGCGCTCGATCGCGGCGTAGTCGGGAAGGCCGGCGTCGCGCTGCAGGTCCTGAACGCTACCCGGTACCTGGGGCATCGGGAGCCGGGACAGTTGGATGGTCAGCCGGGGCAGTGCCGAGATGGCCCCCAGCGCGACCGCCGCCGCCCCCGCGGCGACGCCTGCGGCGGAAGCGTCGACCAGGCTGGCGACCAGGAAGGCCAGCGCGCCCAGGGCGCCGGCGGTGGCGCTGGCCACGAACGGCGTGATGCCGGCGCCGAGCACCATGATCGAGGCCGTGGCCAGCACCAGGGCGAGCGTGCAGGCCAGCAGGTAGTTCTCCGCGTGGATGCTCCCCGGCACGATGTAGAGCCCGCTGACGAAACCCAGCGGCAGGCTGCCCGCTGCCACCAGCACACCAGTACTGGTCTCGCCGTACACCCGAGCGATCACCACGCCCGCGACCAGCACGACCACAGCGCCGCCACCCGCGACGACGGCAACACCGAGGCCGGGCCCGGCACGCAACAGTGCTACGGCACCGGCGAACAACGCCAATCCCGCCGCGACCATCCCGAGCATGCGGGCGGTGTGCTCGGTCCACGGACGGTAGCTGTCCGGGGCGGATACCGCGATGGCTTCCACCACGTCGTCGAACAGCGGCGGCGGGGGATCGTCGCAGCGGCGCCTCAGTTGCAGGAGATCGCCGTCGACCACCCCCAACGAGCCCAGCGGACGGTCTGGATCGATCGCCTCACCGCCGAGTTTGGCCAGGCACCAACCGCCGTGGTTGCTGCCACCGTCCGCAGCGGTCTCGCCGGCCATCTTGAGCACCATGGGAAGCAGGTTCGCGACCGCGACCTCCGATGGCAGCGCCAGGTCGATACGGGTTCGTGGGGCCACCACCGTCACCCTGCTGAACATCGCGGACGGTCCAGCCGCGGGTCCCGGTCCAGACGTTCGAACCGAATGAGCCGGCCGAACCGAATGGACCGATTGAACCGCCAGCCCGGATCGGGGCGGTTGTACCGCCGATCCAGCACCCGACGCTCGCACCGCGGGGACTCCATTGGCGTTGGTTGGCACCGCTGCACCCTCTCGCTCGGCCTGCCGATCATCGGTGTGCACGTCAGTGCGGAAGCGGCGGCCTTCTTGGTGCGGTGGAGTATCTACGCTATGAGTGCCTGGCCGTTCAAGGGGGTCTGTCCAGACGGCGCATGTCCCGGCGCTCCTGCCAGATGATCATGGTCTGAGGGTCGCGAGGACATGGCGTCAGGCGGTTGACATCGGGTCGATGAGGGCGAAGTGCTCAACCGCCGGGAGCTCGATGAACTCGACAGGGCTTCCCGCCTGGTGGGCGCGGTCGGCGTACTTGCGGCCGATCGCGATAGGGACCACGCCGTCTCGTGCCGTGCAGGTGGACCGTCGGTACGACTCCGGGAGCAGGACGGACGGGTCGGCGAGGGCGTAGCGGCCCGGGTGCTCGCCGGGCGTGCCGCCCATGAGGTCATTCGCCGCACCGCTGCCGAGTCGCCAGTGGCTGATCAGCGCGAGGTCGGCGCAGCCCGCCAGCGACACCACTTTCGTATGGCCGGCGTAGCGGGCAGATGCCAGGGCGCGTCGACGTGCGCCGAGTTCGGCAGCAGGGCTGCCCGGACGGCTTCAGACAGCCCTGATGCCGAACTCGGCAACAGCAGAGCGGCCGGTGAACCCCCGCCTGGCTGAGGTCGAACGGGCGCTGTCTACTTACCGGTCGCTGGCGGCTCGCTGATACCAACCAGACCCACATTGAATGAGTTAGGTGAGCAGATCAGTGCCGCCACACAGGCGTGGTTCACGTTGCCGAGTAAGTACAGCGATGTATTGCGAGTGCTGCCTGAGTTGATCGTCAACAGCGGGCGACCTGTGTATGAGCACGGGTGCTCAGTCCAAGCCCGCTGACAGGTCTCCGAACTGTATCAACTCGCCCGGCAGGGATTGAAACACCTCAGCGGGTTGACTTAGGCGCTGTCCCGCACCCCGAGCAGCCGCCCGGTGCAGGCAGCGTCTCGGACCGACCCGGCGACACCATCGGCGCCAGCCCCGAACCCTTGCGGCCCGGCTGCCCACCGATCTTGCAATCGGTGACCTCTCCCGAGACGAACGATCCGCCCGCCCCTTGGCCTGCCCTTTCCCTCCTTGGGTCGAGCCACGGGACAACGATAGGCGGCACGATGTATTAATTAGGCGTATTAATTAGGCACGCCGACACCACATCAGATCCAGCCTCAGCTCCGGCTGGGCCTGTCCGATCATTTTCAAGCCGGCACTCCTGAGCCGATTTTTCAACTCTGTCGCGCCGGGCGTCCACTCTGCAAGACGTTGTCGATCTCCCTGCCGGTAGATTCCAAGCATGTTGTGATTCTTGCACGCGTACTCCGACCACGTCCCCAAGAACAGCAACCCCTCATCGCTTAGCAGTGTAGTCATCCGAACCAATGCTCTCTGAATACAGTCGTCGTAGGTTCGCGAGCGATCCCACCCAAAATGAGACAGTGTGCCCAGCATGCAGGTGATAAGGTCAAACTCTCCCTTGATACCCGCCTCGCGGGCAACAAAGTCACGTTGGACAATCTCAATCCTCTTCTCGTCGGGACATTTCCGTTCAATGTTCGCCTGCGCGAACCGCACGCAGTCATAATCCTCGTCCACGCCGAGGATTCTCCCGGTCGGCGCCACCCACGTTCGTAGCTTGATCGGATATCGACCGGTACACGTACCCACATCCAGGTACCGCGTTATAGTACGATCCCGTCCCTTCACCTCCTCTCGTAGGACCTCCTCCACCCGTGCAAGCTCTACGGTCTTCATCCTCTCGTCTTCTTGGGCAAGGGCATATTCGTAAATGGCGAGCCAGTTTGATTCATAATCAATCTTTGCATTGGCGAAGTCGACGGCTTCCTGCAGGTCGTCGATAAACAATGCCATCGGTTCGGCTTTCTCCCACAACTCCTCAAAATAACTAGTGGCCGCCCTTAGGTAGGTCGGGAAGTATCGAAAGAGGGGGGAATGACTTGTGACAGTGTGAATGACGCCACGCTGGCCTCCCTCAAACACGTCGATTCGGAAGTCGTCGTAGATCCCCAGCTCTGAATCTGTCGGATCGGAAAGCATGCCATTGGGTAAGCTACGGTACACCTTGGTCTCGTCGAAGACGACCCTCACTTCGAAGCCCTGCTGTATCAGAGCTTTCATGTTGCTCTTCAGGTGTTCGTGTTGATCCTGGATTCGCTCCAGCTCGTCGTACGCTTGGAGCTGTCGTTGCAGGATGCGATGGTCCCTGTAGCCTTGCGCAACGAGGTTAGGAGGTTGTTCCAGAAGGAACAGGCGTCGCGCTTGGCCCTCGCTCTTCTTGATTCGCTTCAACATCTCCTCGTTAGCGGCAAGTACCTGCCCCTGAGGACCCGTCCAGAAGCCCGATGACAGAAATGTCGTAGTCCAGAACCTTTGTCCTACCCGACCGAGTGCTTCAGCGTAGGCGGATATGGGTGCCGACGTAGACCCGAACTGGATCGGATTTCGAGCGATTGGCTTTCGTTCATTCGCGAACTCGCGGAGTGCGTGCGCGATCTGGTCGAGCTTTTGACGTTCTCCCCGGATAGTGACTGCATATCCTAGTCCTGCGTCAGTGGCCTCGCCGTCGCTCGTGGACTGCAAAGGAAGGTCGCGCCATCTCGGAGTGACGACCTCTTGCACGAAAAGCTCGAGGGCGGCGTTCCGTCCCGGTCCTCCGGGCGGGAAGGATTTCGTTGTGATGCCAAAGACATCCGAAGGGAGGTCGACACCTTCTTCCTCAAGAATGAGTACTCGCTCCCTGCCGAGGCGGGCTACAAAGAGTCCGTACTCGAGAAGTACATTCCCGCGGGCCGAGTAGCCGGACTCTCCACGAATTTTCACTTCGTCATCTTTGGCAAAGATGAATATTGCAGCGTCGACTCGTTCCACCTCTTGGACAAGGGTAGTCAACGTGTATTCACCAGGGGAGAAAATTTGGTTCCACGGGTGCACGTCGAAGTCGGAGTCGAGCAGACCTACGAGCCGATTCACAATTGCAATTGCCTCGGTAGAGCTCCCGATGAACACGGCCCGCTTCGCTGGGAGCGAAGTACCAATCTGAGGAGTCGTTACCACGGTCCACCCACCTTCAAAATTGCTGTCACTCTCCACAGCCTTTCATCCACAGCATCTGATGCTCTCGCCGAGTGTCCCCTCTCCCTGGCAAGCACCTGCGCCCGGGCTGCCATCAGGTCGGTGCCCCAGTGGCTTCGCAAGCGAGCGCGTCATAGACCGCCCACCGGCGAGCCCGTTTGCGGTCAACGCCCCGGCCGGCACCGCAATTCTCGGCGACTGGCGGCAGACCCGCCTGTTCATCCGGGAGGACGTCAAGCTCGACGCTGATCGCCCCGGGGAGCGGTTCACCCGCAACGAGGTCGTCCTCCGCGTCGAATGCGGTCTCCTACCGCAGGGGCGGCAACGCTGTCCTGCGCCTCGCCGGAGCACGTTCCCCCGTACGCCGCGCCTGGACTCCGCGCGGCGGGCGGGACACCCGCCTTGGTCCTACTCCGCGGGTCTAGGGCTCAATGCCGCTAAGTTAGAGGCGCGGTCCGCGGCGTTGGCTCGTTGCTCTACAACGCCATAAATGGCTCGGCGTGTCAACGTTCGAAAACCGCGAGAAACGCACAGAACCCGATATTGTTATCGCGTGGCGAATAACTCAAGGGCTTCTCGATCCGAATCCGGTCGACTGACCGACCATGTGACTCTCGGGGTGCTGAGCAGTGTGATAC
>JBOHHF010000409.1:0-2322 GCA_050700495.1 Pseudonocardiaceae bacterium
GTCCGGAGGAGCAGATGCTCTGGGACTGGGAGTGCACCTACTTCGAGGCCGAACCCGGCAACCCCAACGGCGGCGGCACCGTCATTCTCGGCGTCGCCTGGTTCGACCAGGCGTTCTTCGAGGACCGCCGCGACGCCTGGTTCGGCGCTATGCACACCCGCATCTACCAGCAGCTCGGCATCCCGCTGGAGGCCATCACCGTCACCCACTGGGCCGCCCTCACCAGCTGACCACGCCCTGCCAGCGACCCTCGCCCGAGATCTACGTGCGAGGGTCGCTCGTCTTCTGGGCGGCTGCGCGCCGAACCTTGCGCCCTGACTGGCTGCTTCACGCCACACTGCTCACTTCGGTGTCGCCGTGGCGAGGGGGTCGTTCGTGGATCGCATCATCACCCGTCTCGGGTTCGCTGAGGAAGACCCCGAGCTCCAGCATGACCGGCGCGGCACCACGGTCTACAAGATCGGGGCCACCGCGTTGAAAATCACCAGCGGGCTCATGGCGGCCCGCGAGGGCGAGATCCTGCATCTGCTGGGCAACCAGACCTACCGCGCCCACGGCTGGGATGGCGAACGGTCCTGGCTGACGCTGCAATGGATCAACGGCACCGGCCTGTGGAATGCGCTGGAACAAGCTCACCTAGGCGAGGACAACACCGCGGCCAAACACCACATGCTCGTCATGACGGCCGACGCCGCCCGCGAGCTGGCCGACCTGCACGCGGCGGGCTGGGTCCACGGCGACCTGCAGCCCGACCACGTCATCTTCGACAGCGACCACACCCACATCATCGACCTGGCTTGCGCGCAAGGGCCCGCCGACGTGCCGTGCTACGTCCACCGCGGCGGTCTCGCCCACACCACCGCCCCCGAGATCGCCGACCTCATCCTCAGCTCCGACGACCACGTCACGACCACCCCCCAGGCCGACATATGGTCCCTGGGCGCGTCGCTGTGGTGGTCTTGGACCCGCACGACGCCCATCGCCTACACCGACCCGGCCGCCGGACGGACAGCGCTGTTGACCGACATCTGCGCCATCCGCCGCCACCCTGACCCCGCCGCTGTCCGCCCGTGGCCGTTCCCCGCGTTCGAGGAAGCTGTCATGGCATGCCTGGCGGCCGACCCCGAGGACCGTCCCACCGCCAAGGAACTCGCCACCAGCCTCCTTTGACCTGCCGAACCGGCACCGTGTGCCAGCCCAGGCGGCCATGCCCGCCGCTGCAAGCGTTCCGCGGCGGCGATCAGCCGCTGCACATAGTTCTTCTGTTCAGCGATACTGGCGGCGCCTTCCATGATACGCAGAGCCAGCGATGCCATATCGCCGTTGAGCCGAGCCAGTTGCGCCAGCAGCTCCCGGTCTTCGCGGATCACGGATGCTCCAGCTGCGCGCCGTCTGCTGACGGGGTCCACTCCGCGTACTGGTTCGTGCCGTTGCCGTGACGAGAGCCGTCGATACCCGGGTCTGCCCGGTTGTCCTCGTTCGCCATGTAGTGCAGCCCCGCCGCTGTGTCGTTGCCGTGGACGGCGCCCAGGGCCGGGGAACTACTGGCCGGGACACGGTGTCGGGGGTCCCGGAACGGGACTCCAGCCTGGCGCTCGGCCCGGCCCTGGGGCCTTAATGAGGACACCAACACATGAACCACCAGCTGAAGGAGCCCTGAGCCACATTGTTCAACGGACGATTCAGCCGATATGTACTCGTCCTGTTACGCTCCGTGGTCAGATCCCGGAGTCCCGGTTGCCACCGCAGAGAGGTGCTGGACGTGGCCCGCGAACCCGCGTACGTACGGGAATTGCGGCGTGCTCTAGGCCAGCGCCTGTCGGTCTGCCGCCAGGAGGCGGGGTGGACCCAGCGCAAGCTCGGCAACGAGCTGAACTACCACCCCACCGCCATCTCCCATCTCGAAGCCGGCCGCCACCCCGCACCGCGTGAGTTCTGGGAGCGTGCCGATGGGTTGCTCGCCGCTGAGGGGGTGCTGCTCGCCGCTGAGGGGGTGCTGCTCGCCGGGTATGAGGCCCTGGCCACCGCCAAGCAGGACGCGGCCGACCAGGCTGCCGAGGCGAACCGGCAACCGGGTGCGCAGCCAGCCGCGTTACCCGCGAACGGCAGCACGAACGGGCGGCGGGCGGCGCTCAAACTGAGCGTGGCGGCGGCCCTGGCCCCCGAGGTGCTGGGCCGGGTCCTGGCGGATTCCGCGGCCGAGGCGATGGACTTCACCCGGCTGGCCGGGATCTCCTCGGTCGGGCGCGGCACGCTGGAGCATCTGGAACTGGTGATCACTGACCTCAGCCGTGATTATTCGCAGGAGCCCCCCGCCGAGCA
>JBOHHF010000410.1:0-28586 GCA_050700495.1 Pseudonocardiaceae bacterium
AATTACGCCAAGAATTACCGCAGTCTGCATCCAGAACGCGAGGCCTGCGGCGGGAAGAGTGGCGGGACCGGCACCGTTACGACGGAAGACAGCACTGACATCGTGAGGAGTGTGCTGATGAGCTTGCCGCCGCTGGTGGAGCCCGCTGCGGAGCTGACCAAGGAGGAGGTGGCGCGCTACAGCCGCCATCTGATCATCCCGGAGGTCGGGATGGCCGGTCAGAAGCGGCTGAAGAACGCGAAGGTGCTGGTGATCGGTGCTGGCGGATTGGGCAGTCCAGCCCTGCTGTACCTGGCCGCTGCCGGAGTGGGAACGCTGGGAATCGTCGAGTTCGACGAGGTCGACGAGTCCAACCTGCAACGCCAGGTGATCCATGGGCAGTCCGACATCGGCCGGCCCAAGGGCGAGTCCGCGCGGGATTCCATCCTGGAGATCAACCCGTTCGTTCAGGTCAACCTGCACCAGCTGCGGCTGGACTCGTCCAACGCGCTGGACGTCTTCCGAGACTACGACCTCATCCTGGACGGCACCGACAACTTCGCCACCCGCTATTTGGTCAATGACGCTGCCGTGTTGCTCGGCAAGCCCTACGTCTGGGGCTCGATCTTCCGGTTCGAGGGCCAGGCATCGGTGTTCTGGGCCGACGCCCCTGGCGGGCAGGGACTGCAGTACCGCGACCTGTACCCGGAGCCCCCACCCCCCGGGATGGTGCCGTCGTGCGCCGAGGGGGGTGTGCTGGGTGTGCTCTGCGCGTCGATCGGTTCGATCATGGTCACCGAGGCGATCAAGCTGATCACCGGAATCGGTGAGCCCCTGCTCGGCCGGCTGATGGTGTACGACGCGCTGGAGATGAGCTACCGCACCATCAAGATCCGCAAGGATCCAACCGGAGAGCCGATCACCGAGCTGATCGACTACGAGGAGTTCTGCGGCACGGTCAGCGACGCAGCTGCCAATGCCGCGGCGGGCTCGACAATCACCCCCCTGGAGCTCAAGGAGATGATCGACTCGGGCAAGGACTTCGCTCTGATCGACGTCCGGGAGCCGCACGAGTACGAGATCGTCAGGATCCCGGGCTCCACGCTGATCCCCAAGGACCGGATCCTGTCCGGTGAGGCGCTGGCCGACCTGCCTCAGGACAAGCCGCTGGTGTTGCACTGCAAGTCCGGGCAGCGCTCCGCCGAGGCGCTGGCTGCGCTGCATAAGGCGGGCTTCCGCGACGCCGTGCACGTCGGCGGTGGAGTGCTCGCCTGGGCCAAGCAGGTCGACCCCTCCCTGCCCACGTACTGACCGCGGCCACCACGCGCCGACGCCGTGAACTCGACACCGCCGACATTGCCGTCCGTTCAGACATCGGCCCTCTCGAGTTCACGGCGCCGACCGAGTGGCGCACGCCGACCTGGCCGGCCGAGAGATCGGAATCGCGCTACCAAGGTCGCTAGAGCGCGATGAGGGGCCGGCGTGGATCCACTGTGGTGACATCGTCTGGGTCGCTCGTGAGCACCACGTGCCTCCGCTCGGCAGCGCACAGCGCCACGGAGACGTCTACAACATCATGGTGACCGCTGCGCGCGATGAGTGCCCCCACCGTCCGCGCCGTGGGATCGTCGAGTACCACGACGTGGACGTCCGGATCGGCCAGCAGCCGTGCGATCCGGGCCTGCCGGGGGCCACCGCGCCATGCCTGCGCGACTACCCCGGCGGGCACTGCGACGGGGATTTTCTCCGCTAAGGCACGTTGGAGCAGGCTACGGACCCGCCAGTTGTCGGGTCATGATGGCGACGGTGGCCCACAGCACCATGGCTTCGTGGTGTTCGGGTCGTCGTTCGTAGTCGCGGACCAGGCGGCGGTAGCGCATCAGTCAGCCGAAGGTCCGTTCCACGACCCACCGGCGGGGCAGCACGACGAAGCCGGTGGTGTCGTCACTGCGTTTGACGATGGTGACCGTCATGGCACGGTGTGGGCCCAGCGCATCAGGCGACCGGAGTATCCGCCGTCGGCCCACACCAGGACGATCGTGGAGAACCGCTCGCGCAGCAGGGCCAGCAGCCGACACGCTCCATCACGATCCTGCACCGAGGCGGCAGTGACGATCACGGTCAGCACCAAGCCTAATGTGTCGACGGCGAGGTGGCGCTTGCGACCGTTAATGCGCTTGCCGGCATCGAAACCCCTGCTCGCGGCCCCGACCGTGTCCGCCGCCTTCACCGATGGGGAGTCACTCGATCCGGCAGTGGGCAGATCGGCGTGACCGTAGGCCACCCGCAGCCGCCCGCGCAGCCGGTCGACCAGTCCTTGGGGCAGGCCGCGGGCGTTTCACCGTTCGAAGAAGGCATACACCGCCTCCCAGGGTGGGAAGTCCACCGGCAACGCCCGCCACTCGATGCCATAGCGGGTCACATAACCGATCGCGTCCAGCATGGCGCGCAGATCATGCTCCATCGGCCGCCCGCCCGGGCCGCGACGCAGCACGGCCTGAGCCTGTGGGCGCAGCAGCTCCCACTCGGCATTGGTGGCATCCGAGGGATAGCGCGGTCCGCGATCGCGACACAGGCATCCCGACACGCGGCAACTGGCCTTCGTGGCCTCAACAAGGTAGACAGACATCCACGGGCTTCTGGTCGATCGAGTAGGTGGTACTCCTCGGCTACCAGGAGCCCCTTCTCATGCCCGGCGCGACACGCCACCGTGACCAAATCGCTACCCGTCGTTACCCCGGGCAAACTCAACCAACATCATTTACCAACAGGCTCTTATAGCGAATACCGGGCGGGAGCGCGGTGGCTCAAGCACCTCCGGAAGCAGGTGGCGCCGCTGCTCGCCGCCCGCGAGCGGCTCGCTGAGCTCGACTCTGACGACGTCGTCACCTACCACACCGAGTGGCTGACAGTCCCGAGGTCCCTGCTGCGCCGCCGGGTACGGATACCGCTAGGCCGGGAACCTCTTCCCGGTACCTGGATCACCGGTGACGTGGGCCAAGTGACCCCCGGCGTGCTGGAGGTCGACGCCAGGTGGCTCACGAAGGGGATCGGGGTCCGGTTCGACGGCCCCTCGCGGGTGGTGCACGCAGACGAGATCCGGGACCTCCGGGCGCGGCTGGGGTCGATGACCGACGACGAGCGGCGCACGGTCGAGGAGGTCGAGCACAGCCGCTTCGCCCATCCGGTGCTGTTCGTCTCGCACCGGTGGGAGACGATGGACCACCCTGACAGAGAGGGTGCCCGGCTACTTGACCCGGGGATGGTGCGTGTACGAGTACATCGTCTCGTCGCTGAAGGGCACGGTGGTGTGTGACGAGGTGCACGACCCTACGTTCACATCCCTGCGCGACTGGGCCGCGACCAGCCCTCCCTTTCCGGTGAACCCGTGGCGGGACAGCTTCGAGTCGAGGCAGACCAATCACATCAACGAGATGAGCCTGCGCCGCGTCACCGAGGTCGCCTACGTGTATGGGAAGGCAGAGTTCCGGACCGAATACGACAACTCCTGGAGACCGATGGCATGACCCCGGACGACCAGCGAGTGAAGCACCTGGAGATGTTTCAGGTAGTGATCACCCGTCTCGGCCAGAACTCCTTTGCGGTGCGCGGTTGGTCGGTCACCCTGGTATCCGTCCTGTTCGCACTGATCGCCGCCAAGGACTCGCCCCCGGCCGCCTCACTCGTCGCGCTGGTGCCGTCCATCGTGTTCTGGGGGCTCGACGCCTACTACCTCCGGCAGGAGAGGTTGTTCCGGCGGCTCTACGCGGCGGTCGCGCAGGACGTCGGGAACGCGGAACCGTCGGTAGCCCCGTTCTCGATGGACGTGACGTCCTTCGCCGCAAGCACGCCGACGTGGCAGGCCACGCTCGCGTCCCGGACCGTGTTGCCGATCCCCGTGGTCCTGACTGTGATCGCCATCGGTTACACCGTGGTCACTGTGATCCGATGAGACCGGCGTCTGGGATTGCTTGGTTGACAGGACCAGGATCGCCCGGCCATCGATGAACACCCCATCTGCGAGGTCATCGATCGCGAACCGGAGAGCCACCACGCCGGATAATCCCCAGGATCTCGTCGAGCGCGTCGGCAGAGCAGGATCGCTGCGGTGGCCACATACGCGGCAGATCGCCGCCGTGCTGCCGCGGTACAACGTGCACGTGCAGGTGGGAGACGGTTTGGCTCGCCGCGGAGCCGCTGCTCTGCACGACGTTCAACCCGTCGACAGGCAGGTCCCGCTGATCCGGGCGCTCACGTCCAGGGTCGCGTCGCACAGCGCGTGCGCGGTGTCGTGGTCGAGGTCGAGGTCCCAGATCGTCACCACGTGCTGCCGGGGGACGACGAGCGTGTGGCCGAGGACCGCGGGGTTCGTGGGGAAGAACGCGATCGCCGACGGGTACTCGGCGACGACCCGGGCCGGACCGCTTCCGTCTGCGATCCGGCAGAACGCGCAGCCGGACGCCAAGGTCGTCGTCACGGCTGGAGAATACCGATCTCCCGCGTGGACTGTATTCACCGACGTCGGGGGGGCTCGGCGCAGCCTGTCGGCCTGACTCAGCCGCTTCTGCGGCGGGTGGAGTACTGCCGGGAGTGCACTATCGGGGCGGCCCTGGGTCCCACGGCCGACTTGCCGCCGCGCTGCGCCGATACGCCGGACTTCGCGCCGCGACGCTCGCGGCGGTTGGGAGCCGGCGATGCGGCATCGTCCGGCTGGTGTTCGTCCTGGGGTTCGGGTTGCTGTGTCATGAGGTCCCCTTGAGGTCGACGTGGGTGGTCAGCGAGAGTGCCCGGCGTACGGGCTCAACAGCCTGCCCGGACTGGCAAGTCCGAGGGCGTAACCAGCAGGAGTTCGGCGCCGCCGCACGACAGCGGTCATGCGCACCCGCGCTCGACGGTGTCATGGAACGGCGGCACGGCAGGAGATCTCAGCAGATCATGGCGGCGACGCTACCGCGAACATCTCGGCTGCGCATCTTCGTTTCACTGCACGGGCCTCACGCTGGACCCACACCCTCATGTGAACGGGAGTTCTCGGCGCTGCAACAAGCAGCAACACTCCGAACATAACCTGCATTTAGCGTCACTCATCGTACCCACCAGCTCAGCAGGAGGAGCGATGAGCACGACCGAGATGACGGCGCCGGCCAAGCCGGCTCGCGGGGGGCGATGGATCGACCACTGGGAGCCGGAAGACCTCGACTTCTGGGAGCAGACCGGTAAGAAGGTGGCCAATCGGAACCTGTGGTTCTCGATCCTCGCCGAGCACATCGGGTTCTCGATGTGGACCGTCTGGTCAGTGCTGGTGTTGTTCATGGGCCCGGCCTACGGCGTCGACCCAGCAGGCAAGTTTGTCCTGGTCGCTTTCCCCGCATTGATCGGCTGCCTGGTTCGGATCCCCTACACCATGGCACCGGCCAAGTTCGGCGGGCGGAACTGGACCATCGTCAGCGTGCTGTTGCTGCTGATCCCGACGGTCCTGGCCATCGTGGTGATAGAACCGGGTACCTCCTACACCACGTTCCTGCTGGTGGCGGCGCTCGGTGGCGTGGGCGGTGGCAACTTCGCCTCCTCCATGGTCAACATTAACGCCTTCTTTCCAGAGGGCAAGAAGGGTTGGGCACTCGGGCTCAACGCCGGCGGTGGGAACATCGGCGTACCCACTGTGCAGATCCTCGGCCTGCTGATCATCGCGACCCTGGGCGCCGCCTACCCCCGCGTGGTGCTGGCCGTCTACATCCCGCTGATCCTGCTCGCTGCGCTGGGTGCCGCGAAGTACATGGACAACATCACCTCAATGCGTAACGACACCGGTGCGATGCGTGAAGCGGTCCGGGACTCGCAGACCTGGGTGATGTCCTTCCTCTACATCGGCACGTTCGGCTCGTTCATCGGCTACAGCTTCGCCTTCGGCCTGGTACTGCAAACCCAGTTCGGCCGCACCCCGCTGCAGGCCGCCTCGGTCGTCTTCATCGGCCCGCTGATCGGCTCGCTGATCCGCCCGATCGGCGGCTGGGCGGCGGACCGTTTCGGCGGCGCCAAGGTCAGCCTGGTGACCTTCGTCGGGATGGCCGCCGCTACCGGCCTGGTACTCATCGCTTCCGGGCAGCAGTCCCTGGCGGTGTTCACGGCCGGCTTCATTGCGCTGTTCGTGTTGTCCGGCATCGGCAACGGCTCTACCTACAAGATGATCCCGTCGATCTTCGCAGGTAAGGCCAAGATGGCGATCGCCGCGGGCGAGACCAAGGAAGCCGCACTGCTCAAAGCCCGCAGGCTCTCCGGCGCGGTGATCGGCATCGCCGGTGCGATCGGCGCCCTGGGTGGAGTGCTCATCAACGTCGCCTTCCGGCAGTCGTTCCTCACCACGAAGTCCGGGGATACCGCGTTCTGGTTCTTCCTTGCCTTCTACGGGGTGTGTGTCGCCGTTACCTACGTGGTCTACCTGCGCCGGGCACCCGCCACGGCGCCCAAACATGCCGGGCGGCTGGCCTACGCCGGGGTGTGACGAAACAGTGCGGAAACACTGCGTTCACGAAGTGCGCTCAAGATGTCAATTATGACGCGCAGGTATTAGACGGCTGGTGAGCTGCCCTTTTAACCCGGGCGGCTCACCAGCCCGCTGCTGCACGGCTGGTCGGTGAGCTGGGACGACGCGCTGGATGGCACCCGGGACCGGCTGTCGCCGGTGGGCAGGAAGGAGCAGCATGATGCGCACGCTCGTCGTCGCGGGCCATGGCATGGTCGGGCACCGCATGGTGGAGGCATTGGTCGGCCGCGACGTTGCGCGGCAGTGGCGGATCGTGGTGCTCGCCGAGGAGGGCAGGCCTGCCTACGATCGCGTCGCCCTGTCGTCCTATGTGGACTCCTGGGACGCCCAGGCGCTGGCCTTGCCCACCGTCGAGGACGACCGGGTGGAGCTACGGCTGGGCGACCCGTGCGTCGCGATCGACCGCCGCAAGCGCACCGCCCGCACCGCGTCCGGGCACCTGGTGGCCTACGACGCGCTGGTGCTGGCCACCGGATCGGCGCCATTCGTGCCCCCCGTCCCCGGCCACGATCTGCCCGGTTGCTACGTCTACCGCACCCCGGAGGACCTCGACGCCATCCGCGCGGCAGCGCAGCGCGCGATGCACACCACCGCGGCCGGTCGGCGCTCCGGTGTGGTGGTCGGCGGCGGGCTGCTCGGCCTGGAGGCAGCGTATGCGCTGCGCCAGCTCGGGCTGTCCCCGCACGTGGTCGAGCTCGCCCCCCGGCTGATGCCGATGCAGGTGGACGAGGGCGGCGGGGCGCTGCTGCGCCGGTTCATCGAGGCCCTCGGGGTGCGGGTGCACTGCGGCCATGCCACTGGCGCCATCGAACCAGACCGGGGGCGGTTGCTGGTCCGCCTCGCCGACGGCACCGAGCTCGACACCGACGTGGTGGTGTTCTCCGCTGGGGTACGACCCCGCGACGCGCTGGCCCGCGACGCCGGGCTGAGCGTCGGTGAGCGCGGTGGAGTGCTGGTCGATAACCGCTGCCGCACCTCCGACGAGGACATCTGGGCGATCGGGGAGTGCGCGGCGGTCGAAGGCCGCTGCTACGGGCTGGTCGCGCCGGGCTATGCGATGGCGGAAGTGGTGGCCGACCGGCTGCTCGGCGGCAATGCCACCTTCCCCGGCGCCGACATGTCCACCAAGCTCAAGCTACTCGGGGTCGACGTGGCCAGCTTCGGCGACGCGCACGCCAAGACCGAGGGCGCGCTGGAGGTCGTGCACAACGATCCCGTCGCCGGGCGGTACGCCAAGCTGGTCATCTCCGACGACGCGCGGACGCTGCTGGGCGGAGTGCTGGTGGGCGACGCCGCGGCCTATGGCACGTTGCGCGCGCTGGTCGGCGCCGAGCTACCGGCCGACCCCGGGGCGCTGATCTCCCCGTCCGGTGCCGAGCTGGATGCCGGTGCCCTGCCGGCGGGCGCTCAGGTGTGCACCTGCCACGCCGTGACCGTCGCAGCCATCGGTGCGGCGGTGACCGAGCAGGGCTGCGCCACCGTGGCGGCGCTGAAGGAGTGCACGAAGGCCGGCACCGGCTGTGGGTCGTGCGTACCGACGTTGAAGAAATTGCTTGCCGCCAACGGCGTCGAGCAATCCAAGGCGCTGTGCGAACATTTCGCGCACAGCCGAGCTGAGCTGTTCGAGATCGTCGCCGTCACCAGGATCCGAACCTTCTCCGAGCTGGTCGGCAAGCATGGCAAGGGGCGCGGATGCGACTTGTGCAAGCCCGCGGTGGCCTCGATCCTCGCCTCGCTGAGCGGGGTGTTGTCGCCGGGAAGCCACATCCTGGACGGTGAGCAGGCCACCCTGCAGGACACCAACGATCACTTCCTGGCCAATCTGCAGCGTAATGGCACCTACTCGGTGATCCCGAGGATCCCCGGCGGCGAGATCACTCCGGAGAAACTGATTGCTATCGGTGAGGTGGCCCGCGACTTCGGGCTCTACACCAAGATCACCGGTGGGCAGCGGATCGACATGTTCGGCGCCCGGGTCGAGCAGTTGCCGGCGATCTGGCGCCGGCTGGTGGACGCCGGGTTCGAGTCCGGACATGCCTACGGCAAGGCGTTGCGCACCGTGAAGTCCTGCGTGGGAACCGACTGGTGCCGTTACGGGGTGCAGGACTCGGTGGGCATGGCGATCTCGCTGGAGCTGCGCTACCGGGGGTTGCGCGCGCCGCACAAGCTCAAGTCCGCCGTCTCGGGTTGCGCGCGGGAATGCGCTGAAGCTCGCAGCAAGGATTTCGGGGTGATCGCCACCGAGACGGGCTGGAACCTCTATGTGTGCGGCAACGGCGGCTTCCGGCCCCGGCACGCCGACCTACTGGTGTCCGATGTGGACACCGAGACACTGGTGCGCACGATCGACCGGTTCCTGATGTTCTACGTCCGCACCGCCGACCGGTTGCAGCGCACCGCGCCCTGGCTGGAGGAGATGGAAGGCGGCCTGGACCATCTGCGTGACGTGATCGTGCACGACTCGCTCGGGATCTGCGCCGAGCTCGACGCGGCAATGGAGGCGCACGTGGCTGGCTACTCCGACGAGTGGCGCGGTGTGCTGGAGGATCCGGGCAAACTGGCCCGGTTCACCTCGTTCGTCAACGCCCCGGGCGTGCCCGATCCGACCGTCGAGTTCGTCCAGGAGCGCGGCCAGCCAACCCCGGCCCATCGCCGGCCCGGCCAACCGGTTCTGATCGCCGGCCCGAAGCTGGCGGTGGTGACATGACCGCCGACGTACTTCGTCCCGCGGAGGCGGCGAACATCACCGCCGACGTACTTCGTCCCGCGGAGGCGGCCCACATGACCGCGCAGGTGCAGGCGCGTTGGACGGCTGTGTGCCGCTACGACGACATCATCCCGGAACGGGGGGTAGCGGCGCTGGTCGACGATGTTGCGGTGGCGGTGTTCCGCACTCATGATGGCGTCCTGCATGCACTATCCAACCTGGACCCGTTCAGCAGCGCCTCGGTGCTCTCCCGAGGGATCGTCGGGGACCGCGGGGGACGGCCAACGGTGGCCTCGCCGATCTACAAGCAGGTGTTCGAGCTGGCCACCGGGGTGTGCCTGGACGACCCGGACGTCGCCGTGCCGACGTATCCGGTTCGGGTTGTCGACGGGATCGTCGAGGTCGGGTCACCATGACCGCCGACGTATTCCTTCCCGCGGAGGCGGCATTATGACCGCCGACGTGACTTCTTCCCGCGGGGGCGGCGATATGACCGTGCCGTCGCTGCCGCCGCGACCCGAGCCATTACCACTGGCGGGATTCACCGTCGGTGTCACCGCCGCCCGGCGCGCCGCAGAGCTGGGTGCTTTGCTGGAGCGCCGGGGCGCCGAGGTGCTGCATGCCCCGGCGATCCGGATCGTGCCGGTGGCTGATGACGCCGAACTGCATGCAGCCACCGAGCAGCTGATCAACCACCCGCCTGACGTCGTCGTGGTTACCACCGGCATCGGGTTCCGCGGGTGGGTGGAGGCCGCCGACGGATGGGGGCTGGGCGAGGCGCTGGTTCTGGCGCTGCGCCGGGCCACCCTGCTGGCCCGAGGTCCCAAGGCTCGCGGCGCGGTCCGTGCTGCGGGTCTGACCGACGCCTGGTCACCCCCTTCGGAGTCCTCAGCTGAAGTGCTGGAGCACCTGTTGGCTGGTGAGCTGGAGGGGGTGCGGGTAGCTGTGCAGCTGCACGGCGAGCCGTTGCCGGACTTCGTCGAAGCCCTGGACTGCGCGGGCGCGCAGGTGGTGCAACTGCCCGTCTACCGGTGGGTGGCACCTGATGATCTCGGCCCGCTGGATCGGCTGCTCACGACGGTGCTGGACGGTGGTATCGACGCGGTCAGCTTCACCAGCGCTCCTGCCGCGGCCAGCATGCTGAGCCGGGCCGACGAGCTGGGTGTGTTGCAGCCGCTGCTGCAACGACTGCGCCGGGACGTGCTCGCTGCCTGCGTCGGGCCGGTCACGGCGGGCCCGCTAGTGGCCCGAGACGTGCCCACCGTGCAACCGGAGCGCTCCCGGATTGGTGCGCTGGTGCGTACGCTGTCGGAGACGCTGCCGGCCCGGGCGCCGCGTTGGCCGGTCGCCGGCCACACGCTGGAGCTGCGCGGGCACGCCGCGGTGGTCGATGGCCAGCTGTGTGCTGTGCCGCCGACCCCGATGGCCCTGCTACGGCTGTTGGCGGCCCGTCCCGGAAGGGTGGTGCCGCGGTCCGATCTACTCTCCGTGATGCCGGCGGCCGGTGACGACGAGCACGCTGTGGAGACTGCGGTGGCTCGCCTGCGCGCCGCGCTGGGCGAACCACGGCTGGTCCAGACCGTGGTCAAACGGGGTTACCGGCTGGCCCTGGAACCGGGGGACTGCCAGTGAGGGCGTCGCCGTGACTGTCGTCGTGGCCGCGCACGGCACCCGGGACCCTGCTGGCGTCGCTGTGGCTCGGCAGCTGATCGCGGCACTGCGCGCCCGGCTGCCCGAGAGACCGGTGCTGCTCGCCTTCGTCGACGTGCTCGGTCCAGGGATATGCGAGGTGGTCGCCGGCGCACCCGGCCCAGTGACCGTCGTGCCGGCGTTTCTGACCTCCGGCTACCACGTGCGGACCGACGTTCCGCGGGAGGTGGCCGCCACCGGCCGCAGCGACGTCACCGTGACCGCCGCCCTTGGGCCGCACCGGCTGCTGGTGGGCGCAATGAGGGACCGGTTGCGGGCCGCAGGCTGGCGCAGCGGCGACACCGTGGTGCTGGCCGCCGCGGGCTCATCGGACCAGCGTGCGGTGGCCGACGTGCGTGCCGCGGCGGGTCGGCTATCCGCGGAGCTCGGCCGTCGGGTCCGGGTCGGGTTCGTCGCTACCGGAGTGCCCGGGGTGGTGCCACTGGTCGCGGGCCTGCGGGCCACCGGTGCGACCAGGGTGACGGTGGCCTCATGGCTGCTCGCCCCGGGGCTGTTCCACCGCAGACTCGCCGACGCCGAGGCCGACGTAGTGGCCGCGCCGCTGGGCGCACATCCTGGAGTGATCGATCGGCTGACTCAGCTCGCGGGCGCCGGCGCGATGCTTCGCAGCGCGTGAACGCTGCTGTCGCCGACAGCCCATCGGGCGTCGGCTCGGCTGCCTGCGGATTGTTCCATTGGCCCAGGACGGCACTGAAACTGTCGCTGGCTCGTGTCACCATCGCCGTCATGAACCACCCCTTCAGTGATCCACGATGGTCGGCGCGCTTGGCGGATCTGCGCGAACGAGACGATGAGCCGGACGACTGTCGGCTGGCCGCGCCTGTGCGTTGAGCTGGAGGGCAACGGCGGTTACTGCGACTGCGAGATCCTGTTCAACGTCTTCCCCCGCGGCGAGTTCGAGCCGGACTGAACCGGTGCGGGAATACGTGTGCGTTATTATCGTGGCGCGTCGCCGGGCGTACCCGGTCCGCGGGGAAGGGATCATCCCACCGGTAGCAGGACCGCACGTCAGCCGACGGACCTCAGCCCGCGAACGCGGACACGGGCAGACGGAGGTTCGCCGTGTCCGGTTTACCAGAGCGCCCATCTCTTGAACACCTGCGCAAGCAGGCCAAGGCGCGCAAGCGCGAACGCGCGATCGGTTTGAGCCGAGCTCAATACGAACTCGCCCGCGAGTACGGCTTCGATAGCTGGCCCAAGCTCGTCCATCGCGTGCAAGCCAGCGGGTTGGAAGGCATGGAGCGCGCGCTGGTGCTCGCCGACGGGCCAGCGCTGTCGATGCTCCTGAAAGCCGATCCAGCGGCTGCGACCGCGGAGGTCGGTGGGCTTGCGCCCCTGCTGGTGCTGCTGCGCCAGTCGATCGGCTCGCCAGCTGACGTCCGCAGTGGCGCGCGGCTGCTGCTCGACGCCGGCGCCGACCCGAACAGCCACACCATCGAGGGGGACGGGCAGGGCCAGATGTCCGCGCTGCGCGACGCAGTCGAGCGAAGCGACCTCGCGCTCGTCCGGTTGCTGATCGAGCGCGGCGCGACGAAGGACGAGGACGCGTTCTACCACGCGTGCGAGCAGTCGAATACCGCCTTCCTCGAGCTGCTTCACCAGCCCGGCTTTGAGTTCAAGGAGTTCATGGTCCTCCACAAGCTGGACTTCGAAGACACCACCGGCCTGCGGTGGTTCCTTGACCATGGCGTCGACGTCAACGCCCACCGCTGCCTACACCACGCGATCAGCCGCGGCCGCGGCCTGACGATCATCACGATGCTGCTCGACGCCGGCGCTGACATGAACCTGCCGTGGCATCGCTGGGACGTCGGCCGCCGGCCGCTCGCACTGGCCGCACGCTGCGGCCATCTCGCCGCCTACGAACTGCTCGCCTCGCGTGGCGCCACTGCGGAGCTCGATCCCGTCGACGCCGCGGTATTGGCGGTCGCGCGCGGCGAATCGGTGCGACTGCCGAAAGCGCCGCCGCCAGCGCTCGGCAATCCGGCCGGCGACGACTACGGCTGGATCCTCGGCCAGTTCGCATTGCTCGGGCGAACCGACGTCGTGCAGGCGCTGCTCGAAAGTGGCCTGTCCGTCGATACCCGCGGCTGGAGCAACTTCACCCCGCTGGATCAGGCTGCCATGCACGGGCGTACCGAGATGGTGCGGCTGTTGATCGAGCGCGGCGCGGATCTGCACGACTGTGCTTTCAACGAAGAAGGCCCAACACCGTTGGACTGCGCCTTGTGGGGACTGCAGAACAACCGCGCCGAGGACGGGGACTATCCGGGTACGGTCAAGGCGCTGCTCACGTCCGGTGCCCCGACGCAGCACTCTCCACCCACCGGTGACGAAGTGGTCGACGCGCTGCTGGTCAATTACGCATTCACGAGCAATACCGCGGAGGAGTGAGTCGGATGGGCGAAATCGTTATCTGCGGGGCAACGTCATCGGGCTGTCCGTGGCGATCATGCTCAGCCTGAGACGTGCCGCCGGTGCACTGACACGGCGTAGGCGTCCGTATCGGTGAATGGATGCCGGTCCCACGTGGCGTACCGGGCTTCGAGGGCAAGCCCGGCGCGCTGACACCAGCCGTCGTAGTCCGCCAGCGACGGCCAGCCCTGCTGCAGCTGAAACCCGGCGATGAGCCGACCCCCCGGCGCCAGGTGGCGCGCACACGCGACGACCGCCGCCTCGCGCCGGTCGGTTGCCACGTATGGGATGACGTTTCCGGCCAGCACGACGGCGTCGAACCGGGTCGGCAAATCGAGCTCGCTGAGGTCGGCGTGCACCCAGGTCAACCCGGGCGCCTTGGCGCCCGCCAAGCCGATCATGTCCGGATCGAGGTCGGTGCCGACGACGTCGAGCCCACGGCGAGCCAGTTCGATGGCCACCCGGCCAGTGCCACACCCTGCGTCCAGGACCGAACGAGGGCCGTAGGAGAAGACAAGATCCGCTTCACCATGGGGGTTCGCGCCGCTGGCCTCGAGGCGCCGCCACTGCTCGTCGTAGTCACTGGGATCGAGTTGCCGACGCCAGTGGCCCCAATCGTCAGACGGTGACCTGGTCACCCATCGGCTCCCGTTCTCAGTGTGTCTCCCTCGTCGAGCGGCAAGTCCCGGTGTTCTCGTCGCTGCCGCACCTCCACGTGCATGTCGACAGGAGTTCGCTCCAGTACGGCGTCAACGAGCGTCGTCAAGAACCGTGCCGCACTCACATCATCGGGTACGGCGTCATGATGTATGCGGACACCCGCCGCGAGATCAACGTCGCTCCACTCCGCGACGATGAGACTGGTGGCGTCGTAGACGTCAGCTTCCGCCCTGAGTTTACGCAGCATGTCTACCGCACGCTCTACCGTGCCGGGCTCGGCCAGCGCGGTCGAACGCAGGATGAACAGGAAACCCATCGCCACCAGTGGGTAACGACCCCTGAGGTTCTTGGCGTCCCCGTAGGCCTCTTCGAATCGATTGGCGAGGTTCTTGCGGAATGAGGCGACCATCGTCTTCGTCGACACCAGCAATTCCGCCCCGCGCGACCACTGCGCAATCAAAACGTCGACCTGCTTGACGTACGCTCGCCCAAGAACGCGGGCGTCTGATGGGGCGACCGCTCGGTTTCGCGCGAGACTGGCCTCCGCGGCGCTGCGAATCGTTGCCGGCAATGATTTGACGAAGAGGTTGACCTCCCGCGGCAGGATTCTCGGTGCGGTGAGCCGCGGCCAGACCTCGTCTGCTCCGAAACCGGCCCGCCGGAGTTCGTGTGACACCCACGCATCGGCTGCTTTTGCCAGCCGACCCGACTGTGAGCCGGCACCCTCCCCGATGGGAACACCCAGCATGGCTTCCAGCAGCTCGTAGTCCGGGAAATACTGCATGTCACCTGGCGAGGTGGGTATCCATGGATTCATTTCCGGACGTTGCGCGACGAGTGGCTCGAGCAACGCATACAGGTCTGAGGGCTCATCCCGTCCCGGCATCAGGGTACTTCTACTAACCGTGTGCTGATATCAGGTGCGGAGTAGACCACGGCCAGCGCCTCCTCGGGCCGCGCGGCGGGCGGCCAGCTCGGCGTGGGCGTCCCGCAGCGAATTCACCTCTGAGCGAGAGATACCGAGTTGGCCGACGAGGAGGACGTCGTCGACGAGCTCGACTGCCTCAGCCAGCCCCCCGGCTCTGTCCAGCAGCGCTGCGACCTGCGGGCGTATCGCGGCCAACACCGTCTGCGCCTGCTGCAGCACACCCGGCTCAGGGACCGGTAGCCGGTCAGCCTCCTTGGGCTCCAGCTTGAGCATTCCCCCGCCATAGGCGCGGCCAACCGTCTCAGCGCCCAGCAACGTCATCGACGTCAGCGCACCCAACGGCAGTAGGTCGATCCCCAGCCTCCGCAGCTCAGGCCGCAGGTACACCCCATGCACGGAGTTGAGGTGATGGGCCCGAGCATGGTTAGCGCACAGGCGCGGGCTGTCCGCGTTCATGTAGGTCACCAACACATCAGCTGGTGGCACGAGGGGCACCCGCCACCAGGGCGAGCGGACCCGGCACTTGTAGGCGGTGTGCACCCCGAGTTGTTCGCCGGCTCGGATGTAGCGCCTGGCTTCTTGGGACGGCTGAACTGCCGGACGGAACAGCAAGGTCGACGATCCTGTTCCGGCCAGCTGCTGGTGGGCGGCAGCAGTGAAGGCCAGACCGCGCAGGTGGCGCGACCCTGGGGGAGACACCGGCAGTAGTTCGTCGCTGCGCAGGCCCAGTTCAGCGGCGCGGTCTGCGGGCAGGGCGAAGTACTTGTTGTTGCCGGTGACCATGCCCAGGGTGGTCTCACCCCAGGATTGCAGCGTGGTGAACTGCCCGCTTCGCTGCAGGGTCAGGTGCGCTTCCCGCGCCGCGGTGGACAGCAGCGAAGATGTCCACTTGCCCTCGACCGGGTCCGGTTTCCAGGTCCGGATCAGGGCAGCTGCTCCCGCCAGGTCTGCCGCGGTAGGAAGCTGCTGGAGCTCGAAATGGTCGGCCGGCCCTTGGCCGTAACCGTCGGCGAGCAGGAGAACAACTTCCTCCTGTACCCCCGGAAAGACCCGTTCAGTGAACAGCACCAAGCGGACCTGCGCGAAGCGCTGCATGAGGAACCTGCGCACCTCAGCGGCATAATTTACCGACAGCAGTTCCGCCGGAAGCACCAGCCCGAGCCGGCCACCCGGCTTCAGGAACAGTGCGCTGTGCACCGTGAACGCAGCCCACGAGGAAGCCAGCCGCGTCAGTGCCACGCCGGCCCGAAGCGCTGCCTCGCGGCTGCGAGCGCGGGCCTCCCCGGCGAAATCCTGATACCGGACATAGGGTGGGTTGCCGATGACGGCGTCGTATCGGCCGGCCGGTGGGACGAGGAAGAAGTCCCCAGCGATCACGCGCGCTGCGTAACCGGCGGCGCGGACGAACGCCTCTGCCTGTCGGGCACTGTCACGGTGTAGCTCGATTCCGTGTAACTCGAACCTGTCCAGCCTGCCCAGCGTCTCGCCCGCCGGCGTGGCTAACGTGTCGAGCCGCTCGCCCGCTGCGAGCAGGAACGCGGCCTGCCCACAGGAAGGTTCCAGCACCTCATCCGACGCCGAGCGGATCGCCCAGCCCGCCACGTACCGGCACAGCTCAGGCGGAGTGAAGAAGGCTCCACGCGCCTTGCGTGCCTCCGCGGTGTCGGAGGTGAGGTGGAAGGTCACCCGGCGCAGTCTGCCGTACGGTCACGACAGTCTTAGGGACGCTCGCCGCCTGGCTCCGAACGCCCCGAGACATCGCACTCGTCCCCGCGCTGCTGGGGGCGCTGAAATGCGGCGCGGCCTACGTCCCCGTCGCCCCTATCTACCGGCAGTCCGGATCAAGTCCATGCTCGACGACTCTGGTGTGTGACACGTCCTCGTGGACGGCGGCCGAGCACATGCAGAGCCGTACGCGCACACGATGTGCCTCGACCCGCGTGACCCGCACCGGTTGAGCGGCGACCATAGCCGGCCACGGGTCGACCTCGGCGGGGCGGACACCGCGTACGTCCTCTACACCTCCGGCACGACCGGTCGGCCCAAGGGGGTCGTCGTCGAGCACCGCAACGTCAATAACCTCGTCCACGGCTGGTCGGCGGCGATCCCCTTTCAAGATCGACGTTCCTGATGGATCTGGGCGGGAGCGTCTGCTGCTCCCGCCCAGATCCGCCGACTCACGCCTTGACCACGCTCACGACGATCTCTTCGGCCGCGCCCACGGTCCCCGCGAAGCCCTCCGACAGCGCGTCCATCAACGCCACGGAGACCGCGAGGGTCTCGTGAGCGATGAACTCCTGGTGCGCCCGCACGACTGCGTGGACCTCCTGCGGCGCGGCGATCGACAGTGCGATCCGGTCCGGAACATCCAGACCGGCCTCCCGGCGCGCCTGCTGCACCACACGGACGACGTCGCGCGCGGTGCCCTCCGCCGCCAGCTCGGGCGTGATCTCCGTGTCCAGCGCGATGGTCACGCCCCGCTGCGACTCGACGACCCAGCCGCTGCGTGGCACTTCCGTCACCAGGACGTCGTCGGGCCCGATGGTGATCTCGTCGTCAGCGGCCGTGATCTGGACCGTGCCCGACTGTCGAAGGCCGTCGACCACCGCGCGCGGATCTGCGGCAAGGATCGCCTTTGCGACCTGCTGGGTCTGCTTCCCAAAGCGCTTGCCCAGCTCCCGGAAGTTCGGCTTGACCAGTACGTCGATCACCTCGATGCCCGCGTCAAGCGACTGCAGAAGCTTGACGTTCAGCTCGTCGCTGACGTCGTTGAGTAGCGCTTGGACCAGCTCGGTGCCGGCCGGCAGCCCCACCAGCATGCGGCTCAGCGGCTGACGGATGCGGACGTTGCTCGCCTTCCGCGCGGCCCGGCCCGCCTCGGCCAGCGCGCGGGCGGTGGCCACCTGAGCGGACAGCTCGGGGTCGATCAGGCTGGTATCGGGCTGCGGCCATGTCGCCAGGTGCACCGACTCCGGCGCCGACGGTTTGCCCGGGCGGACGACCTGCTGCCAGACCTCCTCGGTGATGAACGGGACGAACGGCGCGAGGAGCCGGGTCAGCACGTCCAGGCACTCGTAAAGCGTCGCGAGCGCATCCTGGTCGCCTTCCCAGAACCGCTGCCGGGAACGCCGCACGTACCAGTTGGACAGGTCGTCCACGAAGTCGGCGAGCAGCCGCCCGGCGCGGGCGGTGTCGTAGCTCTCAAGCCGCTCGTCGACCGCCGCGGCTAGCGCGTGCACTTCGGCGAGGATCCACCGGTCGAGGACCGGCCGCTCGGCCGCGATGTGCGCGGTCTCCGGGGCCCACCGCGAGTGGGTGGCGTACAGCGAGAAGAACGACGCGGTGTTCCAGTAGGTCATGAGGACCTTCCGGACAACCTCGTCGAGCGGCCCGGGCCCGACCCGGCGCTGGGACCACGGCGATCCCGAGCAGGCCATGAACCAACGCAGCGCGTCCGCGCCATGCACGTCCATCAGCGGGATCGGCGCCAGGACGTTGCCGAGGTGCTTGCTCATCTTGCGCCCGTCCTCGGCCATGATGTGCCCGAGACACACCACGTTCTCGTACGCGGATCTGTCGAAGACGAGCGTGCCCACGGCCATGAGCGTGTAGAACCAGCCGCGGGTCTGGTCGATGGCCTCACAGATGTACTGCGCCGGGTAGGTGGCGGCGAATGCCTCTTCGCTGCCGGGCACGTGCGGGTAGCCGAGCGAGGCGAACGGCATCGCACCGGAGTCATACCAGGCGTCGATCACTTCGGGGACGCGCGTAGCGGTCTTGCCGCAGCCGGGGCAGTCGAACGTGATCGCGTCGATGTACGGGCGGTGCGGGTCGAGGTCCGACAGGTCCGCGTCGGCCAGGCGGCCAAGCTCTGCCCGCGAGCCGATCGCGGTGATGTGATCGTTCCCGCAGCGCCACAGCGGCAACGGCGTGCCCCAGTAGCGCGACCGGGACAGGGCCCAGTCAATGTTGTTGTTCAGCCAGTCGCCGTACCGCCCGTGCTTGATGTGTTCGGGAAACCAGTTCGTGCGCTCGTTCTCGCGCTGAAGCGCGCCGCGCACCGCAGTCGTGCGGATATACCACGACGGCTGGGCGTAGTAGATCAACGGCGTGTGGCACCGCCAGCAGTGCGGGTAGGAGTGCTCGAACCGCTCGTAGCGGAAGAGCAGGTCGGTGCGCTTCAGCTCCTCGACGAGGATCCCGTCCGCGTCCTTGAAGAAGACACCACCGACCAGGGGCACTTCGTCGAGAAAGCGGCCGTTGGGCGCTACCGGGTTCACTAGGGGCAGCCCGTTAGCCTGACACACGGAAAGGTCGTCGGCGCCGAACGCCGGCGCCTGGTGCACCAGACCAGTGCCGTCGGCGGTAGTGACGTACTCGGCCAGCACCACCAGATGGGCGTCGGGAATCTCGACGAGGTCGAACGGGCGCCGATAGCGCAGCCCGGCCAGGTTCGCCCCGGGCATCGACGCCAGGGCCTCAAAGCCGTCGCCGAGGACCTCGCCGAGCAGCGGTTCTGCCACCACGAACGTCCCCCGCTCCGTGCGCGCCACGACGTAGATCACGTCCGGATGGACGGCCACCGCGGTGTTGGACACCAGAGTCCACGGCGTGGTCGTCCAGATCAGCAGGTCGACGCCCGTGTGCCCGGCCAGCGGCTCCCGCAGCGGGAAGCGCACGTACACCGACGGGTCCGTGACCGTCTCGTAGCCCTGCGCAACCTCGTGGTCGGACAGGGTCGTGCCGTCCCGCGTGCAGTACGGCGCCACCCGGAAGTCCTCCACCAGGCGCCCGTCGGCGTGGATGCGCTGCAGCGACCACCACACGCTGTCCACGTACTCCGGCGACATCGTTTCGTACGGTTGTGCGAGGTCGATCCAGTAGCCCATCCGCTCGGTGAGCTCCTCGAATTCGCCGACGTGGCGCAGCACCGACTCGCGGCACCGGGCGTTGAACTCAGCGATGCCGATCTTCTCGATGTCGGGCTTGCCGCTGAGCCCAAGCTCCTTCTCCACGGCCAGCTCCACCGGCAGGCCGTGGCAGTCCCAACCAGCGCGGCGGGGGACCGAGTAGCCCTTCATCGTCTTGTAGCGCGGGAAGACATCCTTGAACACGCGGGCCTCGACGTGGTGCGTCCCCGGGGCGCCGTTCGCGGTCGGCGGCCCCTCGTAGAACACCCAGGAAGGCCCGTCGGCGGTCCGCTCCAGGCTGCGTGCGAATACGTCGTTGGCCTGCCACCACTTGATGACCCGGCGATCCAGCTCGCCCAGGTCGACTTTGGCCGGCAACGCCGTGAACGGGGACTTCACCGGCTCGTTCTGCGCCATCTCCACGTGCTCCTAGCTCCGTCGCTCTCGCACGGGCAGCGATCGGGCTGCCCACGCGGGGACGAAGCACCGGGCATTGGAGCCCGGACTCCGCGGTACCACCCCGCTTGCGCCCAAGACTCTGGGCGCCGCTCATTCTGCCGCCATGACGTGCGGCCGACGTCCGGTTCTATTAGGGCAAGCCACCCGGCATGCCCGTTCTTCCGGAAGCTCCCCGGTGATGGCCGGATCAACGCCTGTGCGAAGGATTGTAGCGGCTCCGTATGCGGCTGTTGGTCGTACACGGGTGGTGGTCATGTATGTGACGATTCCGGCGCTTGATCGGCCCGGTGGGACGCTCGCCTCGGCGACGGATGTGTCCTGTCCAAGGC
The DNA here is from genome assembly GCA_050700495.1 of Pseudonocardiaceae bacterium. Classification (GTDB taxonomy): domain Bacteria; phylum Actinomycetota; class Actinomycetes; order Mycobacteriales; family Pseudonocardiaceae. Next base: position 20,642 of record JBOHHF010000410.1, read on the forward strand.
CTTCAGCTGGTTCGGCACCTCTATCATGGAGCATCTCGAGGGCTACAACGTTCAGCTGATCAACCAGGCGAATTTGCCCGAGATCGGTTCCAAGGTGACCGTGGAGACCTGGCACCGGCGCGGCTACGTGCAGCGCCTGCACCTCGGTCTACACGCGGCTTGGCCGCACGTCAGCTTCGACGTGGACAACCTACGGCTTGTTTCTGTGAGCTGCCACGGCTTCGGTGTATGCCTCGGTGGTCTCGTCATTCCGGTCGAGCTCAAGCTGGCCCATCACCTGGCGGATGACCTCCAGCGCTGGGCCGACGTCGGTTTCGAAGTCCACTATCGTTTCGATTTCAAGGAATGTTTCCTCAAGTTCGGGCACGTAGACGAGGGTGGCGAGGAGGGGCTGACCTGCGGCAGTGAATCGATAGTTGGAGCAGCGCTTCTCGAAGGCGATGAGCACTTCGAACCCCAGCGCGGCGAGGACAGCCCGCAGCGCGTCGGCGTCACCGACGGTTGTCTCGGTTTCGGGTTTGGATCTGCTGGCCGCGTGCACCGGGGCACCCTTGTAGGTCAGCAGCGTCACCGCCGCGTCGTCGTCGGTATGCACCTCCCGCACCCGCAGCTCGCACCCGTTGTGGGTCAACGCGAGGTCCGGGGTGTCGAAGTAGCTGTCGGCGTACATGCTGTTCTGCTCGGCCGCGCGCTGGCGCAGCAATCCTCGAACCCGGTCGATGTCGTGTACCCGCGTCTTCAGCTCCGTCTCAATACCCACCCGGTCAGCCTTGAACGACCCGCCGCGCGGTGCGTTGCAGCTCACCGAGAACCGGCGAAAGCCGCCGTACAGGGACCCGCCGTATGCAGTACTGCAGATCTGGTACATGGGAGAGGTGCGCCCCTCGGCGTCTTGCCCGAACGCCGAGACGAACAACGTCTCATCCAATGCGATCACTCGCCACGTCGGCAGTAGGTCGTACAGATAGATCTCTACCGTTGCGGAATTGGTTGGTCGGCACCTGGTAGTTGGCGGTGGCTGAAATGATGCCAAGTCGCACGCGGGGTAGTGGCAAAAAATTGAGCAGACGGTCAAGTTGGCCGAGCGCGACCTGGGTGTCACCCACGATTGTTAAGAGGGCTTGCTGGGCGAGAATAAAGTGAAATCGATGATTTCCTTTATAGAGAATCTGTTGTCGTTCCATGCGTGCTGCAACCCCATCCGTCAGGTCGTCGGGGGTCTGGTAGAGGGCGATAACCGCGCCATCACGGCTGTTGCGTACTCGGCGGTGTGCAGAATGCCGGGTACCAAGGCCGGCTCATACCAACGAAACAATCCAGTTTGGGATTCGAGTGAGATTGAAGCTTGTTGACGCCTTTTGGTGCCCACTCGGAGCGCGCAGCGTCACTCTGTATACATCGCTTCGATGTTGCGAACGGTGGCGATCAGATCCGGTATCTGATCGTGCGCCTGGCAGTGGTGGCACCAAACCCGAATATCGTCTTCTGTCGGCGTCTGCTTGCCGTACTCGATCTTGGATATCTTGGAACTATTCCAACCGGCCAGCGTCGCCAGTCCTCGACCGGTCAGCCCAGCGTCTTTGCGTAGGTCGCGGAGTCTGTATCCAAGAGTTTCCCTGGCCTGGTGAACCGCATTGGACAACGGATACCGCGCTAGATCGAGGTGTACTCATCGTGTGGGACCGCCAGAGCCCACACCTGTTCGTGGACCTTGCGGCACTGTTCGGCGATCTCCGGGTCGGACACCTCCGCACCGCCCGCGAAGTGGCCATTCTCGGCGAAGACGGTGAACACGACCCGCTTGTCGTTGAACAGCCAATAATCTTCTGCGGGAAAATCAATCCCGCTGGCGAGATGCCGAGGTAGCCATCGAAGATCTTCTCCGGCCTCGATGTTCAATGGTGCCACGGTCAAACCCCAGCGAGTGTAATCACAGTGTGGAACCGTCACGACACGCACTCGCGTGATGCTCTTGCCCTCGTGGGTCGCCTCACGGACCAGTCTTAGCCATGGTTGATGCCAGGAGAAGTCGTCAGGCTTTCCTGTCATGAATAGCTCGAAGGGGCTGGCCTCTTCGGGGACGTGGTATGAATCCTTCAATTCCAAGTGAAACGCTGTGCGGTTGAAAGTACGAAAGAGATTGTCAAACGCTTCGCCTTGCAGCAGTTTCATCAGCACCACCTTCTCGAACCTTGCCGACTTCGATGCACGTCTCGTGACCTGGGATGTCCATCTGCGCCAGCGCCTCGGCATCGGTCACCGCTGCCCCTGACAAGACGTACGTACCGTGGTCCGTGGTATGCAACGCCGCCGCGAGCTCGGTGTTGCACTTCAAATACCTGAGGAGCTTCATGGGGATTTCGACGCTGATGTCGTGGCCAGGTACTCGCAGCAGCCCTGCACAATGTAGGTGTCACGGTCGGTCGCGAACAGGGTTGGCGACCCTCCACCCTGCGTGCTTTTGCCGAGGAACGTTAGCCGCACGACCATTGCCTCCCGTAGATAGTTGCTCAGGTTTGCTGACAACACACGATGCTCCAGCAGCTCTATCAGGCTGGTCGAAGCGCCTCACCCTGCTTCTAGGAAAACTCAAGTAAATTTCTTGATGCCTTCGCGTGCAGCCTAGCGTGACGTCTTGGCTCCCAGGGCCGGGATGTCCGAGCCGTCTGCGCGGTCGTGGCGCCTATCTCGCCCGGAGAGAACTCCACGAAGGCGGGCGCTCTCTCCGGCAGTGTTTCAAGACAGCACGCCCCGGCCCTGGGATGCCACCCGGTCAGACGAACAGAGGAACGCGCCTGTCTGGAGCGTTGAAGCCAATGAAAGGGGAACCGCGTCACAGTGCGGTTCTACGCAGCCCGATCGAGGAGAACACAACCGGAACGAGCATGTCAAGGCAGCAGACGAATGAACCAATGAGGCTGCCATGAGCCCGAGCGTGCTTCAGACGAGCTATGACCTCATGTGCCAGGTGCTGCGGAAGATCTTGGTCGGCTGCCCTGGCCGAAGAATGTGTGGATGGGCGTGAGCGTGGAGGACGACGACCATGTGCGCCGGGTTGCCGACCTTCGCCGCGTGCCGGCGGCTGTGCGCTTCATCTCCGCTGAGCCGCTGCTTGGCCCGCTGCCGAGCCTGGACCTCGAGGGCGTGGATTGGCTGATCACAGGCGGGGAGAGCGGTCACCGGGCCCGGCCCGTGGACGCTTCATGGGTGGCGGATCTGCGAGACGCATGCGCGGAAGCGGAAGTGGAAGTGGAAGTGGCGTTCTTCTTCAAGCAGTGGGGCGGACGTACGCCGAAAGCGGGTGGCCGGGACCTAGCAGGTCGGACGTGGGACGCCCTGCCACTCGCGCGTCCCCGCTGGCCTCTGGACAACCGGGGGGGAGCAACCGCAGTATTCGGCTGCAGTTGACGAGTGTTGTGAGCAAAGCCTTCAGGATGCCTTCCGGGCCGAGTTCCCGGACCGTGACGTGGTAGTGCACTCCGGTAATGTGCACGACGCCCTGCAGTCGGCGCTGGCTACCATCGCGCGATACCGACGGTCACCGACGTTCGCCTTCATCGACCCGGACGGCGTCGAGGCCCGTTGGGAGCTCCTGGAGGTGCTGGCCGCGTATAAGGCGCCCAGACAGACAAAGGCCGAGCTGTTCCTGCTTCTCGCGTCCCCGCAGATCGTGCGCGTGGTCAACGACAGCCTTGACCCGTTCGACTTGGAGCACGCCGAGCAGCAGGTCACCGATCTGTTTGGATCAACCGAGTGGCGGCCCATCCCCGACGGGCGCCAGTCGGGTGCCCTTGACGCGGAGCGTACGCGTGACGAGCTGGCTCAAGTTCCGACGGATCTGGCCTGTCGGCGATTTCTCGCGTAGTTCTACGCATACGGGCCAGGTGCTTGTGCGGGTGACTGGCGCTGACCGTCGTCGGCACGCTGATAGACATGATTGTCAACGACGTGCACAGCATGCTGAACCCGACCCGTCCCGCCGAGATCCGAGTCGTGGACTCGCTGGAGACGCTGCACGCCGGACTCGCCGAGGCGGGGGCCCGTAGCCTGCCCGTCATGGTCGCGGGCGGCCGCCACGCGATGGGCGGGCAGCAGTTCGCCCACGGCGGGTTGCTCCTGGACAACACCGCCATGGACCGCGTGCTGCACCTGGACCGCGGCCGCGGCCTGGTGGAGGTCGAGGCCGGCATCCAGTGGCCCGCCCTCGTCGCCGAACTACAGGCGTGCCAGCCGTGCTCCGGCCCGACGGCACGCTGGTGCGCTGTAACCGGACGGAGAATTCCGAGCTGTTCGGGCTGGTGGTCGGCGAGTACGGTGCCGCGAGCGCTGTTCGAGCCTTTCTTCGTTGCGCTGGCCGGCGAGCTGCGCGCCCGCCGAGCCGATCTGATCTATGGGACGGTCCGGCTCATCGAGCGCGACGACGAGACATTTCTGCCGTGGGCCGGCGAGGATCAGGCGTGTGTGGTGCTCAACCTGCACGTTCTGCATACCTCGGAAGGGGTGGCCGACGCGGCTACGACGTTCCGCGGCCTGATCGATGTGGCTCTGTGTTTCGGCGGGACTTACTACCTCACCTACCACCGGTACGCCACCGCTGAGCAGGTGCTCGCCGCGCACCCGCGGTTCCTGGACTTCCTGCGGGAGAAACGACTGCGGGATCCCGACGAGCGCTTCACCAGCGACTGGTATCGCCACTGCCGGCAGCTGTTCACCGGGGGATCGGAGCCGACGGCCCGCAGTTTGAGGCCGCCTGCTAATGAGTCGGGAGGGGCGCGGGTCAGAGCTCGGGGACCTCGCGGGCGGCGCCCTTGTCCGCGGACAGGGCCAGCGCGGCATAGACGCGCAGGGCCGCGGAGATCGGGCGCTCGCGCGCGGCGGGCGCCCAGCCGTGGGCGTCGCGGGCCTTGCGGCGCACCTCGAGCTCGTCGTCGTTGACGAGCAGCGCGATAGCTCGGCCCGCGATGTCGATCTCGATGAGGTCGCCGTCCTCGATGAGCCCGATCGTGCCGCCGCGCGCCGCCTCCGGGGAGACGTGCCCGATGGACAGGCCGCTCGTGCCGCCGGAGAACCGGCCATCGGTGATGAGCGCGCACTTCGTACCGAGGCCGCGGCCTTTGAGGAAGCTCGTCGGGTAGAGCATCTCCTGCATGCCCGGCCCGCCCTTGGGTCCCTCGTACCGCACGATCACCACGTCACCGGCGACGATGTCCCCGGCCAGGATCGCGCGGACCGCGTCCTCCTGGCTCTCTGTCACCTTGGCGGGGCCCTTGAAGTACAGCTGCTCCAGCACCACGCCCGCGGTCTTGACGACACACCCGTCGGGGGCGAGGTTGCCGTAGAGCACGGCCAGCCCGCCGTCCTTGCTGTATGCGTGCTCGATGTCGCGGACGCAGCCGCCGGCGGCGTCGGTGTCCAGCGTCGCCCAGGTGACGGTCGAGCTGAACGCCTCCACGGTGCGCACGCCGCCCGGCGCTGCGGCGAAGAGCTCGAGGGCCTCGGCCCGCGGCTCGGCGCGGCCGATGTCCCAGGCGGCGAGCCAGGAGTCCAGGTCGGGGGAGTGCACGGTGTGCACCTCGCGCTCCAGCAGGCCGCCGCGGTGCAGCTCGGAGAGGATCCGAGGGATTCCGCCTGCCCGGTGGACGTCTTCCATGTGGTACAGCGGCGTGCTGGGCGCGACCTTGCAGATGCACGGGGTCGACCGGGAGAGCCGGTCGATGTCAGCGAGGTCGAAGTCGACCTCGCCCTCGATGGCCGTCGCGAGCAGGTGCAGGACGGTGTTCGTCGAGCCGCCCATCGCGATGTCGAGCCGCATGGCGTTGGAGAACGCCTCGCGGGTCGCGATCGCGCGCGGCAGCACCGAGTGGTCGTCCTCGCCGTAGTAGCGCCGGCAGAGCTCGACGACGACCCTCCCGGCCTCCAGGAACAGGTCCCGGCGCGCGGCGCTCGTGGCCAGCGTCGAGCCGTTGCCCGGCAGGGAGAGCCCGAGCGCCTCGGTGAGGCAGTTCATCGAGTTGGCGGTGAACATGCCGGAGCAGGATCCGCACGTCGGGCAGGCAGAGCGCTCGATGTCCGACAGGTCCTCGTCGGATACCGAGTCGTCGGCGGACGCTGTCATCGCGGAGATCAGGTCCAACTTCGGCCGGGCCACCCCGTCGCGGACGATCGCTTTGCCGGCCTCCATCGCGCCGCCGGAGATGAAGACGGTCGGGATGTTCAGCCGCATCGTGGCGATGAGCATGCCGGGGGTGATCTTGTCGCAGTTGCTGATGCAGACGAGGGCGTCCGCCTGGTGCGCCTGGACCATGTACTCCACCGAGTCCGCGATCAGCTCCCGGCTCGGCAGGCTGTAGAACATCCCGCCGTGGCCCATCGCGATCCCGTCGTCGACTGCGATCGTGTTGAACTCCCGGCCCACGCCACCCGCCACGGCGATCTCGTCCGCGACCAGCTTGCCCATGTCGCGCAAGTGCACGTGGCCCGGCACGAACTGGGTGAAGCTGTTCGCGACGGCCACGATCGGCTTGCCGAAGTCGTCGTCGGTCATGCCGGTGGCGCGCCAGAGGGCGCGGGCCCCGGCCATGTTCCGGCCGTGGGTCGTAGTACGGGATCGCAGCTGGGGCATGGTCGGTCCTTAGCTCGGGTGGCCCCTTCATGGTACGAGCGCCGGCGCCCGGCCGACGCGCCCCGCGCGCGGGCCCGTGCGGTCGATCAAGCCTCTCTGCGGGTTACGCTCAGAATCGGGACAAATGCCCCGACTCGCAGTACGGGCATCGACGTGCTCGACGGCGGCATGAAGCGGTCGTCATCGAGTGCGATGGGCTCGGCATCGGCACCTGTCCTGACGTGCACGTCCGCACCCGCGAGGGTGGCCCGTTCGAGATACGTTGCTGTGGCGCCGCCCCGACGAGACCCCGCGGCCGCACGACGTGAGACCACGGGTGGGAGGGTCGTCTGATCCTGGTAACGGAAAGCTGCGGCCCTTCTGCACCCTCAATACGGTGCTCTCAAGGGTTGAGGAGCTGGCTCACTCGCTGCGGTGACACGTCGAGCACTGCGGCGACGTCAGACTCGGTCGTATGCCGGTCTTTACTGAGCTGTCGCGCGACTGCACGCCATCTCGCTGCGGCCTCTCACTGATTCCTCGCCTTGACCATGAGGCCAGTTCTAGCCTAGTCGTCTAGCCCCGGGCAGAGGCCGCCCTCTCCGGGACCAGACGGCTCGCTGAGTACGCATTGCAGAGGAGGTGGCACGTCTCCACCTGACTGCACGTGCTGCCTTCGGGGAACCAACGCGGCTGTTGATAGACGGCCTCATATCTGCACCGTCTCGGCAGTCCGCGCGGTGAGACAGACGCAGCATACTCCATGGGGAACCAGTGACACCTCCGGAAGTGTTCATGATCCGATCCGTAGTCTTCGATGTGGGCGAAACCCTCTTGGACGACACGCGAGAATGGGGGCGATGGGCTGACTGGATTGGTGTTCCCCGGCACACATTCTCCGCTGTGCTGGGTGCGGTCACGGCCGTCGGCCGCAACAACGCGGAGACATTCCAGTACTTCTGGCCAGGGTTCGATCTTGCCGTGGAGCGTCAGCGTCGCGAGGAGGCCGGAGTAGGAGAGCAGATTCACGAACACGACCTCTACCCTGACGTGCGCACGGGATTACAGGCATTACGCGAGGCTGGGATCTGGGTAGGAATCGCGGGAAACCAGACCGCACGGGCCGCAGATCTGTTGCGTGGGCTTGGTCTTCCGGCTGACGCCATCGTCACCTCTGGCGAGTGGGGTGTGGCCAAACCTGAGCCGGTGTTCTTTCGCCACGTGATCGGCCTCGCTCCCGGTGAGCCACACGAGATCGTGTACGTGGGCGACCATCGCGATCACGACATCGTGCCGGCCCACAACGCCGGCTTGCGGACCGCATTGGTGCGGCGGGGCCCCTGG
>JBOHHF010000411.1:0-1330 GCA_050700495.1 Pseudonocardiaceae bacterium
GTTGTCGGTGCCCCTCGGAGTGGCCCGAGTACTGCTGGGAGACCTGGCTGCGACGGGTAGCGTCGCGATACACCGCACAGTGGGCGCGGCTGATGCCGCACCAGACGTCGCCCTGATGCAGCGGGTGCTCAACGGCCTGCAGCGCCTGTAGCTGCTCGGGTCCCGGTAGCTGCTCGGGTCTAGAGTCGGCCGACCGCTGTCACCCGCAGCACCGCGGTCCCGGACTCGTCGGAAGCCACCAGATCGACCTCAGCGTTGATGCTCCAGTCGTGGTGCCCGGCCGGATCGTCCAGGATCTGCCGCACGGCCCACCGGCCGGGCTGATGATCGATGATGAGTAGGTGCGGGCCACGGGCGTCAGCACCGGTGCCGATCTCCTCATGATCTTCGAAGTAGGGTGTCACGGCCTGTCGCCAGGCTTCCGCGTCCCATCCGGCATCGGAATCCAGCTCCCCGAGCTCCTCCCAGTGCCGGCGAGCAGCGAGTTCCACCCGGCGGAACAGCGCGTTGCGAACCAATACCCGGAAGGCTCGCGTGTTGGCCGTCACCGGCGGTGGGCGCTGGTCCACCGGCGCCGATGGCGCACCGTGTGCCTCGAAGTTGGGCGAATCGGGGCCGGCCGCCTCGGGGTTGCGCAGCCGTTCCCACTCGTCCAGCAGGCTCGAATCAACCTGGCGGACCAGCTCTCCGAGCCACTCCTGCAGGTCCCGCAGCCCATCGGTCTTGGCGTCCTCGGGCACCGTGCGGCGCAGCGCCTGGTAGGCGTCGGCCAGGTAGCGCAACACCAACCCCTCGGAGCGGGCCAGTCCGTAGAACCCGACGTACTCGGTAAAGGTCATGGCCCGCTCGGCGAGGTCGCGAGCCACCGACTTGGGAGACAACCGGTGGTCGGCTACCCACGGGTGGCCCCGCCGGTAGGTGTCCAGGGCGCCGTTCAGCAGCTCGGTCAGCGGCATCGGGTAGGTGACGTCCTCCAGCAGCCGCATCCGCTCCTCGTACTCGATGCCCTCGGCCTTCATCGCCGCCACGGCCTCCCCCTTGGCCTTGGACAGTTGTGCGCTGAGGACCTGGCGCGGATCGTCCAACGTGGCCTCGAGGACCGACAGCACATCCAACGGGTAGTCCGGCGAGTCCTGATCGAGCAGCTCGATCGCGGCCAGCGCGAACAGCGACAGCGCCTGATTAAGCGCGAAGTCGAGCTGCAGGTCACCGGTGAGCCGCACAGTGCGGCCATCCTCATCTGGGATGGCCAGCCGCTCGATGACGCCGGCGGCCAGCAACGCCCGGTAGATCGCGATGGCCTGGCGGATATGCCGGCGCTGTGCCGGTC